>NZ_JRMS02000005.1:0-159461 GCF_000762925.2 Helicobacter sp. MIT 03-1614
AGCCATAGATGCTTATAATACCTGCATAGATATATTAAGTGATATAGCCAATGATATTACCAACACTAATACACAAACAAATACCTATGAAGCAAAGATAAAGATACTTTTAGAACATCTTAACATCATAGGAAAAAACAATATCAAAGCTTTGTATGTGGGGATAGGGGAAAACCAAAATACAAACCAAAATAATAAATCAAAAAATGAACAAGACGAAACAGAAGTTTTTACAAAAGATAAGAATCAAGATAATGAAACAAAAGAAACTCGCCCTAAATTCATAGGAAGACTAGCTACTACCATCATACTAGAAGATGGATTGTATATAGGATAAAGGAGAGATTATGAGTGAGACTTATGAGATAGATACAGTAGATGGTTTTATATTAGATGTAAATAAACAAACAAATGAAATAGATTTTGTTAATAAAGATAAAAGCAGAGTTGGCAAATACACCAAAGAGTATTCCAAAGCCTTATTACAAGCCCACCACATTATGGAATCCTCCCCCTATAAATCCTATAAACCAATTTATTTAGACCCTACTTTAAAAACAGGACAAAGCTCAAGTTATTTAGAATTTAAAGCTTGGCAAGAACTCTATCTTAAAGAGCCTGTAAAAGGAGCAATAGCTCCTTGGACAAAACAAGAAAAAGCCTATTATGAATCTTTAAAGACTAAAAGAGAAAGATATAAATACTTGGTAATAAGAAGTGGATTAAGAAGTTCTGTTATAGATATACCTTATGAGGCTTATGCAGGAGTAGATGAAAATGGAAAGCTTATCAATAAAGAATATGAATACCTCTATGCAGAAGTAGAAGCAAACAGAGGTTTAGCTCATCTAAGTGATGGATACTTAGCTATGAGTGAATGGAATCTAGCAGCAGGGATATTAGGAGATATAAATGGGTTTGCTAAGTATGGTAGATTACACGGCTTTAAGGCAAGATTGCGTCAGGTTAAATTTCTAACCTTACAACTTTCAGGTGGAGGGAAAAAAGCTTATGGTAGAGATATATCTGGGGCTTTTATCAACTATGCTGACAAATCAGAATTAGGATTTGATGGTATACATATTAACAAACTAAGAGCCTTGCAAATTAAAGAATTTGCCAAAAATCCCCCTTATGATAAATATGGTATGCTTCCTTATTTAGATGAACTCATAGGAGTAGATTGGGTGATGGATTTTAATAATTATAGATTTATTTATGATGGTAGTGGTGATGCCATAGGGGCTTTATATGATGATGTTAAACAAGGCAGACTTAAAGACCCTAGAGATAAAGACTCTACAAAGGAGAGTAGATTAGAATTTGAACAAGAAGCGATTAACTACAGAGAAAATTTAAAAACAGATTATAGTTTAGAAGTTAGTAATGACACTCCAGAACAATCAGCAAATATTTGGTTAGACACTATGCTTTTAGAAGCCAAAATTAAAGCCATCACTCCCCCTCAAGGCTACCCTAATGCTCCAACTTATTATACACCTGAAAAATTGGAGCTGATTTATCAAAAAGGTTATTTAGATAAAAAACTAAACCCCACTATCCCAGCAATATATAGAGAAAACTTCCCAGAATACTTAAGGAAAGAAATAGAGGATTATGCAAGAAAACATAATATAAAATAATATAAAATAAAAAATCTTATCTTAAAAGGAAAACTTATGCAAACTATTCTAAACAACAAAATAAGAATCTCTATCCTTAATAGAAGAGAAGCCTTAAAGCAATTAAGAGATTTAGGAATATTAGGATTAGGTGGATTATTAGGACTACAGCAAGGAATAAGACAAAAGAATGTAGCCATAGAATCTCTACAAGATTTTATACCTTACTCAACTCATACAATCACAACAACAAATCCTCTCTTTTATTCTAATATCCCTCAAGAGATTCTCTCCTTACCCTTAAAGCATTTCTCTATTCCACACGAATATGCAAGTATCTTGCAATCTTATAAAAAGCAAGAAAGAAATGTAAATTTTATTATTCCTTTAACTACAAGCCAATATTTAGACACTACACATTATTATCTCAATATGCCAATGCCTCATAAAAATTTACCCTTTCTCTCTTATCATTATGATAGCTTACAATCCTTGTTAAAAGACTTAGAATTTCAAGGCTTTTCTATGAGAAATTACACTATGAATTCTATAAATATACAAATACTCAAAGAATTATTTATGCTTTTAAAACAAGATGAGTGGAATCAGAGATTGTATAAACATAGAGAAAGTAGAAATCCTCATAATAAAGACAATGATACAAAGGCACCAACTTCAGCCATAGATGCTTATAATACCTGCATAGATATATTAAGTGATATAGCCAATGATATTACCAACACTAATACACAAACAAATACCTATGAAGCAAAGATAAAGATACTTTTAGAACATCTTAACATCATAGGAAAAAACAATATCAAAGCTTTGTATGTGGGGATAGGGGAAAACCAAAATACAAACCAAAATAATAAATCAAAAAATGAACAAGACGAAACAGAAGTTTTTACAAAAGATAAGAATCAAGATAATGAAACAAAAGAAACTCGCCCTAAATTCATAGGAAGACTAGCTACTACCATCATAATGAAAGATGGATTATATATAGGATAAAGGAGAGATTATGAGTGAGACTTATGAGATAGATACAGTAGATGGTTTTATATTAGATGTAAATAAACAAACAAATGAAATAGATTTTGTTAATAAAGATAAAAGCAGAGTTGGCAAATACACCAAAGAGTATTCCAAAGCCTTATTACAAGCCCACCACATTATGGAATCCTCCCCCTATAAATCCTATAAACCAATTTATTTAGACCCTACTTTAAAAACAGGACAAAGCTCAAGTTATTTAGAATTTAAAGCTTGGCAAGAACTCTATCTTAAAGAGCCTGTAAAAGGAGCAATAGCTCCTTGGACAAAACAAGAAAAAGCCTATTATGAATCTTTAAAGACTAAAAGAGAAAGATATAAATACTTGGTAATAAGAAGTGGATTAAGAAGTTCTGTTATAGATATACCTTATGAGGCTTATGCAGGAGTAGATGAAAATGGAAAGCTTATCAATAAAGAATATGAATACCTCTATGCAGAAGTAGAAGCAAACAGAGGTTTAGCTCATCTAAGTGATGGATACTTAGCTATGAGTGAATGGAATCTAGCAGCAGGGATATTAGGAGATATAAATGGGTTTAAAGAAATGCACAGAACAGGATTTACTTCAAGAAGTTATCAAAGTATTATTTTATTAATCCAACTTGGTGATGTAGAGATGTTGCATTATTCTTTAGGAGTAAGTTCATTTATAGATGGTGTGCATCAAAATCCTTTAAGAAAAGCTCTGTGTCAAAATCTTGCTAAGAATCCTCCTTTAGATAGCTTTGGTATGCTTCCTTATTTAGATGAGATGATAGGGGTAGATTGGGTGATGGATTATAATGAGTATCGTTGGGCTTACGATGGGAAAGGATATATTATAAGAATTTTAGATGATCGAATCGAACAAGGCAAACTCAAAGACCCTAGAGATAAAGATTCTACACCTGAGAGTAGGAAGGAGTTTTTAGAACGATCATATAGTTATATTAAAGGCAATAGAGCCAATTATGACCTTGATATTCCAAATGAATGGAGTGAAGAGGCTGCTAAACTCTATATGAATACTATGCTTTTAGAAGCTAAAGTAATTTCGGTTACTCCTCCGCAGAGTTATCCCAATGCTCCAACTTACTATATTCCTGAATATTTAGAAGAAATCTATAAAGAGGGTAAACTTGATAAAAAACTAAACCCCACTATCCCAGCCATATATAGAGAAACTTTCCCACAAGAATTACGTGATAAAATAGAATGGTATGCTAAAAAGCATCATATTAAATAGGGGTGTAATATACAACAGGTATATCATAAAATAATATTATTAGATAGAGCAATAAAACGAAATAGAAAATAAAGATAGTTTATACAAAGAGTAATGATATAAGTAGAAATACAAATACTATAAAATATAATACAAAGCATACATACCATAGATAAATCATAACAAAGGACACTTATGCAAAAGAATAACTCTAAAAACACAAACATATTGTCAAATGCTCTTTTAAACTACTCTCTTAGATTCTAGTTTAAATATTAAACTAGAACTCACAAATAAAGAATCTAAAGAAAAACAAGATAAAGCTATCATACAAAGAGAACAAAAACAACACAAAGAACAATTAAAACCTCTAAGCACTGCTATGCTTCACCCTATACTAGAAGATAATGAGATTAAATGTATGCATAATGGAGCAATAAAATAAAGCTCAAGAATATATGTTATAATATTGGCTTAGTAAGTTAATAGGATTATCAAATGTTTCTTTATAAAAAATGCGAAGTATGTGGGGAGAAAATCAATAAATTACAGAAGCTTCGGAATATTTATACTTTAAAAATGGGAGAAGTTCTACAATGTAAATATTGCTTCACCTATTATAAAACAAATAAAATTGTTGAATCTTTTAGCTCCATTTATATAAATACAGGGATAGGTATTATATTTTGGTTTATTGCGGGAATATGTTTTGCAATATTGTTGCCAACAACAATTAATCAGAATGTAAAGTTTATTGTGGCTTTGTTATTTTCTTTTATATTTTTAAGTTTTATCAATTTTATAATAGCTTGTGTAATCCCATTACACAAAACACAACCTCCACAAAAAATACACAAACAATCGTTTATTCATTGGGTGGCAATGGGAATATTAGCTATTATTTTAATAGCTTTTTTTGTGGGATTTTTAGGGATTAAATTTTAGGGATAAATTATGGAGAAAAATAAAAATATTATAGAACACTTAAATGATTTTGGCAAAGGAGTTTATGATACTTTCTTGGTTACTCCCTATAACTTTGGAGATTTTCTAAGTAGAATCTCTGGTTTAAGAGATTGGCAAAATGGTAGTGTCGTGATTAAAGATTATTATCAGCAAGAAGCCATTGAGGAAGTAGAGTTATTTTGGAGGGGTATAGCAAGTATAAATAGCTGGGATAGGGCTAAAATACTTTTTAATTTAGCTAAAAATGAAATAAAAAATCGACCTATGTATTATTTGGGTTCATTTGCTATTTCTGGCTTTATGTCTTCTGCAATAAAAACAGGTTCAAAGGTAGGAGACATTGCGGCTAAGGGAACATTTACAACCACGATGACTTCTACTAAAATTCTTGCAAATATTCACGAATTTTACCCAAGCTTTAAAACTCTAAATAACAATATCTGCTCTCTGTATAGCAACAATAAAAACTATACCAATCTCTTTAACCAAGATATAATAATGTGCAGTTTTTTACAAAATGATAATCAAGAATTGACCCCACAGCCACAAGATTTACAACAAGAAAAACAAAAATTCTACTATAATATCCAAAAAACCAATACAGAGTTTAATTCCTACAAACCTATCCCTATTATTTCATTTGCCAATCCAAAGGTAGCATATATCCAAAAACTTAATCTCAACGATATAGATTCCCTCACCAAAGATTCCCCTATTCATCTACTCAATGCCCTATATCAATGTGAAGACTATATTTTGCTTGATGAAAATAAAGAAGCTATTGTGAATAAAAAGTCTTTTAATTATAAATCATCTTTTTACCTTTCCTTCCTCTCCAACAAAGATTCTATAACTGATGAATACTTAGAAGCCAGAAAAGACCTCTATCATTCTATTTCTCAAATTAAACAAGAAAAGCAAAAGCAAGAATTACAAAAACAACAAGAAATCTTAGAACAATCCTTACAAAACTTAGATTCTAAACAAAAAGAATCTCAACTCAAAGAACTACAAAGAGAACAAGAAAAAGCATTAAGAGACAAACAAAGACAAGAGCAACAACAAGCAAGATTAAACAAACATTCCAATCTTATCTTAGAATCCCAAGACAAAAGCATTCAAATCATATTTTTAGATAAAAACATCTCAATGTCTCACCTCCTCCATATCCATAACAATAAAATAGACATATTCACTCAAGATAAAACTTACATAGACATACAATCTTTATTAGAAGACTATCAAGACTATGGTATTACACAAGATATTCTTAACTCTCCCTCTACTCAAATCTTTTTCTACTCCACTCTCCTCACAGGCTCATCTGAAATAGAAACGAATCCCTTTCTCTTTGGTCAATTAGATAAAGACAATACCATTAAACAAGATACACCAACTTACTATTTCTCCCCCAAAGATGAAGAAAATAATCTAGGCACACTTACTATCTTTTTAAATGCTTCTACTCTTACTCTTTTAAATTATTCTCTCTTAGATTCTAGTTTAAATATTAAACTAGAACTCACAAACAAAGAATCTCAAGAAAAACAAGATAAAGCTATCATACAAAGAGAACAAAAACAACACAAAGAACAATTAAAACCTTTAAGCATTGCTATGCTTCACCCTATACTAGAAGATAATGAGATGAAATGCTCTCACGGAGGAGTAGTGCAATTAAAATCTAATCTAGGTAAAAGCATTCAAGATAAGAATATCCCTTTTATTTTAGAAACTGATTTACTCTATAGCTCTATTGTAGGTTGTCCTAATCCTCCTATAAGTGGAGGACCTTGCACACAAGTAGCACTTATACTTCCTAGTTCTCGTGGATTAAAAAAACATAATGAAGATTATCCTATAATGCAAGATTTAGTAAGTTCTGGAGTATTCTCTGATAAAGGAGTTCCACTTATTTGTATTCCTAAAGCTAATAGTTATAAAAAGATAGCTTAATGAAAAAGATTCTAAAAACTTTTAAAATTTTAAGTTTTATCATTATTCCGCCTCTTATCGTCTTTATCTATTTCTTTGGCTGGGGTTGGCTTGTGCCTTACGAATTACAACCGAGTTATTGGCAGTTTAGAAATATGTGTAAGATTAATGAACTTCCTAATGATGAGGAAAAGTATAATAAGATTCTAAGTTATTATGATACAAGTTTAGATACTTTAGATTGGGAGAAGATAGCAAATAACCTATATTTAAATGATTATGGTGAGTATATACATAAAGTAAAAAAACGATATAATAGAATTGGAAGTAGCCTCTTTTTTATTTTCAATAGTAAAATAGTGTCCCAAAAAAATATTGATAATATGTGGCTATATGTGGAATGGGATAATAAAAGAAAATATTTTGAACAAGAGAGCATAGCTTCTTATAACTTTGTGTTCAAAGCAGATTTTGAGAATTGCATTATTGATATAAAGGAAATTAATGACAAATAAAGAGCTTACAAATAGGCTTAAAAACAACGCGGAATTAGCATGGGCTGCTTATGGATATTTTCATCTAGCGAATCCAAATTATAAGCCTCACGAATTAGATAAAGATGGAAAGAAATTAAAGCAATTTAGAGAAATTGAAGGATATAATAATCCCTCTTATTCGGATATTCTTAATTTAAACTATAAATCAATTTTTAAAGGCGACTTCTCCCCCACTCAATCTAAAAGATTCTTTGAAAAGTATGATTTACTCAAACACTGCCCTAACACCAATTCAGGATTCTCTGCTACGCTTTTTAAAGACACAAAAGCAGATTCTAAAGATTCGGAATACACTCTAGCCATAAGAGGAACAGAATTTAAACTAGAACAAATCCAAGATTTCATCAATGATTACTACATAGGCACAAATAATAATGATAGAAAAAAAGCTTAAAAGAAAAAAGACTCTAATTAAGATAAAAAAGATTCTAAAAGTATTTAAAGCCTTATTTATTCTTTGGATTATTTATCTCATAGGAATCCCACTTTACTATACTCCTTATGAGTTGCAACCGAGTTATTGGAAGATTAAGGAGATATGTGAGTTAGATATTATGCCACATTCCAAAAAAAGAACAGAAAAATTATTAAAAGTTTTTAGAGTTAATCCCAATAATTTACAAAATAATTTAAAGCTTGAAAACAATAATTATATTGTAAGAATAAGATATGATACCAAAAGGATAAAAGCTCAACTAAATGTTGAAATGGATTCGAAAAAAAATATAACAAAAATAAACGAATCGGGTTCAGTTTGGTATAATTTGAGACCAACAATGCTAGGCAATGAAGGCAATATGGATTTTAGGCTAATTTGGGATAATTATCTTACTTGCGGTGATATTTTAATTAAAAATATGCCAGAATGTTTTAAAGATAATAAGTTTATTTGCAATCAGTTATAAGGAAATGATATGAAAAATAGAGAGCAGATTAAAAAACTAAGAGATAATGCAGAGTTAGCAATGGCAGCTTATGGATACTTCCATTATTTTTTAGAAAAACAAAGTAAATCTTATTTTATTGTAATACTAGATGAAAAAGGTAATGAGATAAGAGATGTTAATAATAAACTAAAAGTTCAAGAAATTTACATTACAGATATTTTAAATACAAAGTATAAAAATCATAGAGTTGTTGAACTTGTTCAGTTAGGTAAAGAACAAAAAGAAATTACTATCGGCACACTTGATGGCGACTTTGGCAAGACTCAACTACAACAATTCTTTGAACGCTACGACCTTTTAAAACATTGTCCTAATACAGATTCAGGATTTTCCGCCACACTCTTTAAAGACACAAAAGCAGACTCTAAAGATTTAGAATACACCCTAGCCATAAGAGGAACAGAATTTAAACTAGAGCAAATCCAAGATTTACTCAATGATTATTACATAGGCACAAATAATAGTGATATGAATAGAGTGATAGAGCAGTATTTTGATATGCTTCTCTTTTATGAGGAAACTCTCAAGCCTTTACTACAAGAAAAAGGCATTGCAAGGATTAATGTTATAGGACATTCACTTGGTGGCTATCTCGCTCAACTCTTTGCTTTAAGCTATCCAAGTATCATTAATGAAGTTTATACTTATAATACCTCTTTAGAATCTAAGAGTGTTGCCTAATGTTAGCCATAATTTTTTTTATTGTTATTCCTTTAGTTTTATTTTTTTATTTTAAATACAACATAGGAAGTATTATAGTAATACTTTTTTTTCTCTCTATCTTTTACTACACTCCTTATTCTTTTTATTTAGAGCCGAGTTATTGGCAGTTTAGAAATATGTGTAAATTAAATGAGCTGCCCAATGATGAAAATAAATACAACAAGATTCTAAGTTACTTTGATACAGATTTAGAGAGTTTGGATTGGGAGGAGTTGAATGAGAGAGCTTGGAAAAAAAAAGAAACCGATGGTTGGTATAAAAAAGACATCTTTGAATATCAAACAGCAACAGGTTGGAAACACAAAAACTCACGAATAGAAATGGAAATTGACTTATTTAGTAATGCATCAGAAGTCAATAGGTATAATACAAATGCAATGTATTTCTCTGTCGTGTGGCGCACCAAACGCTACTATCCAGATGGCAATGAAGGAAGTGGATTTTATTGGAGTGAGGGAAGATTAGGTTGTAGTGATATATCAGAATACAATATGAATCCAAAGGAGGCAAATAATGCAAAATAAAATATTAATTAGTAAAATGAAAGATAATGCCGAACTAGCTTGGGCTTCTTATGGATACTTTGACTTGATAGGAAAGAAGTTTAACATTCAAGATATTGAAAATACAGATAGGAAAAGCAATCCGACTATCACCCTCCACGACATTTTAGATTCCACTTATTATGGCTATGAAACAGAAGACAGCTCATTTTTTGATACCCTTAAACTCAAAGGCGAATTTGGCAAGATTCAACTACAAAACTTCTTTGAACGCTATGATTTACTAGAGCATTGTCCCAATACAGATTCAGGTTTTAGTGGCTCACTTTTTGAAAAATCAAACTATTTGCCAAACAGATGATGAAATTCCGTTGAGATACTGCTCATAAAAAGTGGAGCATAAGAAGTTTTTTCATTTATAAGCGCACAAAATGCCATTATATCTTTTTTTTGAGCAATACATTCAGCGCACATTTTTAGAATCTGCGGAGCATCATCTTTGGGGATATGCTTTGGAGCATTGGAGGGAGAAGTGAAATGTTTATGGATTCTATGCACAAGCGTTTTATTGCTAATTTCTACAATCAGAGAATCTATGGGCATTTTGAAAAATATTAAATTATCGTGCGGGTTAATAGAAATATAGGTTGTATCTACGCCAAACATCTTTGTGCTGTATGAATCAAAAAGATAAAGGCTTTTATTGTAATTATCCTCAAGACTTTCAAGCATTAAATCTAATACCTCAAGCCTCTGTCCAATAGTATAGATATTGCCAATAGGTGAAAATGCAAAGCGTAACAAAGATTCTATACTATACCATTCTATACTTTCAAATCCGTGCTCAAGCATTAATTCATAGCGCATTTTACGCAAATTAATTGCGTGTGGGGTTTGTCCAAATTTGTAGGGAAAGGTAACAATTTTATCACGATATGCGGGTGAGGGAAAACGAGGGTGAATAACAAATCGGCGCTTAGATTCCTTATCTAAAATATACTCTAAACCGCCCTCATAGCCTTTATCAATGATTTTTACCTCACTCTTTGGCACATTTTTAAGCAAAGCGTAAAACTCCTGTTCATCGCACTGCTCCCAAATACTTTCGGGGTAGCGAAAAAAGGTGCTCACTGATTTAAGCACCTCAACAGAGGGTTGCTTTTGCACACTTTTATCAATCCACGAAGTAAGTGTGCGTCTATCTTTTCCAATGATTTGGGCAAATTTTGACACGCTTAATCCTGATTGTTGATAGATGATAATCAATTTTTCTAATGCCCCAAATGCCATATTTTAATCCTTTATGTTCTGATATTCTTTGTTTTAGGCATAAACTGCACAATTTTTGTTCAATTATAGCATTTATGCTCAAATCTTGTGTTTAAAAAACAAAAATTGTTCAAAGCAAATCTCATCAATCAAGCTAGAATAGAACTTTAAGCAATTATCTACTTGTAAAGGAGAAAAAATGCCCACATATCAAGAAATTTATCAACAATCCATTGAGAATCCAGAAATTTTTTGGGCAGAAGCTGCTAAAAAAGTGCATTGGTATCACGAATGGGATAAGGTGCTTGATGTTGTCAATGACCATTATCGTTGGTTTGTTGGAGGTTGTATGAATACTTGCTACAATGCTCTTGACTTGCATATAGAAAATGGCAGAGGGGAGCAAGTAGCACTCTATTATGATTCGCCTGTAACTGATACAAAAAAATCTTATACTTATAAAGAATTGCGCAAACGCGTAGCCAAAACTGCTGGAATACTTGTGAATAAAGGTGTAGTTAAGGGCGATAGAGTGCTTATTTATATGCCTATGATTCCAGAGGCTGTTATTGCTATGCTTGCGTGTGCAAGGATTGGTGCTATTCATAGTGTTGTATTTGGCGGATTTGCTTCACACGAGCTTGCTTCGCGTATTGAAGATGCTAAACCACGAGTGATTATAAGCGCTTCGTGTGGCATAGAAATTAGCCGAGTAGTCAAATATAAACCTATTCTTGATGAGGCTATTAAATCTTCAAATCATAAACCCACCACTTGTCTTATTTGGCAACGCCCACAAGAGAGAGCAAATATGCTCCCTTGGCGTGATGTAGATTGGGAGAGTGAAGAAGAGAAAACTGAAGGCGTAGAATGTGTTCCGCTTGATGCAACTGACCCTTTATATGTGCTTTATACTTCAGGCACAACAGGTAAGCCAAAAGGTGTTATTCGTGGCAATGGAGGACATTCTGTGGCTATGAAATGGTCAATGGATAATATTTATAATGCCAAACCAGGCGATGTATTTTGGGCTGCAAGTGATGTAGGCTGGGTAGTTGGACATAGCTATATTGTATATGCACCGCTAATGAATGGTTGCACAACAATCCTTTATGAAGGAAAACCTGTCAAAACCCCTAATCCTGGTGCATTTTGGCGTGTTGTCCAAGAATATAAGGTTAATATTCTATTCTCTGCACCTACTGCATTTAGGGCTATTAAAAAAGAAGATCCCAAAGGCGAATGGCTTAAAAAATATGATCTCTCTTCGCTTAAAGCAGTGTTTGTTGCTGGAGAACGTTGCGATACAGATACGCTCAAATGGATTGAAAAAATTACCAAAAAACCCGTGATTGACCATTGGTGGCAGACAGAAACCGGCTGGGCAATAGCAGCTAATCCTTTAGGTTTAGAACCACTTCCTATCAAAGCAGGTTCTCCTACTAAGCCTATGCCCGGATTCAATCTTAAGGTGCTTGATGAAGAGGGTAAGGAATGTAAGAGGGGAAAATTAGGGAATCTTGTTATCAAGCTCCCATTACCTCCTGCGTGTCTTTGCGGTATTTGGGGTGATGATGCACGATATAAACGTTCTTACCTCAATCACTATCCGGGCTATTATCTTACAGGTGATAGTGGGTATATTGACAAAGACGGCTATGTGTTTGTAATGGGACGAATGGACGGAGTAATCAATGTTGCAGGGCATCGTCTCTCCACGGGTGGTATGGAAGAAGCCATTTCAAAACATCCAGATATTGCTGAATGTGCAGTTATAGGTGTTAATAATGAACTCAAAGGGGAGATTCCATTAGCCTTTGTTGTGCTTAAAGACGGACTTGAACGTGATACACAAAGTTTATGCGAGGGTGTTGTTCAACTCGTGCGAGAGGAAATTGGTGCAGTAGCGTCATTGCATATTGTGGCTGTTGTAGCAAGACTTCCTAAAACACGAAGTGGTAAAATCTTGCGTGGCACAATGCGTGATATTGCTGATGGCAATGAATGGAAGATGCCCTCAACTATTGAAGATTCAAGCGTTATGCCAGAGATAGAAAAAACACTTGCCACGCTTGGTTATCCAATCAAAACAAAGGAGTAAAAAATGAAATCACAAGGAATAAAATTAAGAGAAGCCGTAGCGCAAAATAATCCTTTGCAAATTATCGGTGTAATTAACGCATATAGTGCTATACAAGCACAAAAAAGTGGAGCAAAAGCCCTCTATCTTAGTGGTGGTGCATTGGCTGCTATGAGTTTGGGAGTGCCGGATTTGGGCATTAGCTCATTAGAAGATGTGTGTATTGATGTGCGTAGAATCACTGCAGCAAGCGATTTACCTTTACTTGTTGATGCAGATACAGGCTGGGGTGGGGCATTTAACATTGCACGCACTATCAAAGATTTAACACGTAGCGGTGCAGCAGGTTGTCATATTGAAGACCAAGTGGCGCAAAAACGTTGCGGACACCGCCCTAATAAAGAACTTGTAAGCCTAGAGGAAATGTGCGATAGAATCAAAGCCGGAGTAGATGCAAAAATTGATGAAAACTTTGTATTGATGGCACGCACAGATGCACACGCAAGTGAAGGACAGAATCGTGCGATTGAGAGAGCATTAGCTTATGTAGAGGCTGGAGCAGATATGATTTTTGCCGAAGCCATACATACACTTGAAGAATATAAACAATTCACACAAAACATCAAAGTGCCTGTTTTAGCAAATATTACAGAATTTGGAAAAACCCCTTATTTTACGACCTCTGAACTTCAAAATGTTGGTGTAAAAATGGTGCTTTACCCACTTTCAGCAGCACGAGCGATGAATAAAGCAGCACTTACAGTTTTCCAAGATATTATTAAAAATGGCTCACAAAAGCAAAGTATAGATTCTATGCAAACTCGTGATGAACTTTATGAAATGCTCGGTTATCATACTTTTGAGAAGAAGCTTGATGAGCTTTTTAAACATAAAAAATAAGGAGAAACTTATGGGAGAAACAATCAAAAATACAAAAGTAGGCGGACTTGCAGGCATTACTGCAGGACAATCAGCTATCTGCACTGTTGGCACAGGGCACGGACTTAATTATAGAGGATATGATATTTATGATTTGGCACGTGAATGTGAATTTGAAGAAGTAGCTTATTTGCTTTTAAAAGAAAAACTACCAAATGCAAATGAACTAGCGGCATTTAAAAAAGAGCTTATAGCCGCAAGAGATTTGCCCAAAGCACTTAAGGATACATTAAAACTCTTGCCAAAAAACGCTCACCCAATGGATATTATGCGCACAACTTGTTCTATGTTAGGCTGTCTTGAGCCTGAAACTTATGACATTGTAAAAATGTCTTTTCCTATGCAGAATCAAATTGCCATAAGACTTTTAGGGATTTTTCCTTCAGCCCTCACTTTTTGGCATCATTACCATCATAATGGCAAAGAAATCAGCACTCAATCTAACCAAGATTCTATTGCTGGACATTTTTTGGAACTTCTTCATCAAAAATCACCAAAAGAGCTATGGGTAAAAGCAATGCACGCAAGTTTGATTCTCTATGCAGAACACGAATTTAATGCAAGCACTTTTACCGCGCGCGTGATTACAGCAACTATGTCAGATGTGTATTCAGGAGTCACGGGGGCAATTGGTGCGCTTAGAGGTCCTTTACACGGAGGGGCAAATGAAGCGGCAATGGAGCTTATCGCCGAATATAAAACTCCACAGGAGGCAGAAAAAGGCATTTTAGATAAACTTGCAAGAAAAGATAAAATTATGGGCTTTGGGCATCGCGTGTATGTCAAAGCTGACCCGCGCAATGTAGTAATAAAAGAATGGAGCAAGAAATTAAGCGAAGATGTGGGTGATACAAAGGGACTTTATCCTATTAGTGAAGCAATAGAAAAGGTAATGTGGGAACAAAAAAAGCTTTTTCCTAATCTTGATTTTTATAGCGCGTCTGCTTATCATTTTATGGGGATTCCAACACCATATTTCACACCGATTTTTATTTTTTCTCGCACAGCTGGGTGGTTGGCACATATTTTTGAGCAAAGGGCAAATAATAAACTTATTCGTCCAAGTTCAGAATATATTGGACCAGATAAAAAGGCATTTGTGCCATTGTATAATCGCTAGGCACATTTTTAATCTAAATTAAAGGAGAACACAATGAGTGTAGATATGGGTATTTTAGAGACACAACGACCGGAGTTTGATGAGCTATTAAGTAAAATTGCTCGCTATGCGTTAGAGTTTGAGATTAACTCACCTCTTGCATACGAGACTGCAAGATATTGCCTTATGGATACCATAGGTTGTGGGCTTTTGGCACTGAATTTTCCTGCTTGCACGAAGCTTTTAGGACCTGTGGTAGAGGGTGCAGAATTTCGTCCGCTAGGAGCAAAGATTCCGGGCACAAGCTATCAGTTAGAGCCAGAAAGAGCAGCATTTAATGTTGGGGCAATGGTGCGGTGGCTTGATTTTAACGATACTTGGCTTGCCGCAGAATGGGGACATCCAAGCGATAATTTGGGAGCAATTTGGGCAGTGGCTGATTATCTTAGTCGTAAAAATATCGCACAAGGCAAAGAACCATTAAGGGTAAAAGATGTCCTAAGTGCAATGATTAAGGCACACGAGATTCAAGGAATCTTAGCCTTAGAAAATTGTTTTAATAAAGTAGGACTAGACCACGTGCTACTTGTGAGAATCGCATCTACTGCGGTAGCTTGTGCTATGCTTGGAGGAAATTTTGAAGAGGTGCGTAATGCCATAAGCCACGCTTTTATTGATGGTGGAGCTTTAAGAACTTATCGCCACGCTCCAAATACAGGCAGTCGTAAAAGTTGGGCGGCAGGTGATGCAAGCTCAAGAGGCGTGAATCTCGCCTTAAAAGCACTCAGTGGCGAAATGGGTTATCCAAGTGCATTGAGTGCATCATTTTGGGGATTTGAAGATGTGAAAATGAAAGGGCAAAAGCTCACTATTCCACAAGAATTTGGTAGCTATGTAATGGAAAATGTGCTTTTCAAAATTAGCTTCCCTGCGGAATTTCACGCACAAACTGCAGTAGAATGCGCAATTAAGCTTCATAACGAAGTGAAAAATCGCCTTGATGAAATTGAACGCATAGTGATTACTACACAAGAATCCGGACATAGAATCATCAATAAAGTAGGACCTTTGGCTAATCCAGCTGATAGAGACCATTGTATTCAATATATGGTGGCTGTTCCGCTTGTGTTTGGGCGATTGACCGCAGAGGATTATGAAGATAGTGTAGCCTCTGACCCACGTATTGACTCATTACGAGATAAGATGAGTGTAGAAGTTGATGACCGCTATACACGCGAATATTTAGAATCTGATAAGCGTAGCATCGCTAATGCAGTGCAGATTTTCTACAAAGATGGTAGCAAAAGTCAAAAAGTAGAAGTAGAGTATCCTATCGGGCATAAACGCCGTAGAGATGAGGGTATTCCTGTGCTTGTAAATAAATTTAAACGCAATATTGCCCTCAAGCTTAGCTCTAAAAAATGTGCATTGATTGAAAAGCTTTGCAGCGACCAAAAAACTTTAGAATCTACCCCGTTTAACGAGTTTAGCGATTTGTTTGCACTCTCTTAAAGGGGTGCGTTGCCAAGAAATACAGATTCTATAAAAGAAGTGTGTATGACTTTACACAAAAAGTTGTTATGATTGCTTGAGGTCAAAGTCATTATTTAGCGGCGATAAATACAAGAAAGGTGGGGATAGTATCCCCATCAAGCTATACAAATAGAACTTGATTGCTCTCCTAATGTCAAGAGCAAGGCTAAAAAGCTTTTTGAAAAAAGCGTGGGGGATATTTGCTTGCATTGGGTGGATATAGATTGTTATAAAGTATGGCATTGAAATTCCTTTATTTAATAAAATAGAATTTTAATACTATATCAATACAAATTGAAAATAAAATTAATAATATAAAAGAAAATATACAACTCAACCTATTAGGTTTATATCCCAATAAAAAATACATAATACAATAGCAAAATAATACAAATAAAATAATAATTATCGCTGTTACTGTAAAAGAAGCTGATTTATCTACAATATTCAAAATCCAACCTATTGGATAAAAAAATACAATACTAGACACCACCATTAAACCAAAACACAAAAAACAATCTATGACAAACTTACCCCATTTGAATTTTTCTTGCATTTCTTTTTTTCCCTAATAACCTCATTTCTCTTAATAATTTCCTTAGGGATTACTCCCTCTTGAAGCATTACTTGTTTGATACCCTCATAGGCTTCTTGGTTGTGGATTTCATTTGCATTCATTGAAACTTTCCTTAGCGTCATTATATGAATGTTGTGCAAAACCTAAAACTTTTTCAAAGAAATCAACTTTTTTATTTTTATTTGCTTCAGTTACTACATTGTTAATTTGTTGCATCTCATTATAACTTTTTTGCATTATATCCAAAATATCATCTTTCATAGAACATTGTTCCTCTGCCAAATCTGTTAAAGCCAATGCAATTCCAATAAATTTTAATACAAAAAGATTAGCATACCATTTTGCTGATATAAGCTTGGATCTATGAAGGTCATTGTCTAGTCCATTTACAAAAAATAAAAATTTGTTGTAACTTTTAAAAAAATCATAATAAGATTGGAATTGCTCTTTGCTTAATCTATAAGATTTAAAAATAGCATAAGCTAGTTTCCACTCCAAATCATTTGAATAAATCATTACTTTGGAAACAAAAGCCAATAAATACAAGTCTTCTAATCCAAAAAAAGTAGTAGCAAGTAAATCTATTTCTAACTTATCAATATAGTCCAATAGCTCTTTTTCAATTTCCTTGCTTCTTTTATCAATATTTTGTTTTTCGTAAAAGTTGTGATAGAGTTCAAGGAATTTATCTTCATCAGAACTAACTTGACGGAGGTTTGCTTCCATTTGCTCAAATTCTTTTGGATAACTCCATTGATACCACATTATCAACCCCAAAGGTCTATGCAAGAACGAATAACCTAAAGCAAGGATAAAGATAACACTAAAGAGAATAATTTTATTTCTTGTGCTTTTGTTATACCATTGTAGAAATCTTTGCATTGATACCCCTTTTACATTTTGCTTCTCGTTTATCAATTTCATTTTCAGATTTTAGTGTTACTTGTATGTTCTCACTCATTGACATTCCTTGAGGTTGGATTGGATAGTGGCGATAACTTTTTCATCTTTTTGCAAATTCCCTTGTATTGTTTCAACTTCGTTTTTATAGGCTTTTGCTTTTTCTTGCTTTTCAGATTGAAGCATTTGTTTATCTAATAGCTTAGAGATTGTATCAAAATTCATTTTGATTAATTCATATCTTTGAATTACTCGTTGTATTTCTTGTTGGCTTACATCGCAAGTATTTTTTTCAATATCGCTTAAAATAAGATAATTTGGAATCTCAAGAAGTGCTGTTATTGCAAAGTAATAAATGCCAATCTTATCCAGCGAAGCTTTTTCTAATTTTTTAGAGTTTGAAAAGTCATTGTTAATACGAGATTCTAAAAAATCCAAAAAGTTTTGGTAATCTTGGGTGCGTTCTTTGTCGTGTAAGATGAAATAAGTTTGATTAGGATTGAAATCTCGTTCTTTGCCAAACAAATCTGAAACGATATAAGTTTTGGATACTACAGCCCTCATACCTTTTATAATGGTATTTAACGCTCCATTTTCATCATCATAAGGAAGAATAAAATTTGACAGAATCTCAATATTTGTAATTGCCTTTTGAATGTCTTGCAAGTTTTGATGAATGATAGAATTTATATTGAGCGCATTTAGACTCTCTTGAGTGAGATTTTGGATAGATTCTAACTCCCTAGCCGAATCTTTTTCATACCATTGTATCAATGGGGCAAGTTCAGCTTTGGCATTATTTACAATATTATCCACTTCTTTATTTATATCCATTATCCACATTACAAGTGCGATAATTAAATAAGCAACAAAGGCTATTATTCCTACATAATAGCTTATCCTTTTAATGTAGTTGCCATTGAATTTGGTTTGCATTATGCCACTTTCCCTCTTTTATCTAAGAAGTCGGCGTAGAAATTGAGATTCAATTATATCTTTAAGTTTCATTTGCACTTCCTTTGGTGTTATGCTCATCTGTTATTTTTTCAAGGCGGTTAAAAAATAAATGAAAGACAAATCCTACAATAATTACAACAAATATCATTCCAATCATAAAGTGAATAACATTAATTCCAATCCCTAAGGTGAATTTGAAAACAGCTGCCACAACAAACCATACAAATATGGCAATATTTATGTTTTTTATAGGAAGCTTTTTCATTTTATATTTTGGGCATTGCGTGAGAGGCTCACCTATACCATACATACCTATATCTAAAATCTCTTCTCTAGAATTTGCAAATTTTCCGGTGAGCTTATTTATCCTCTCTCCACACTCACATTGATAATAAAATGTCATTGCGCACTCCTTTTACAATCTCTCAATTCCACAAAATGTTGTTTATTTCTTCCGTTGAGATTATAAGCTCCCCTTGTTCGTTATACTTTTTATAGATAAAGAGCTTACCATTTTTGTATATACGTTCTTCTTTAAGCTGCCCAGATTCATAATAATCTTTACTAACATCTTTTTTCTTATCATTTTCGTATGGAATTTCAGCCCTAAGCTTCCCAGATTCATAATACTCTTTCCTAACACCATTTTTCTTATCATTTTCGTATGGAATTTCAGTTTCAAGCTGCCCAGATTCATAATACCATTTCCAAATACCATTTATTTTATCATTTTTGTATGGAACTTCATTACTAAACTCCCCCGATCCATTATACCTTTTCATAACACCATTTCTTTTACCATTCTCGTATGGAACTTCTTCTTTAAGCTTCCCGGATGCATAATAGTATTTCGCAACACCATTTTCTTTACCATTTTCAAATGGAACTTTTGAAAAAAGCTCCCCTGAGTCATAATACCCTTTCCAAATACCATTGATTTCACCATTGTTATATGGAGCTTCAGATTGAAGTTGTCCATTGTCATAATATTTTTTCTCAACACAGCCACGCATCTTATCCCTCTCACTCTTGCATTCCTTTAAAGGCTTTGCATACCCTATTGACAAACATACTGATAGCACCATAGCAGCATTTACTATTTTCTTTAACATTACTCTCTCCTCACATATATACAGCCTCAAAAATATTCTTAAAATTATAGCCAATAAACAAATGATTTTACTTATTTCTTTTGGTAATTTAAGTTTAATGGAACTTAAACTTTTGCATTTAATTATTGTTATAAACACACTATTTAATAAGTATTTATCATAAGCTTTTACAATCCTCGCGCCTCTTAAGAGACTTTAAAATTATAAAATATTTAAGGAGAGAGTATGAGATTAACGCCTAAAGAATTAGACAAATTAATGTTACATTATGCTGGGGCACTAGCCAAAAGTCGCAAAGAACGAGGTATTAAACTTAATTATGTTGAATCTATAGCCCTTATTAGTATGGAGATTATGGAGCTTGCGCGCGAGGGTAACAAAAGTGTAGCAGAGCTTATGCAACAAGGCAGAGAGATTCTCAAAGCCGATGAAGTAATGGAGGGTGTAGCAAGTATGGTTGATGAAGTGCAGGTAGAAGTGAGTTTCCCCGATGGAACAAAGCTTGTTACGATTCATAATCCTATTGAAGATAATGGCAAACTTACTCCCGGAGAGTATATTCTCAAAGATGAGGACATTACGCTCAATGCCAATAAAGAATCTATAAGTATTAAAGTTACTCATAAGGGCGATAGACCTATACAAGTAGGTTCACATTTTCATTTTTTTGAAGTCAATGCACTTTTGGAATTTGATAGAGCCCAAGCATTTGGTAAACGTTTAGATATTGCCTCTGGCACATCAGTGCGTTTTGAGCCGGGTGAAGAAAAAAATGTGAATCTTATTGATTTTGGAGGCAAACAAAAAATTATTGGATTTAATGACTTAACGAATGCGCATATAAATAAAGAAAATAAAGAGCAATGCCTTGCAAATGCAGCACAAAAACATTTTATACACTAAATTTATATTCAAGGAGAGAAAATGATTAAGATTTCAAGAAAACAATATGCCTCTATGTATGGACCAACCACAGGTGATAAAGTGCGCTTAGGCGATACAAACTTATTTGCAGAAATTGAAAAAGATTATACCCTTTATGGTGAAGAGATTAAATTTGGCGGAGGAAAAACTATCCGCGATGGTATGGCTCAAAGTGCAAGCACTTATACAAATGAGCTTGATGCAGTCATCACAAATGCAATGATTATTGATTATACAGGGATTTACAAAGCTGATATTGGCATTAAGGGTGGAAAAATCGTAGGCATTGGTAAAGCGGGAAATCCAGACACGCAAGATGGTGTAAATGAGGCAATGGTTGTAGGTGCTGCAACAGAAGTTATAGCAGGAGAAGGACAAATTATTACAGCGGGTGGAATTGATACACATATTCACTTTATCTCTCCTACACAAATCCCAACTGCACTTTATAGCGGTGTAACAACGATGATTGGTGGAGGCACAGGACCTGCGGCAGGCACAAACGCTACTACCTGCACACCCGGAAAATGGAATATGCACCAAATGTTGCGTGCTGCTGAAAGCTATGCTATGAATCTAGGATTTTTTGGCAAAGGCAATAGCTCTAATGAAGAAGGATTAGAAGAGCAAATTAAAGCTGGAGCATTGGGATTAAAGGTTCACGAAGATTGGGGTTCTACTCCTGCTGCGATTAACCACGCTCTCAATGTTGCCCAAAAATATGATGTGCAAGTAGCTATTCACACAGATACACTCAATGAAGCAGGCTGTGTTGAAGACACAATGAAAGCAATTGATGGCAGAACTATCCATACATTCCATACAGAAGGTGCTGGTGGAGGACACGCTCCAGATATTATTAAAGCTGCAGGAGAACCAAATATTCTCCCTGCTTCTACAAATCCCACTATTCCATTTACAAAAAATACAGCTGATGAGCATTTGGATATGCTTATGGTATGTCATCACTTAGATAAAAAAATTAAAGAAGATGTGGCTTTTGCTGATAGCAGAATCCGCCCAGAAACCATCGCCGCAGAAGATACGCTTCACGATATGGGGATTTTCTCAATCACAAGCTCAGATTCTCAAGCTATGGGGAGAGTGGGTGAAGTCATCACAAGGACTTGGCAAACTGCCGATAAGTGCAAAAATGAATTTGGAGCCTTAAAAGAAGAATGCGGCGAAAATGATAACTTTAGAATCAAAAGATATATTTCAAAATACACTATCAATCCAGCTATTGCTCACGGGATTTCAGAATATGTAGGTTCTGTTGAAGTGGGTAAATTTGCTGATTTAGTTCTTTGGAAACCAAGTATGTTTGGCATAAAGCCAGAGATGATACTCAAAAATGGAATGATTGTAGCAGCAAAAATAGGGGATTCTAATGCTTCTATTCCTACTCCTGAACCTGTCGTATATGCCCCAATGTTTGGCAGCTATGGCAAAGCAAAGTATAATTGTGCGATTACTTTTGTCTCAAAAATTGCCTATGATTGTCATATCAAAGAGGAACTTGGGCTTGAAAGAATACTTTTGCCTGTAAAAAATTGTCGCAATATTACAAAAAAGGATATGAAATTTAATGATGTCATCACACCCATTGAAGTAAATCCAGAAACTTATGAAGTAAGAGTAAATAATACAAAAATTACTTCTAAGCCTGTTGAAAAGGTATCTTTAGGGCAACTTTATTGTTTATTTTAAGGAGAAAATATGCTAGGAATTGTATTAATGTATGTAGCTATTGTTTTAATTAATAATGGCATTTGCCGCCTCACTCATATTGATGGAAAAAGTGCTTCAATAATGAATATCTTTGTAGGATTGCTCTCTGTGCTTGTAAATCTTATTGTCATTGTGCACGGAAGCATTAACAGCGAGTATAATGACTTTTATGCAGCTGCAACAGGATTACTTTTTGGCTTTACCTATCTTTTTATAGCGTGCAATAATTTATTTAATCTTGATATAAGAGCCTATGGGTGGTATAGTTTATTTGTTGCCATCAATGCTATTCCTGCAGCCTATTTGAGCTATCTTGAAAACACACAAGAAGGTATGGCATTTGCTCTTATATGGATTGCTTGGGGCATTTTATGGCTTACAGGCTGGATTGAAAGTATTTTAAAAATTGAACTCAAATTTGTGCCTTATTTAGCCATTGCCGAGGGAATCCTCACCGCGTGGATTCCAGCGTGGCTTATCCTTATGGGATATTGGCATTAATGCGAGTAGAACACATTATTGGTAATATCAAAGACATAGATGCGACGCATTTAGACATTGATGAAGTGCAAATAGCTTGGTATGACACAAAGAAAAAAATTGCGCGTTTGAACTCACAAAATGGACAAGTTATAGCAATGAAGCTTGCCCAAGCACCAAAATATGGTTTAAATAATGGAGATATTCTTTTTCTAGATGAACACAAAATAATTATTATCTCTATTTTACCCACTTGGGTGCTTTGTATGAAGCCGACACATTGGCATACTATGGCAAGATTATGTTATGAGATTGGAAATTTACATATACCACTCTTTTACAATAAAGACACAATGGAACTTCAAGCGCCATTTGAACAACCACTGCAAAGAATCCTTGAAAAGCAATCTATCGCATTTGAAAAAAAATGGTGTGTGCTAGATTCAAAAGATAGAATTAATATTACCTACCCTATTGCAAGTGAGCCAAAACTTACTCAAAGCCCACATTTTTCTATCAAAATTACCCAAAAAGGATTAAATTGAATTTTTTACTTTTACAAATCAATGATGCGCTTTTTCCCATAGGCAATTATACACATTCTTTTGGGCTAGAAAGCTATGTGCAATTAGGCAAGATAAAAAACAAATATGAGGCTAGAGATTATCTTAAAGCTTATTTACATACTCAAGTTTTATACACGGATTTATTAGCAATAAAACTTATTATAGAATCTCATTGCTTAGAGGAAATCCTTGAAATAGAATCTATTATTGCAGCAGCAAGTGTGGCAAGACAAATCCGAAGTGCAATACAAAAGCTTGGAGCGCGATTTATAAAAACTATTGATGCTATGAAATTAAAAGAAAGTGCTTTGTTTCAATCATATACACAAGCAAGTGTGCATCACATTTATGCTGTTGCTTATGGTGTATTTTGCACCTCGTATCAGCTTAATGATGAAGAATGTATAAAGCAGTATTTATATGCTCAAGCCTCTCATACTCTCACTAATTGTGTGAAACTTATCCCGCTCGCTCAAAGCGATGGGCAAGAGATTTTAGCTTCTTTACACGAGGAGCTTCATATTTTATATCAAGAGCTTAAAAATCTTACAAAGCAAGATTTATGCAATAACGCTATTGCTAGCGAGATTAAAGCAATGCAACATCAATATTTACCCACAAGATTATATATGTCATAAAGGAGAAAAAATGGTAAAAATAGGTATATGCGGACCAGTAGGAAGTGGCAAAACTGCCCTTATAGAATCTCTTACACGCAAGATGAATGAGCAATACTCTCTTGCTGTCATCACTAATGATATTTATACACAAGAAGATGCGGAGTTTATGAGTAAAAATTCCGTGCTACCAAGTGAGCGAATCATAGGAGTGGAAACGGGTGGTTGCCCTCATACAGCAATCAGAGAAGATGCTTCTATGAATCTTGAAGCAGTGGAAGAAATGCAAGAGAGATTTCCAGACATTGAGATTCTCTTTATAGAAAGCGGTGGCGATAATCTCTCTGCCACATTTAGCCCAGAATTAGCGGATTTTACAATTTTTGTTATTGATGTGGCACAAGGGGATAAAATCCCACGAAAAGGCGGACCGGGCATTATGCGTTCAGATTTACTCATTATCAATAAAATTGATTTAGCTCCTTATGTGGGTGCAAATTTAAGCATAATGGAAAGAGATGCCAAAAAAATGCGTGAAGATAAGCCATTTTTATTTACAAATATTCGTGCTAAAGAGGGAATTGATGCCGTGGTGGAATGGATAAAAAAATATGCACTTTTGGAAGATATATGAGTAGCTTTGCACAAAAGAGTATCTTAAAACTCAAAACAAAAAGAGGTTTAAATGGCAAAAATATCATTGAGGAGATGTTTTTTACACCTCCCTTAAAGATAATAAGCCCACTAGAAGATGAGGATATAGCCGAAATTATGCTTATATCAGTTTCAGCTGGGCTACTTAAAGATGATTGCCAAGATATTCAAATACACATTGGCAAAGAAAGTAAAATTCGTCTCATCTCGCAAAGTTATGAAAAAATACACGATACACAAGATGGCTACGCAAGCAAGCATACTCAAATTACAATAGAAGAAAATGCCTTTTTAGATTATGCACCCCTGCCTATATTACCCTTTAAAGATTCTTCATTCAAAAATACTACTGATATTTATCTTAGCAAAAATGCTAGACTTCATTACAGCGAGATAATATGCGCAGGTAGAGTAGCTATGGGAGAAATATTTGATTTTTCAGAATTAACCTCAAGACTTCGCATATATAAAGAAAATCATTTAGTATTTTTTGAAAATATGAATCTTAAACCCGCACAAATACCTATGCAAAATATTTGCCTCTTTGATAAATATACTCACGCTTTGAGTATGGTAATATTTGATGACTTAATAGAGGTTCAAGCCTTAGAGCAAAAAATCAAAAACAGCTCCTTAAATGTTGGCATAAGCACAAATAATGGAGGTATTATCATTAAAGCATTAGATAATCAAAGCGAAAGATTGCTCCAATTCAAAAAAGACTTAGCCCTATAATCTTAGGTTATATCACATAATTTTCCATCTTCTATCACCTTGAGATTCCCACATAATTTTTGAGCTATATATTTATCGTGTGTGATAAGCAAAATTGCGCTTTTGTGTTGTTTTTGCCAAGCTTTAAGAAATGTAATAACCTCCAAACACAGCTCATAATCAAGCCCTGAAGTGCTCTCATCAAGGATAAGAAGTTTTGGATTAACAAGCAAAGCACGCATAAGGCAGATTCTTTGTGCTTCACCTCCTGAAATCATTGCCACATTTTTTTCTAAAATCTCCCTTTGCAGCCCTAATGTTTCAAGCAAAGATTCAATATCTTTCAAACTATCCTTATATGTTCCACCACGCAAATATATGAGTGGCTCAATGAGATTCTCAAAACAATTCAAGCGTGGATTTAATGAACCTATGGCATCTTGAAAGAGAATCTGCACCTGTGCATAAAATAAACGTCTTGCACGAAGTGAATGGAGCCTAAGTGGTTGATTATCAAAATATACTTTGCCTACTTGCCCTAATTCATCACGCGTTGGATTTAGCAATCCACAAGCAATTTGTGCCAATGTGCTTTTACCACAACCACTTGCCCCCATTATCGCAAGACTTTCTCCCATACAAATATGCAAAGAGATATGCTTGAGCACTGATTTTTGCATTGTGTGAAAGAATCTATATGATTTATATTGATAAGATACATTACAAAGCTTTAGCATAGCACATTTTCCTTTGGCAAATTGCTCTCACATATATGTTTTAAATGCTTTATAGTCGTGCTCTTAGGGCTATAAGAATAAAAATCCTTGCAAAGAGAAACTTCTTCTATAATCTTGCCTTTATCCATTACATACACATATTGAGCCATATATGCAACCACTCTTAAATCGTGTGTGATAAGCAAAATACCAAGTCCGCGCTGTTGTTGTAATTCACGTAGAGTTTTGAGAATTTCAAATGCTATATCTTTATCCAAATCGCTACTTGGCTCATCAGCGATGAGAAATGGAGCTTGAGTGAGCAATGCTAGGGCTATCATTACGCGTTGTAACATACCTCCGCTTAATTCAAATGGATACATATCAAGCACTTGTTTATCTAATCCAGATTCTTGCAGGCATTGCACAATAAAAGGTTGATTGTAAGGTTTATGAAGAGATTTAAGCGTTTCTTTAAAATGATGAGCAATATTTAAAAGTGGATTAAAACAAGTGCGTGGATTTTGCATAATACAAGAAAAAGCGAGGGAGCGATAAAATGCGGGATTAATCACTTTATCATCAAGCATAATCTTGCCACTTGTTTGGCTAAGGTTAGAAGCAAGGAATCCCTGTAAAGCAAGAGCGCTTATAGATTTCCCACTTCCGCTTTTGCCCAGTAATGCCACGCATTCGCCGCGTTTAATGGACAAATTAAGATGAGAGACAAGATTATTAGAAGCCATAGAAATACTTAAATCGTGGATTTGCAAAATCTGTGCTTGAGCAAGAGACTGAATGTTAGAATCAAGATGTATTTTAGTATCTTTTATATTTTTAGATTCTTTGCTTGATTGGTCATTAAGTGTATGCTGCACACCAAAATAATCTCTTAATGCTTCTCCTAATAAATTACATAAGCCTACACTGATAAAAAGTGCTACGCCCGGATAAATAATAAGTGAGGGATAATCCCACATATAATCTTTAGCTTCGCTCAACATAATGCCCCATTCAGGTGTAGGTGGCTGCACACCAAGTCCTAGAAATGATAAACCAGCAATATGAAGCATAATATGCCCTAAATCCATACTTGCAAGCACTATACATTGACAAAGAATAGGTGACAGAATATGTCGCTTAAATCTCTGCCATCCACTTGCACCAAAGGTATAGGAGAGTAAGACATATTCTTTATTTTTGAGACTAAATACAACGCTACGCACAATTCTTGCATACCAAGCCCAATGTGTGAGCACAATGGCAATCATCACATTCTCCAATCCAGCTCCTAAAATACCTACTAAAAATAATGAAAGAGCAATAGTTGGCATACTCAAAAATACATCGCATACGCGCATAAATATATTATCAACTCGCCCACCGATAAAACCACATATCCCACCTATACTTACACCCAAAAGCACAATCCAACCTAAAATGATAAATGCACAACCAAGCGAAAGTCTCGCTCCATATAAAAGTCGAGAAAATATATCTCTTCCTAAATAATCTGTGCCAAGCCAATGGTGCATACTTATAGGTGAAAGCCGATGTTCCAAATCCTGCATATCTGGGGCATATGAAGTAAGAAATGGGGCAAAAAGTGCTAAAAATACGATAATCCCCACACCCACAAATGCACTTTTGCCCCACCAACTCATTTTTATATTATTGCTCATACACCGCCTTCTTTTTGGATAGATTCAAAACTTTGCATCTTCTCTTTTGATACACTTTGTATGTCTTCCATTTGCTTGCGTATGCGTGGGTCAAGCAATCCATAGAGAATATCTACCATACCATTGCATAGCACAAAACAAAAGCTCAACACAACAATAAAACATTGAATCACAGGATAATCGTGGTTTGCAATCCCTTGGATACTATAAAGTCCTATGCCCGGCAATGCAAATACACTCTCTATCACAAGCGCACCGCCAATGAGCTCGCCAATGTGCATACCCATTGCTGTAAGAATAGGAAGAAAAGCATTATAAAAAATATGCTTGATATGAAGTCTCCACCCATTAACACCACGCATTTTTGCATAAATAATATGCCTCTCTTTTTGCATTTCAAGCATATTTGCTCGGATAAGTCGCGCATTAATACATATAGACATCAAAGCAATGCTTATACTTGGTAAAATAAAGCTCTGTGCACCCTCCATACCAACTGCAGGCAACCAGCCAAGATATACGCTAAAAAATAAAATAAGCAAAAATGCAAGCCAAAAATTTGGCATACTCACACCCACAAAACAAAAAAATCTAATAAAAAAATCAGGCAATTTATTGTGGTAATATACACTTACAACCCCAAGCGGCACAGAACACAAAAAAGTCAATCCAAAACCACAAGCAACAAGTATCAAAGTATTAGGCAAAAAGTATAAAAAATCCGTGCTTACACTTCGTCCATTCATATAAGAAATACCAAAATCAAGTTTTAACGCATTACACAGCCAAGTAACATATTGCTCTAAGAGTGGCTTATCAAGTCCAAAGTTATGAGTAATCTCTTCAATAAGTTCAGGAGTAGCAGGAAGACCAGAATGAATGATATATGCCATTACAGGGTCGCTCCCACCTAATCTCAATAAACAAAATACTCCAAAAGAAGCTATCAGGATAATTGGCACAAGCCATAAGATTCTATATAAAATAATACGTTTCATACCTTACCTTTTTACTCATACATTTCCCAAAATGGCACTTCATACCCTACCACACCCATTTTAATGCCCTTAATCTTTTTATGAGCAATTACTTTATTTCTTTGATAAGTGAGCGGGATATACACACCGCTCTCTTGTAATAAAGCTATTACCTCACTCAATGCGCTATAAAATACTTTAGAATGAGGATTAAGAGCAATGATCTCTCTAATAAGCTTATCAATATGAGGTTTTTGGCTCAAACCAGCTTGAGCAACAAAATCAATATGGCTAGGAATCAGCATAGAATATAATATACTCAAAGGTTCATAAGGGGCACCCCAAGTCTCGCTAAATGCAATATCAAATGCTCCCTTAAGCAAACGATTGCGATAAATTGTAGGCTCACTCGCACTTAAACGCGCCTTGATACCAATGGCTTTAAATTCACTTTGTAAAATTTCTGCTATCATCTTATGGGCTGGATTATCCCCACTAAAGAGTATTTCTACACCCCTATCACGCAGTAAGGCAGCTTGGGAATCTTGCAATAACAATACAATAGCATTTTGAGCCTCTTTAGGTTTATATGGGAGTATTTTTAAAATATCATATGAGCTAAGTGAATGAAAAATGTTAGGTGCAAAAAGTGTATCTGCTTTCTCTTGTAAGCCCCCATAGACTGCTTGAGTAATTTTTGTTTTATCAATGCCAAGCGCGATAGCTTTGCGCAGATTCTGTGAAAATTTCTCATTGCTCAAGGTAAGAATAGGTGAAGCAGAATTTATTACAAGAATCGTGCTATAAATAGGTGGGCTAAGATAAGTATTAAAATGTTTATCATTTTGCATATTTTTAAATATTTCTAGTGGAATCTGATCATATCCATAAATCATATCTATTTGTTTTGATTTAAGTGCTGCAAGTTTAGCATTAGGGTCAAAAATTACCTTTAAAATAATTTCATCATAATAAATCCCATTATAAGCATCTTGATTCCAATAATGCGGATTCTTGAGCAATGTATCACTCACACCGAGTTTAGATTTACCCAACATATATGCTCCTGTGCCAATAGGCTTTGGATTGTGTTGAAGTAAATCTAAATCCTTTGGCATTGCACTTGGAGCTAAGAATCTAAAAGGACGCACCACAGAGAGCTCATTAAGCGTTGGGCTATAAGGGTGCTTGAGAAGAAGGCGCACTTTATATTCGCTCACTTTTTGCATATCTTTAATCGCCATAGCTAAACCACTCCACGAATGCCTTGCTCTATTTTTAAGAATAGATTGAAAGTTAAGCACTACCGCATCGGCATTAAATGCTTCACCATTTGAAAACTTTACCCCCTTACGTAACACAAATTCATAACTTAAACCATCTTGACTTGTATTCCACGAAAGCGCTAAACTTGGAACAATTTTCCCCTGTTTATCCACACGCACTAAGCCCTCATAAATAGCATTTTGCGCAAACATTGCATTGCCTTGATAACCTTGTGGATTAAGTGCTCCTATATTTTCAGACACTGCCATAATCAGTGTATTTTTTCCCCACAATACACCCATACAAATAAAAACTATCACGATTGCACGCACATTTTCTCCTTCCTAAATGCCTTATATTCTTAATGAATATCAAAAATATATATTATATCATATTATTTACATAAAAAAATAAATTAAGTAATATTTAATTTATCCTATGTCATAATAACATAAAATATTAAAGAGTAATAATGATGTTTAAAACACTTTGTAATCTGACACTCTGTGTGAGCTTTGGATATTCTATGCAATCCTATACTCTCAATAAATCAATTATCACAGGTAATGCACTTGCTACTGATGTAGAAAAGATTCCGGGTAATGTAAGTGTGATAGATAACAAACAAATTCAACATATGCCAAATGCTAAAATAACCGATACAATTAAAAAAATAGCTGGTGTGCGCGTAGATAATGATGTAGGATTTAATCCACGTCCAAAAATTAAGATTCGCGGCATCAATTATGGAACACTCCTTATGCTTGATGGCGTGATTCTAAGCGATTTAGAAGGTGAAAATAGAATCTTAAATCAAATTTCACTTTATGATATAGAACGCGTAGAAGTAGCTCGTGGAGCATTCTCTAGCCTCTATGGTGCAGGTGCGATTGGTGGCGTAGTCAATTTTATTACTTCTATGCCTACACAATTTCAATCTCAATTTCTTATAAGCTATGGAAATGAGTTTATAAATAACACTGCCGATAAGAATCTAATTCGCGCATTTGCAAGTGTAGGCGATGTATTTATAGATAAAAGATTAAGACTAAAGCTAAGTGCAGGATATACACATAGTAATGGGTATTCTAGCTTCCCTACCATACTTCCAAGCTCTGAAACCAACACAAGCAATATCAATAATATAGTCATTGACAAAGCAGGAAATCGTATTATCGGCGATGGTGGAAAGCGCAACTACACTATTTACGATATCCGTTTAAAGGCAGAATATGACATAAGCGATTCTGATATACTCTCAAGTATGATTAGCTTTTCTAATCACAACTACACTTTTGGACACTTCAAAAGTTATATAAGCGATAAAAATACAGGAGAAAGCATCAATCTTGTCAATGGCAAAGATTATTTTGTAGGTTCTGGGCTTGGTGGTATGGGGACTTATTCACACTTATTAGGAAATCTTACCTATCAACACGATTTTGAAGAATCTTATTTTAAAATCTCTTTTTCAACAATGAATCTATTTAGTCTTTGGCAAGATGCAAAGCAAGGTGAGGGTGATAGATATGGTGGAGCAGGAAGCACACAAGATATAGATTCTACAAGTAATTATCTTGATATGCTCTATCGTGTCAATTTAAATGCTATACATTCTTTAAACACAGCAATGCAGTTTCGTTATTACACATTTACACAGCTTAATGCCAATATGACAAATTGGAAAGACTACAAAAGCCGCACTGACGTCTATCGTAGTTATGGAGGAAAAGCCTTTGTAACTTCTGCGTATCTAAGCGTAGATTCAGAGTGGCTACCTAATCTTTCTTCCACTCTTGGAATGCGCTATGATTATTGGAAAAATTTTAATGGCTATCTCTTGGATAATAATAATCCTACCACAAATCGCAATAATCAAGGAGCAATCGCCTCTGTTTTGAGCCCCAAAGCTTCCATTAACTACGCTCCAAATTTTTTACAAGGCATAATGCTTAAAAGCTCAATTGGCTCTGGCTTTAGAATGCCAACTATGCGTGATATGTATCAATTCACACATTCTAATACATATTGGGAGATTAACCCTGATTTAAAGCAAGAGAGTGCATTGAGCTTTGATATTGGTATGGAATATCAACATAAGGGATTTGAGGGAAAAATATATTATTATGATACAGAACTATGGGATATGATATATCGTTCTGGCACAGGCAAACAAGATAAACCTTATCAAAATGTCAATGCTGGACGAGGACGCATTCACGGCATAGAAATAAGCGCACAAGTGCCCATTTTTAGAGATTTGTATATAGAAAGTAATTATACCCTTACTCTTGCTACGATTCTTAAAAATAATGCAAAAAAAGATACAGAGGGCAAGCAACTTGCAGCAACACCCAAACATATAACTAATCTAGCACTTAATTACTTCCCACAATATGGATTATATGCTTCAATTTGGGCGTATTATGCACCTGCATTCTATGCTGATGACCTCAATACTCCAGCTTTAAGCAATACCTATGGCAATTATGAATCTCAATTTACTCTTAATGCCAAATGTGGTTATAACTTTAAAAATGGCATTGATTTATCTGCAAGTTTTATGAATATCACAAATAATCGCTTCTATGATTTTTACCAAGTAGCTGGAGCAAATTATTCCTTGCAGTTGCGATATAAATTATAATTTCAAAGAAGTATTTTAGCGACCTAAAGATATAATCTCTCTTTAATTTGAAGGAGAGATTATATGCAAAAGCCACGAATAGTTCTTAAAATTGGCTCTTCAAACCTTTGTAATGGCAAAATCATTGACAAAACCCAAATTAAAGCATTAGCACAAATTATCAGTGAGCTCAAGATGCGTTTTGATGTGATTCTTGTCAGTTCCGGAGCAGTAGCAAGCGGTCATACTACGCTGCACATAGATAGAAATACTTTGCAAAACAAACAAGCCCTAGCAAGTATCGGTCAGCCTTTGCTAATGGAATCTTATCGTGAGGCATTAAAAGATTATGCAATTCCTGCTGCACAATTGCTCCTTGTGTGGCGTGATTTCGATTCTCGCAAAAATACAACTTTTGCAAAGGATACGATTGATACACTTCTAGCACACAATGCACTCCCTATTATTAATGAAAATGATACTATTGCCACAGATGAAATGGTTTTTGGCGACAATGATAGGCTTGGTGCTTATGTAACATATTATTTTGGTGCGAAACTCCTTATTATTTTAAGCGATATTGATGGCTATTTTGACAAAAATCCTCATCAATATGATGATGCACAAATCCTCCCTATAGTGCATTCTATTCCTTCTCAAGCATTAGAACAAACTCATAGCCCACACGGAGATTTTGCCACAGGAGGGATTGTTACCAAACTTATAGCAGCAGATTTTTTACTTCAACGCAAATGTATGATGTTTTTAAGCCACGGACGCAAACTTGATGTATTAAGAGATTTTCTTCTACATAATAAACAGAGTTCGGGCACACTTTTTTGCCCTGCAGATTCTCAAGGTATAAAGACGCTTATATGAAACTGATTCTCGCTGGAACACCTGCATTTGCATCGGCAATATTTACACCCATAATAAAAAGCAAAATATTTGATATTCTTGCTCTTATCTGTCAGCCTGATAAGCCATTTGGTCGCAAAAAAGAGCCCAAAGCCCCGCACACAAAAGAGAATTTTGCTTCAATGGGAATTGACATTTTACAACCCAATAAAATTGATGAAATATTTATTGCTCATATTCAAGCATTGCAACCTGATGTGATACTTGTAGTAGCGTATGGGAAGATTTTACCTAAAGCTTTTTTAGAGATTGCACCTTGTATTAATATTCACGCTTCAATTTTGCCTCTATGGCGCGGTGCAAGCCCTATTCAGCAGATGATACTTACTCAACCCCTATATTTTGGAGTAAGTGCTATAAAAATGAATGAAGAGCTTGATAAAGGAGCAATTTTGGGGCTACATTATGTGCCAAACACACAACAAAATATCACTCAACTCTCCGCTCAACTAAGTTGTGTGGGGGCAAAACTTGCATTGTATGTTCTCACACATTTCAAAGAAATTGAACCCTTAAATCAAATTAATGCAGATGCGAGTTATTGCACTAAAATTAAAAAATCTGATGGGTATGTGCAACTAGATGCGGCACTTAATGTATATTGTGCATATTTAGCATATTGCGAATGGCCCCATATTTTTATTAAAAGTATAAAAGGTTACACTCTCAAACTCTTTGATGTTGCTCTCATAGAATCTAGTGATTTACATAAAATGGGGGAGATTCTAAGCATTGAAACTCAAAGTATTGTTGTAGGTTGTAAGCAGGGAAGTGTGCGCATTGGAACATTGCAACAAGAGGGAAAAGAAAAGCTCAATGCTGCACTTTATTTACGTGGAAAAAGACTTAATGTAGGCGATATATTGTGCTAAAATAAGGTATTATCAATGACTCATAATTCACCACAAGCTTTTTTTACAACTTCTTTTATCGCTTTGCTCCAAGAACATATATACCATTTTGATACATTACCCTCTACCCAAACTTGGGCTGTTGAAAAAATTAAAGCAAAAACGCTTATAGCACCTTTTTGTATCCACGCTAAAAGACAAACACAAGGTATAGGAAGCCGAGGCAACCAATGGGAAAATGTGCCACGAGGGCTTATGTTTTCATTTGCACTACCACTAGTCAGCTTACCGCAAGATTTAAAGATAGAATCAAGTTCCATATTTTTTGGTGTCATTTTACAACAATTTCTTGCTTCACTTGGCTCAAAAGTGTGGCTCAAATATCCTAATGATTTATACATAAATGAGCACAAAATTGGCGGTATTCTTACGCAAAAAATACACGATAGTCTTGTATGCGGTATGGGTATAAACCTTTATCATTCTCCAGATGCTTCAAATAGCCAACACTACGCTACTCTAGAAAAATCTATCAGTGCTAATATAGAACCTTTAAGCTTTTTGAGCAATTTTTTTCAAAGCTTTGAAAAATTTATATCTTGGAAGCAGATTTTTAGTATTTATAAGTTAGAATTTCACAAAAATAACTCTTATTTTTTTCACTTTCAGAATAAACACATTTGTCTGAAAGACACAATACTCAATGAAGATGGCTCTTTGAGTATTGATGGACATAAAATTTATAGCTTACGATAAAGGGGAGACAATGAGTGAAATTATAACCATAGCAAACCAAAAAGGTGGCGTAGGCAAAACAACTACCACTGTGAATCTAGCAGCCTTTTTGGCTTCAGCAAATAAAAGTGTATTAATAATTGACTATGACCCACAGGCAAATGCGACCACAAGTTTTGGTATCCGCCGAAACAAAATAGAATCTGATATGTATCACGTGCTCACAGGCTCAAAAAAACTTTCTCAAATCATACTTAAAACTGATATTCCAAATCTTGATATTGCACCTTCAAATATTGGTTTGGCAGGTATTGAAAAAGAATTTTATAATAAAAACAATATTAAGGGTCGAGAACTCCTTTTAAGTAAAAAAATTGAAGAAATAAAAAACCAATATGATTTTATTGTAATTGATTCTCCACCTGCACTTGGCTCGCTCACAGTCAATGCTCTAGCTGCTGCAGATTCTGTAATTGTGCCAATTCAATGTGAGTTTTTCGCACTTGAGGGTTTAGCTCAACTGCTTAATACGATTAAACTTCTTAAAGATACTATTAACCCAAGATTAAGCATCAAAGGATTTTTGCCTACTATGTATTCAGGACAGCATAACCTCTCAAGACAGGTGTTTGAAGAGCTTGCACAACATTTTAGCAGAGAACTTTTCAAAGACAAAGATGAATTTATTATAGTCCCACGCAGTGTCAAACTTGCCGAATCTCCTAGTTTTGGCAAACCCATTATGCTTTATGATACTCGCTCTAATGGAAGTATAGCTTATGAAAATCTTGCTCGTGTTATTTTGCAAGGAGCATAAGAGAAATGGCTAAAAAAAAGTTGGCAATGGGCAGGGGACTTGGGGCGATACTTTCTGAAACTGCAGAAGCATATGAACAAAACCTTAGTGATAATTCTTCACTTGTATTAGAGCTTGATGTTGATATTATCAAACCTAATCCCTACCAACCACGAAAAACTTTTAACCCACAAGCACTTCAAGAACTTTCAGAATCTATTAAAGAACACGGGTTGCTTCAACCTGTGATTGTATATGATAATGGTGATGGAGATTATGTGCTTATTGCTGGAGAGCGTAGGCTCCGCGCATCTAAACTCGCTGGATTAGACAATATTAAAGCAATTGTGGCAGAAATTGACTTTAAACATATGCGTGAATTAGCCATTATTGAGAATATTCAACGAGAGGATTTAGGAGCAATTGAACTTGCACTTTCCTACCAAGAACTACTTGAAGAATATGATATGACTCACGAAGAACTTTCCAAACGTATCAATAAATCGCGCGCACAAATTACTAATACTTTGCGTTTATTGCAATTAAGCGATGAGATTAAGGATTTGCTTAATGAAAATAAAATTACTCAAGGACACGCAAAAATGCTTGTTACACTTGATAACAGAGAACAAAAGCTTGTAGCTGACTCGATTATTGGACAAAAATTAAATGTGCGTGATACTGAAACATTAATTAAAAAAATTAAAGACAAAAAAGAAACACTTTCTAAGAAAAATATCTTAAAGCATACTCAAACCCTCGATAAAGAGCTTTTGTATGCGCTTCAAAGTATATTTAAGGATATGGGCATCCAAAGCCATATCAGTGCATCTAAAATGAGTATTATCTTTCAAAATGATGCGGAAATTACCACCTTGATAAAAAAAATGTCAAAATAATGTTTGCTTTAAGGTTTAATATATTTTAACTTGTTAAAATATTTTCAAGTTTTATTTTGAATTAAAAGGAGAATAGATGAGTATCACTCTTAATCCATATCTTATGCTACTTGTTTTCATAACTTTTATACTTTTAATCTATCTCCTTAATCAATGGCTTTTTAAGCCTATGCTCGCTTTTATGAATAATCGTGATAGTTCCATAGAACGTGATTTATTAACCACTCAAACTCATAAAGGCGACACCCAACATATTGAAGAAGAAATTGCTCAAATACTTTCTCTTGCCAGAAAAGAAGCAACACAAATTCTAGAATCTGCGACAAAAGAAGCAAAAGCTACATATGAAAGCAAAATTAATGCAAAAAAAGCCGAAAATGAAAGTAAGCTTGCACAATATAAGCAAGAACTACAAGAACAAAAATCTCAGCTTTACACAGAGCTTCTTGAGCAGCTTCCTTTATTTAAAACAATACTCAATACAAAGCTTAAACAAATTTAGGAGGGGATAATGAAAAAAATAGCTTTTTTTGTAATATGTGTGGGTTTTCCTTCTTTAATTTTTGCATCAGCAAGTATTCAAGAAAGTGATTTTATTCAACGTGTCATCAATTTTGTCATATTTGTTGCAATTTTGTGGTATTTTGCATTTGATTCTATCAAGGGTATTTTTGTTAATAGAAGAAATGTTATTTCAGCTCGTTTGCAAGAAGTGCAAGAAAATCTTCATAAAGCAAAACGAGAAAAAGAAACTGCCCAAAAACGTTTAGAGGAGAGCAAAGAGAAAGCAAAAAATATTGTTAATGCTGCAAAGCAAGAGGCATATTTATTAGAACAAAAATACAATGACCAAATTAAAAAGGATATAGAAACTCTCAAATACGCACTCGAATCAAACATTGAATTTGAACGCAGAAAAATTACTCACGAAGCCGTTGATGAGCTATTAAATAAATTGATACAAAGTGATGATGTCCAGCTTAACAAAGAAGATTATGTTAATATCATTACAAAAAGGATTTCATAATGTTCAATATCATCTCAAAAAAATATACTCAAGCCCTTGTAGATTCAGGTAGCAATTTAGATGAAACTCTAAGCATATTAAAAGGATTATCGCTTGCACTTAAAGATAAAAGAAATGCCGATATCATTGCTTCGCCTTTCTTAAGTAAAATACAAAAAGAGCAATTTTTATTGGAATCTGTTGGCAAAGTGGATACGAAACTGCAAAATTTTTTCCGCCTTTTAGCACAATCCGATAGAATATTACTTATTCCATATATCAGTGATGAACTTGAAAGACGTTTGCTTGCGCGCAAAAAAGAATATGCTGCTACACTTACTGCCAAAGAAAGTTTAGACACTAAAACATTAGAGAAAATTCAAGATTCTCTAGCTAAAAAGCTTGGTGTCAAACTTAGCATTAAGCAAAGGTTGAGTGAGGTAGATGGTATTAAGTTGAGTGTTGAGGATTTAGGTATTGAGGTGTCTTTTTCCAAAGAGCGCTTTAGTAATGATTTAAAGCATCATATCCTCAAAGCACTTTAATTTTAACATAAGGAGAGAAAAGTGACAACAAAAATCAAATCAGAAGAAATTAGCTCAATTATCAAAGAGAGAATTGAGAACTTTAATATCAACATTGACATCAGTGAAACAGGTAAAGTTATTGCTTATGCTGATGGTGTAGCAAAGGTATATGGGCTTAACAATGTTATGTATTATGAGATGGTAGAATTTGATACAGGTGATACAGGCATTGCTTTTAATCTTGAAGAAAGCAGTGTAGGTGTGGTTGTGCTTGGTTCTGGACGCACAATCAAAGAAGGAACTTCTGTTAAGCGTCTCAAAAAACTGATGAAAGTGCCAGTAGGAGATGCAATAGTTGGACGTGTTATTAATACATTAGGGGAACCTATTGACGGAAAAGGGGCAATTGAAGCAAATGAATATCGCTTTGTTGAAGAAAAGGCTCCGGGCATTATGGCACGTAAATCTGTTCACCAACCTCTTCAAACAGGTCTTAAGGCTATTGACGCACTTGTACCAATCGGACGAGGACAAAGAGAACTTATTATAGGTGATAGACAAACAGGTAAAACAACCGTTGCAATAGATACAATTATCAATCAAAAAGGGCAAGATGTTATTTGTATTTATGTTGCTGTAGGACAAAAAGAATCAACTGTTGCTCAAGTTGTGCGCAAACTCGAAGAGCACGGAGCTATGGATTATACAGTTGTAGTTAATGCTCCTGCTTCTTTCTCTGCGGCAATGCAGTTTCTTGCCCCATATACAGGTGTTACAATTGGAGAATATTTTAGAGATAATGCACGACATGCTCTTATCATCTATGATGACTTAAGTAAACACGCTGTGGCATATCGCGAAATGTCTCTTATCCTAAGAAGACCTCCCGGGCGTGAAGCATTTCCCGGTGATGTATTTTATCTCCATTCTCGTCTCCTTGAAAGAGCAGCGAAGCTTAATGATGAGCTTGGTGCAGGTTCTCTTACTGCATTGCCTATTATTGAAACACAAGCTGGAGATGTGGCTGCTTATATTCCAACAAATGTTATTTCAATTACTGATGGACAGATATTTCTTGAAACAGATTTATTTAACTCTGGTATTCGTCCTGCCATTAACGTGGGATTATCTGTATCACGTGTAGGAGGAGCTGCTCAAATTAAAGCTACAAAACAAGTGGCAGGAACTCTACGCCTTGATTTGGCTCAATATAGAGAGCTTCAAGCATTTTCTCAATTTGCATCTGACCTTGATGAATCAAGTCGTAAACAACTTGAACGAGGACAAAGAATGGTGGAAATCCTTAAACAGCCTCCCTACTCTCCTCTTTCAATTGAAAAACAGGTAATCATTATTTATGCTGGAGCAAATGGATACCTTGATAATATTCCAGCCAATAAAGTTATAAAATTTGAATCTGAGCTTTATCCATTCCTTGAAGCAAAATATCCCAAAATTTTTGAAGATATTAGCGTAAAAAAGGCACTTGATAAAGAAACTGAAGCTGAGCTTAGCAAGGCTCTTGAAGAGTTTAAAATTAACTTTGGGGCATAATGAGGAGCTATTATGGGTGGCAACCTTAAAAATATAAAAAGACAAATCAGTAGTACTAAAAATACACAGAAAACAACTAAGGCTATGAAACTTGTCTCTAGCTCTAAGTTAAAAAAAGCTGAAGAACTTGCAAGGCGTTCCAAAGTATATGCCAAACAGTTAAGTGCAGTATTTCACGATGTGGTAGCAAAGATTCGTGTGAGAGGACTTGATAACATTAATAGTCGTTATTTCGCTAAATCTGAAGGTCGTGAAATTAAAAAACTTGATATTATATTTATTACTGCCGATAAAGGCTTGTGTGGTGGATTCAATATTACAACCATTAAGGAAGTATTGCGACTTATGGAAACATATAAGCAACAAGGCATTAAAGTGCGCTTAAGAGGTATTGGCAAAACAGGGATTTCATTTTTTGCATTCAATGATATTGAGGTATTGGATAAAGCCATAGGGTTAAGCGCTGCACCTACTTTTGAAAAAGCGGAAGCGTTCATTGAGAATGTAGTTGAAGATTTCCTTAATGGCGCAACCGATGAAGTGATAATTGTACACAATGGCTTTAAGAATATGATATCGCAAGAATTAGAATCTCAAGCTATTCTACCTCTTACAATCAATATCAAACAAAATGAGCAGCCTTCTGTCCTCAATATTGAACCAGAAGATGAAGAGAATATCATATTAGATGAGCTTGCAAAAAAGTATGTGCAATACAATATGTATTATGCTCTCGTTGATTCTCTAGCTGCTGAACACAGCGCGAGAATCCAAGCTATGGATGCGGCAACAAATAATGCAGGAGATTTGGTTAAAAGCCTCACAATCTCTCTCAATAAAGCTCGGCAAGAGGCAATCACAACAGAACTTGTTGAGATTAATGCTGGTGCTGAAGCGATAAAATAAATTTACAAAGGAGAATAAATGCAAGGTAAAATTACACAAGTAATGGGTCCAGTGGTAGATGTTGAGTTCAGCTCCTATTTGCCAATGATTAATGAGGCTATTGATGTTAATTTTGACATAGAGGGACGAAAAAATAATCTCGTTCTAGAGGTTGCGGCACATCTTGGAGATAATCGTGTAAGAACAATTGCTATGGATATGACAGAAGGGCTTATACGCGGACAAGAAGTTAAAGCGCGTGGTAAACCTATTGAAGTGCCTGTAGGGGAAGCTGTCTTGGGAAGAATTTTTAATGTTACTGGTGATGTAATTGATGGAGGGAAACCTCTTGAAAGTGACCTTAAGTGGCCTATTCACCGAGAAGCTCCAAGCTTTGAGAATCAAAGTACAAGAACAGAAATGTTTGAAACAGGTATTAAAGTCGTTGATCTGATAGCTCCTTATTCTAAAGGTGGAAAAGTTGGATTATTTGGTGGTGCAGGTGTGGGTAAAACGGTTGTTATTATGGAACTCATTCATAATGTTGCCTATAAACATAGTGGTTATTCTGTTTTTGCCGGTGTAGGGGAACGCACAAGAGAAGGAAATGATTTATACCACGAAATGAAAGAAGGGGGGGTATTAGACAAAGTTGCTCTCTGCTATGGGCAAATGAATGAACCACCGGGAGCGAGAAATCGTATTGCCTTTACAGGTTTGACAATGGCGGAATATTTCCGTGATGAAAAAGGACTCGATGTACTTATGTTTATTGATAACATTTTCAGATATGCACAATCTGGTTCTGAAATGTCAGCACTTCTTGGGCGTATTCCTTCAGCAGTGGGTTATCAACCTACTCTTGCAGGTGAAATGGGTAAACTTCAAGAACGTATTACTTCAACCAAAAAAGGTTCAATTACTTCAGTTCAAGCTGTATATGTGCCAGCAGATGACTTAACTGACCCAGCTCCAGCATCTGTATTTGCACACCTTGATGCAACAACAGTGCTTGATAGAAAAATTTCTGAAAAGGGAATCTACCCTGCAGTAGATCCTCTTGGCTCAACATCAAGAATCCTTGACCCTCAAATTGTAGGAGAAGAACATCATAAAGTTGCAACAGGTGTACAACAAGTGCTACAAAAATACAAAGACTTGCAAGATATTATCGCTATTTTAGGTATGGACGAGCTTTCGGAAGAAGATAAACAAGTAGTTGCCCGAGCAAGAAAAATTGAAAGATTCCTTTCTCAGCCTTTCTTTGTTGCAGAAATTTTTACAGGTAGTCCAGGCAAATATGTAACGCTTGAGGAAACACTTGAAGGCTTTAAAGGTATTTTAGAAGGTAAATACGATGATATTCCTGAAAATGCTTTTTATTTGGTAGGCAATATCCAAGAAGCATTAGAAAAAGCTCAAAAGCTTAAAAATGCCTAGGTGATAATATGGAAAATCTCACACTAAGTATTGTAACTCCTTATGGGAGCATCTATAATGGCGAAGTAAAATATGTTGTTATACCCGGTAGTGAGGGAGAGTTTGGTGTTTTTCCAGGACATTGCAATCTTCTTTCGCTTCTTAAAGTTGGTGTTATTGAATTTGAAAACTTGGAAGGTAATAAAGGACTTGTAGCAATAAACTGGGGACACGCTCAAATATCAGATACTGATGTGAATATTATTGCTGATGGTGCAGTTGCTATTGCAGGTAATACCGAATCCGAAATTGTTGCGGCCATCAGTGATGCCAAAACTCTTCTTAAAGAAGCTTCAGATGATAGTGCTTTATTTGGTATGGTAGTTTCTCGTGTTGAAAGTGATTACAAGAACTTCATTAAGTAGAATCTAGCAATGGGAACACTTAAAACTTTCTTTGAAGAAAGCACATTAACAACTATTATTGTGCTTTCTTGGCTCTCTCTGTATTTTCTTATTACATTTTGGATTTATATCTATAAAAGCTTCACCCTTAGTGATTGGCTAGCATCAGAAAAATATCACCTTGATATGCTTTTAGCTAAAAGTATTCATATTCCTAAAAATACTTTTATTAATGCTTTGCTTGAAAAAAGCGATGGGCACATCTCAAAAGAAATATGTCAAGTATGGAAACTTAAAGCAACTCAAAAGGCTACCTCATCTCTCGTATTTTTAAGTATTATTGCTTCTACTGCACCTTTTATAGGGCTTTTTGGAACGGTGGTTGAAATTTTAGAAGCTTTTAGCTATCTTGGTGGTGGCAATGTATCTTTTGATGTGATAGCACCGGTTATATCAAAAGCTCTTGTAGCAACTGCAACAGGTATTCTTGTGGCAATTCCCGCCTATTCATTCCATTTACTTCTTAAACGCAAGTCATACCATATCATTACCTGCATTCAAATGCAAATTGATATTATGCTTTCAAGTAAGTAGGATTCTAATGGAAGAATTTGATTGGGAAGAAAAGCCTGAGCTTAATATCACCCCACTTGTAGATATTATGCTTGTGCTTTTGGCAATCCTTATGGTAAGCACCCCTACAATCACTTATCAAGAAGATATTACTCTCCCTAAAGGCTCTAAGACAAAAAAAATTGCTCGAGATACGATGCTTGAAATACGTGTAAGTGCTCATAGAAAAATCTATATACGCAATAAGGTATATGAGTTTAAAAATTTTGCAGATAGTTTCGTGCTTTTTAGTAAAAACTTTGATAAAAACATACATATCTTTATCCGTGCGGATAAAAATCTTAAATACGAAGATATTATTTATATTCTTAAAGTCGCCAAAGAATCCGGTTTCCTTAAAGTATCTCTTGTTACTAGTAGCTAAAATGAATAATGCTCTCTTATTTATCGCAAGTGGCATCATTTCACTCTGTATTTATTGTTTTATTATTATTGCTTTTGTATTTACTCTTTTTATTTCACCCATACACTATTCTTCTCTTAAAGAATCAGCAATTTCGCTTAATGCTATTAGTATTGAAGCTATTATTGATGATAAGCCCACACCAAGCATAACTAAGAATCCTTCATCAACAAATAATCCTCTTGCAGGCTCAGGAATTAAGGATATGTTTGATAAAATTGATAGCAATGAACTTTCACAAAACACACCCATAGGAGATAATCGCGATAAAGTAGAGCAAAACGCCAAAGAACAAAAAATTAAAGATTTACAATCAACAGCCCAAGAGTTGCAAAATAAACTTAATACTCTAAGCAATTTGACTATTAGCACTAATAGCACCCAAAGTGATGGAGAATATGATGAGTGGTATGCGCAAATTGAAAAAATAATCCACCAAAAATGGCAACAAACATTCTATATTGAAGATAAAATGCAAGCATTAGTTCATATTCGTATTGCAGACAATGGAGTTTTTAGTTATAAAATTGTAAAATATTCTAGCAATGTAGCTTTTGATGATTCTCTCAAAACAATGCTTGAAGAATGCACACAAATGCACTTTCCACCTCACCCAAAGGGAACAAGGGAGATTGCTATAACTTTTAAAAACTAAAGGAGTTGTATGAGATTTATCGGTCTGGTTTTATTATTACTAAGTGTTAAATTATTTGGAATTGACGCAACATTGGAGATCGTCAAAAATACCAACAAGATTCCATATATCGTGGTTGAAAGATTAGATAGTGAAAATGCAGATTTTGGCGCAAAAGTACTTAAAATGCTTGCAGCTGACTTAAAGGTAAGTGGGCATTTTCAAGTATATGATGGTAGCGTTAATAAAAACTCAGAGGTTGCATATAAAGATTATGCAGATAAAAAAATTGATTTGCTTGCACAAATCAAAGTAAGTAAATCCTCAAATAGCCTTACAGGCACGATATCGCTCTATGATATTAATACTTCCAAACGCATATATGTTAAAGATTACACCGAAAATGATGTAAAACGTTTTCCTTTCATCGCTCATCGTATGTGTATTGATGTCAATAGTTATATCCAAGCCCCAAGTATTGAATGGATGCAACGTCTTGTTGTGCTTTCACAATACACAACTTCAGGTAATAGTGAGATTCTTATTGCTGATTATACCTTGACTTATCAAAAAGTTGTCGTTAAGGGTGGGCTTAATATTTTTCCTAAATGGGCAGATTCTAAGCAAGAAAGCATTTATTACACAAAGTATCTTGATGTCCCCACAATCCTTAAACATAATCTTACCACAGGACACATTGAACAACTCGTCGGTAGCGAAGGCATTGCTGTAGTTTCTGATGTAAGTAAAAATGGAGAGAATCTTATCCTTAGCCTCTCTCCTACTGCTCTTTCCGATTTATATCTTTATAACATAAAAAGCAAAAATTTGCGTAGACTCACAAACTATTCAGGTATTGATGTTGATGGAAAATTTGTCAATAATGAAAAAGAGATTATTTTTGTCTCTGATAGACTTGGTTACCCTAATATCTTTATGATGCGTCTTGATGGAGGTGGAACGGAACAAGTCGTGCTCCACGGACGCAATAACAGCGCAGTTACTTCAAATGGCAAATACGCAGTTTATACAAGTCGTGAAACAAACAATGAGTTTGGCGCTAATACTTTTAATCTCTATCTTATTTCACTTGCTCCGGGTTCAAATTATATACGCCGACTTACGGCAAGTGGAAAAAATCAAATGCCCAAATATTCAAATGATGGTGGAACAATTATGTATCTTAAGTATTACAAAGCACAAAGTGCTTTGGGAATAATTCGCATAGATTATAATACAAATTACTTTTTCCCTCTCACCAAAATGAAAATCCAAGCTTTTGATTGGTAAGATATTTACTTTTATAGCGTAAAATCTTGCCATTTTAATTCTTAAAGGAGATGACGATGAAAAAATATATTGCAATGGGTGTTTTAGCTGCGCTAATTTCAGTGGGTTGTTCAGAACCTGATGCAGCTGATTCTGGTTCTGGGAAAGCTGCTGGCGGAGATAACTTTGTAGATTTGGCTGGTGGAGCTGGTGGTTATGTAAAAGTCTTATTTGATTTTGATAAATATGATATCCGTTCTGATATGGAAGATCGTGTTGAAAAAAGTGCAGCTGCGCTTAAGAGCACAGGTGCAAAAGTTGTGCTTGAGGGACATACTGACTCTTATGGTTCAGATGCTTACAACTATGCTCTTGGCACAAAAAGAGCAAATGCAGTTAAAAATGCTCTCACAACACGTGGAGTAAATGCTTCTCAAATCAAAACGGTAAGCTATGGTGAAAGCAAACCCACTTGCACAAGCGATACTCCTGAATGTAATCAAGAAAATAGACGTGTTGAGTTTAAACTCGCAAAGTAATTTAAACAATATGGGGAATAAAGTTGATAAAGCGTTATCTTTTATTCACTTTTATTCCTCTTTTACTCTATACAAATGAACCTTCTGCTTTTGAAAAGCAGAGTGGTGCTACAAAGAATGATATAAAAACTCTTCAAAGCCTTATCACACATCTTCAACAAAAAGTTGATACAATTCAGCAAGCGCAAGAGGGTGTTTCAAGCCTTTATGAATCACAAAGTTCTAAATTGCAACAGCAAATTATCCAAACTACCCAACAAGCAAAAAATATTGAAGAATTAAAAACACAATTTGATTTATACAAAAATCTCAAACAAAAAGTTGATGCAAATACACAAGAGATTAAGGTGCTCAATACGCAAATTCAAGAAATTAACAAAAGCCTTTCTACTCTTAATGAGGCTATTCTTGATGGACTTAGGCAGCTCAATAATGCACCTGAAAATCAAACTGCCAAAAGCACGGCAAGCAAACCTGCTTTTGTTAAAGATAAAAATAAAAAAGCTGATATTTTTGCCCAAGCTCAAGAAATGTTTAAAAAATTAGAATATGTATCTGCTAAAGAGCGTTTTGAATGGCTACTTGAGATAGATTATAAAAAAGCTGATAGTCATTTTTACCTTGGCGAAATTGCTTTTGCAGACAAATCCTATAATACTGCTATCTATCACTATAAGGAAAGTGCTATGGTAAATGATAAAACAAAATATATGCCTACACTTTTGCTTCATACAGCTCAATCTTTCAACGCTATCAAAGATATAAAAAACTATAATAAGTTTTTGGATTCTTTGATAGGCAATTATCCCTCAAGTAAAGAAGCTCAAAGCGCCAAAAAACTTAAAACTCAAAATAAGGAAAAAAAATGATTGCACAAAATAAAATCGTTAGTATTGAATACGAAGTCTTTAATCAAGCCGACAATACGCTACTTGATTCAAACAAAAATGGTGCGCCACTTGAATTTCTTGTCGGTTCAGGACAAGTCATTAGCGGGCTTGAGAATGCCCTTATGGGGGCAAGTATAGGTGACAATGTCAAAGCTACTATTGCACCTGAAGATGCTTATGGAACTTATCAAAGCGACTTTGTGCAGGAAGTAGCACGAGAGCAATTTGAGGGCATTGAGCTTAAAGCAGGTATGACACTTTTTGGACAAGGGGAAGATGGGCAAACTGTGCAAGTGAGTGTCAAAGATTTCAATGATAAATTTGTTATCATTGATTATAATCACCCTCTTGCAGGCAAAACACTTAATTTTGATGTAAAAATCATTGATGTGCGCGAAGCGACAGAAATGGAAATTTTGCAAGGTGGTGTTGGTGGAGGCTGTGGCTGCAGTAGTGGTGGCGGACATAGCGGTGGAGGTTGCTGCGGTGGTGGCGGACATAGCGGTGGTGGCTGTGGCTGCAGCCACTAGGTCTTAAGGCAATAAAATCCTAGAATCTAAATGTAAGTTTAGATTCTCTGCAAGGAGAGCAAACGTCTCTGGTGGGCGTCTTGGGCTTCAAACCCATTGAAGGATTAGGTGTCTAATTCTTGGGGAGTTCGATTCTCTCGCTCTCCTGCCAATTTAATAGGATATATATTAAGGATTCATTATGGAAGCTCAACTTATGGCACTTGCGATTCAAACTTATAAACTCACGCTCATTCTCTCGCTTCCTATGCTTTTGGCTGGGCTTATTGTGGGTTTGCTTATTAGTATTTTTCAGGCTACCACGCAGATTAATGAAATGACACTTACTTTTGTGCCAAAGATTCTCGCAGTTGTTGCTGTAATTATATTTACTATGCCGTGGATGATAAATATGATTACAGATTATACGCGTATGCTTTTTACAATGATTTCTAATATTAATTTTTAGCCTGTGCGAACTCACATTATTAATTTTGCAAAGTATTCAAGTATCAAAATCGGTGCGCCACTTGAAGTTTTTCTTATACAAACTCCACAAGATGCTATTTCTGCCCTCTCACAAAATATGTGCATTATTGGCAAAGCGAACAATCTCCTTGTCTCACCCGCAGCACAAAAACTTGCTATGCTTGATAAGCATTTTGCCTATCTTAAAGATTGTGGTAATTATATTGAAATTGGTGGTGCATATAGTTCTGGGCGGATTTTTAGCTATTTTAAATCACACAATCTTGCTGGTGCAGAGTTCCTGCAAGCCTTACCCGGAAGTTTGGGTGGATTAGTCAAAATGAATGCAGGAATGAAAAGCTATGAAATTAAACAACTTCTTCAAGCAATAAATGTCAATGGAAAGTGGCAAGATAGAGAATCTTTCTCTATGAATTATCGTGATAGTGGTATAGAGGGCGTTATCCTTGCCGCCAGATTCCATAAGCGAGAGGGTTTTAACAATACACTTCAAGCAGATTTTATTGCTCTGCGTAAGAATCACCCTAAAGAGCCAAGCTGCGGGAGCTGCTTTAAAAATCCAAAAGGAGATTTTGCAGGACGCCTTTTAGAATCTGTAGGCTTAAAAGGCTATTGTATTGGAGATGCAGCCTTTAGTGAAAAACACGCAAACTTTCTTATTAATAAAGGCAAGGCTACCTTTGAAGATGCGCTCTCTCTTATCACACTTGCCAAAAAACGTGTATTTGAAGCAAGCGGAATTGATTTAGAGTGCGAAGTGCAGATTCTACAATAAAATAATCAAATGATAATATTCCTTATTTTTTACCCTCATTTGATAAAATTTTTAATACATCAACATTAAAGTGTCCCTTATTCGTTGCCTTAAGATATTCAAATTCAGCAAAATATTGCTTACAGACTATTTGCCCATTAGCATCAATATTAAAATCTTTACCCACATCAAAACCGCTTATCAATTCTTTATATGCTTTTTCACAATCTTGCATATTTCCTCCAGCCCAAGCTAAAGTATTAACTTTTAAATCAAATAATTTTATAGCCATCTTTCGCTCACTGGACAAATCATCATATTTTAAACCTTTAAACGGGTTTGCTTCTAAAAATAATATGCTAAAGAGACAACAAAACATAAACCAACTTTTTTTCATTCTTAATATTCCTTCCCTACTCATTTCCTTTTTGGTATAATTATAGCTTATTTTTTACTTGCATAAAAAGAAAATAAGGCAATTACAAGTTTATTATAAGGATTTTTTGCTAAAATCGTGTGCTTATTTTATAATTGCTTGATTTTTATTATTTGGAGAATAAATGACAACCACTCTTTTTGTTGTGCAAATTGTCTTAGCAGTGTTTATTACTATTATCGTGCTTTTACAAAAAAGCTCAAGTATTGGACTTGGAGCATATAGTGGGAGTAATGAATCTGTATTTGGGGCAAAAGGACCAGCTGGATTTTTAGCAAAATTTACTATGTTTTTGGGACTACTTTTTGTATTAAATACTATTGCTTTAAGCTACACTTATAATACACAAAGCCAAAAAAGTATCCTTGATTCTATTCCAAGCAATACATTAGCCCCCGCAGCGCCAGCTGCACCAAATACGGATACAAAGGAGAGTGAAAACCCTTTTATTCTTAACGAAAATGTTGCTCCCTCTGCCCCACTCTTACAACAAGAGCCTGTTCAAGGACAAAATGAAAAATAAGTTAAAGGAAAATAATGCTTAATGAGATTTTTAAAAATGCTAAGTCCCATATGGATAAGAGCATAGAATCTTTGCGTAGGGATTTTAGCACACTCCGCAGTGGCAAAGTAAGCGTAAATATCTTAGACAATGTTCGCGTAGATTATTATGGCACACCCACACCCCTTAATCAAGTAGGCTCAGTTATTGCACAAGATGCTACAACAATTATCATTACCCCTTGGGAAAAACCGCTAATAAAAGATATTGAAAAATCTATTCAAGAAGCAAATATTGGCGTGAATCCAAATAGTGATAGCGAATGTGTCAAGCTCTTTTTTCCTCCTATGACACAAGAGCAACGCAAAGAAATAGCCAAAAATGCTAGATCTATGGGTGAAAAAGCCAAGGTTGCTATCCGCAATATCCGACAAGATGCAAACAATGCTATCAAAAAGCTAGAAAAAGATAAAAGCATTACTGAAGATGAGAATAAAAAAGCACTTGAAGAAATTCAAAGATATACCGATGAATTTGTCAAAAAATGCGATGAAATGCTCAAACACAAAGAAGAAGAGGTGATGAAAGTATAGCAATGAGTGAAGTTATAGGCATTAAACACAATCAACATATTTATGACCTCTGCACAGCAGATGAACTTGGCATTACTGGGGATTCTATTAGTTTTGATAATTCTCAAGAATCTTTAGCAATTATTCGCCACTCTTGCGCACATCTAATGGCTCAAGCAATTAAAATCCTCTATCCAGAAGCGCAATTTTTTGTTGGACCTGTTGTTGATGAGGGTTTTTATTACGATTTCAAAGTCAATACTAAAATCAGTGAGGAAGATCTCCTTGTAATTGAAGCAAAGATGAAAGAGATTGCAAAAAATGCTTATCCTATCACTAAAATTACACTCTCACGCAAAGAAGCACAGGCACGATTTGCGCACGATGAACTTAAAGTAGCAGTAATGAGTCGTATCCCCGATGAAAAACTAAGTATTTATACACAAGGTGATTTTGAGGATTTATGCAGGGGACCTCATCTCCCTAATACAAAACTTTTAGAACATTTCAAACTTACCAAAATTGCAGGGGCATATCTTGGCGGCGATGAAAATGCGCAAATGCTTATTAGAATTTATGGCATTGCCTTTGCCGATAAACAATCACTCAAAGATTATCTATTCACACTTGAAGAAGCCAAAAAACGCGATCATCGCAAACTTGGGCAAGAAATGGGACTTTTTACCTTTGATGAGGAAATTGGCGCAGGATTACCTATATGGCTACCAAAAGGAGCTAGATTAAGACATAATATTGAGCATTTACTCACTCAAGCACTCAAAGAACGAGGCTATGAACCTGTAAGAGGACCAGAGATTCTCAAAAGTGATGTATGGAAAAAAAGTGGACATTATAGCAATTACAAAGAAAATATGTATTTTACGATTATTGATGAACAAGAGTATGGCATTAAACCTATGAATTGTGTCGGGCATATTAAAGTCTATCAAAGCTCTCCACGAAGTTATAGAGAATTGCCACTGCGTTTTTACGAATATGGCATAGTGCATAGACACGAACGAAGCGGTGTGTTACACGGGCTTTTGCGCGTGAGAGAATTTACTCAAGATGATGCACATATTTTTTGTATGACAAGTCAAATCAAGTCTGAAGTGAATCAGATTCTTGATTTTACAAAAGGCATTATGAATGCTTTTGGATTCCATTATGAAATGGAACTCTCCACACGTCCACAAAAATCTATTGGCAATGATGAAGTATGGGAAAATGCTACAGCAGCACTCAAAAGTGCGCTTGAAGAAAATCACATAAGTTATCAAATTGATGAAGGAGGAGGAGCATTCTATGGTCCTAAGATTGATATTAAAATCACTGATGCACTTAAACGCAAATGGCAATGTGGCACGATACAAATTGATATGAATCTCCCTGAACGCTTTGAGTTAAGCTATACAGATGAACATAATGTCCAAGTGCAACCTGTTATGATTCATCGTGCAATTCTTGGCTCATTTGAACGATTTGTGGCGATATTGACAGAGCATTTTGGGGGTGAGTTTCCGTTATTTATCGCACCTACACAAGTGATTTTAATTCCTATTGGTGAAGCGCAACTTGAATATGCAAGAATCTTGCGTGATAAAATCATTACTCAAAGTGGTGCATATGCCGAACTTATGGATAAGAATGAAAGCTTAAGTAAAAAAATACGACTTGCTGAAAAGCAGCGTGTGCCTTTGATTGTTGTTATCGGGGCAAAAGAAGTGGAAAGCAAAATCCTTGCAATCCGAGATAGGCGGGAGAAATCACAATATGAGCTCCCTGAAGAAGCATTCATTGCTACATTGAAAACAAAAATAGGAGAGGTTAGTTTTTGAGCAAAGAAGAAGTATTACTCAATGAGGAGATAGATTTTAAGGAAGTGCGCTGCGTAAGTGATAATGGTGAGGTATATGGCATTATTTCATCTAAAGAAGCCTTAAATCTTGCCCACAAAGCTGGGCTTGATTTGGTATTGATTTCACCTAATGCCAAACCACCTGTGTGCAAAATAATGGATTATGGTAAATTTCGTTACCAAGCTGAAAAAAAGCAAAAAGAAGCACGCAAAAAGCAAAAACAAATTGAGATTAAAGAGATTAAACTTTCAACTCAAATTGCCCAAAATGATATTAATTACAAAGTAAAGCACGCGATTGAATTTTTAGAATCTGGTAAGCACGTAAAGTTTAAAGTATTTCTCAAACAACGCGAACTCAATATCCCCGATGCGGGAATGGATACACTTGGCAAAGTCGCGGTTATGCTTGAGGATATTGCAATCGCAGAAAAAGAGCCAAAACTAGAGGGAAAACACCTTAATGTGCTCTATGTGCCAAAGAAAAAAGAAAAACACTAAATCTTATGAAAGGAGAGAGATAATGCCAAAGATGAAAACAAATCGTGGTGCAGCAAAGCGTTTTAAGCTTAAAAAAAATGCAATCAAACGTGGTAGTGCATTTAAAAATCATATATTGACAAAAAAATCGCACCAGCGCAAAGCTAATTTAAATGCACCAAAATATGTTCATAGCACAAATGTTGATTCTGTAAAAAGCCTACTTTGTATGGCTTAGAGAATCCACTCCCCATAAAACAAGATTTATGGGTAAGAGAAGCGATAGCTTACACCTCAATTTTAAAGGTAAAGGAGAAATAAATGAGAGTAAAAACAGGCGTTGTCCGAAGACGAAGACATAAAAAGATTCTAAAACTTGCGCGAGGCTTTTATAGCGGACGCCGCAAACATTTTAGAAAGGCAAAAGAACAACTTGAGCGCAGTATGTGCTATGCTTTCCGAGATAGAAAACAAAAGAAGCGTGATTTTAGACGATTATGGATTACACGTATTAATGCTGCGTGTAAAATGAATGGAGTAAGCTATTCACGCTTTATTCACGCTCTTAAACTCTCAAATATTGAGCTTGATAGAAAAACACTTGCAGATATGGCAATGAACGATATAAACGCTTTTAATGCAGTGCTTGCAAGCGTAAAAAATAAACTGAAATAAAAATAAGGCAAGATAAATCTTGCCTTTATATAAACTTTATATTTACTCCACTCCCAATAGAATAAACTAATAAAAATGCTAATAATATAGACTTTTAAGTCCTACCTTGATAGAATCTAGACTTTTAATTTCAAAGTATAACCTTTGTAAGGAGCATTTATGCAGGATATACCACAATTTGCACAAATGCAAAATACCATATTTCCTTTTATGGGCTCATTTGTATTTATTGTGCTTCATATCTATATTTACAAAGCATTGCTCAAATCGCTTTCAACTAAGCTTTTTGTGCGCTTTGTATGGAAAATTTTTACCTGCTTTAATGCTGTAAGTTGTATAGCTTATCTTTTTTTGCGTGATAGCGCTTATGTGCCACAAGGAATTTATTTTCTACTCTCGTTTTGTTTGGGCATTACTTTTTTATTTGCAATGGCTGCTTTTTTCTATCAATGTTGCTCTCTTATAATAATGACATTACACACCAAATCTGCACGTTCTCGCTGGAGACATAGGGCAAAAGTGAGCATTTTTCTCTTTGCCCTCATTATGCTTGTCTTTGGCACTTATAATGGCACAAAAAACCCTGATATTGTGCATATAAGTATTGAATTAGAAGGATTAAGCACACCTATTAAAGCAGCAGTTTTAAGTGATGTGCATATCGGTGGGCTTATAGAGGAAAATAAAGTCAAACAAATTGTCAAAATAACAAATGAGCTTAATGCAGATATGATATTTCTTACAGGAGACATTGTAGATGCACCACTAAAAAATGTGCAAAATGCTCTTAATGAACTCAAAAATCTTAGAGCAAATGATGGCATATTTTATATATTAGGTAATCACGAATATTTCCACGATGTAGAAAATATTCTTAAAGAGCTCAAATCGTTTGGATTTTATATACTTATCAATCAAAATTACACTCTTAAAGACACGCTTAATATCGTGGGAATAGCTGATTTTATGGGCTGGCGCATAGGGCATTTAGAGCCAAATATTGATGAGGCATTAAAAAATATAAATCCTCATCTCCCTACAATTCTCCTTGCACATCAACCTAAAGTCATTAATTATCTCAAAGCACCTTATGATAAAGTTGATTTAGTAGTAAGCGGACATACACACGGCGGACAAATTTTTCCATTCTCGCTTGCTATGCTCTTGCAACAACCTTTTATCTCTGGATTACATACATTAGAGAATCTTCATCAAACAAAAGTATATGTCTCACAAGGCACAGGATTTTGGGGACCACCTATGCGCATTGGGAGTAACCACGAAATTACGCTCCTTGAGCTTGTACCTCCTCACTAAGATTCTTATCCTCATCATTCATTTCATTGCTTTCATCGGCTATATTTTGTTGGGGGACTTTTTGCTCCTCTTTGCCCTCTTGTGCATCTTGCATCTCTTGTGATAAATCCTGTATAGACTCATGTGTTGTATGTTCTTGCTCAGATTGTTTTTCTTGTTCTTCCACTTCTTGTTTTGGAGTTTGAATCAAAATTTCAGGCTGTGGAATTTGTGGCTTTAAAATATCTATATCTTGGTTATGGCTTTTTTGCATTTTTTGTGCGAATTTATTTGAAAGATAACAATCCACATAGATTCTATATAAAAATGGTTCTTTTGCTTCAAAATTTGGCACAATTACTGCAAAATCATTGCTCTCTCCTACTCCAATATCAATACTAATGGTTGTGCCTGATGATCTCTTTGGTATAATCGTATTAAGCACTTGCAGGACTTTATTATTCTTTTCATCACGCACTTCATTCACAGCAATATAACATTCATTAATGGCAATTTTTCCCTTATGTGTGATATGCCCTGCCACAAAAAAACCTTTGGTATATTGCATAGCGTGTGCACTTGTAACATTTACATCTATAGGGTATAACACACGTTGCATTACAAATTGCAATACAATAGGAGTAGAAAAAATCACCAATATAGAAAGAAAAAAGAAGAAGCTTGCAATAAATCTCCTACCTCGTAGCAACAATCCAAGTGTAAAAAGCATAATAAAAACAAAAAAAATCCCAAGCAACACTGCAATCTCATATATAGAGAAATAAGACACCATTTGTAAGAGAAATGTTTTGAGATTTTCTGTCATTTGGATTCCTATTTATTAATGCTTACGCAAGGCTTTTTCCTCTATGCCACTTTGTCCCATACGCCTACGAAGCTCTTGCAAAACACGCTCTGGAGTGATATGCTCTAAAGCCAAACCCACAAGTATATGATAAAATAAATCTGCACATTCATAAATAATTGCTTTCTCATCTTTATCCTTAAGAGCAAAACATAACTCCCCTGCTTCTTCAATGATTTTCTTGCCTATACCATTTACACCTTTAGCAAGAAGTGAAGCGGTATAAGAATGCTCTATATTCTCACATCTTCTTTGCTCTATAATATGATAAAGATCATCAAGTATATGATACACACCTATAGGATACTTTTGTGGCATAGAAACAGGAGGATTTTGGCAATTTTTATCAAGTGAAAATATACGGAAAAAGCAACTTTTCTCTCCAGTATGGCAAGCTACACCTACTTGCTCCACAATAAAAATCAAACTATCATTATCACAATCAAGTTTTACCTCTTTAATATGTTGTATGTGCCCACTTTGCTCACCTTTTTGCCAGATTCTCTGCTTAGAACGCGAAAAGTAGTGTGCGAGATGCGTTTGTAAGCTCAATTCAAGGGATTGCTTTGATGAATAAGCAAGCATAAGAATCTGTTGAGATTGCTTTTCTTGCACAATAGTTGGAATAAGCTCATAACGTTCCCAATCAATTTGCCTAAATACATCTTGCATAAAATTATTGTCCTATTGCGGCACTTTTTTGCTTACTTTTAGAATCTACCCAAATATTTGGCACTGCCCCACCGGGTGTAAGGAAAATTTGTGCATTTGTATTTTCTTTCAATGCTTCATTAAATTTTCCTTGTGTTTCAATTTGTCGTAAATCAAGCAAACGTTGCGAAAGACTTTCATTTACAAGTCGGTTTGCTTCACTTTGGCCTTTTGCTTCAATCTCTAAAGCATCAGCCTTACCTTTTGCACGCTCACGCAAAGCATTTGCTTCTTCTTTAGCTTTTTGTGCGTCTCTTTTTGCAAGCTCAACGCCTTCAATACGCGTTTTAACTTGCTCTGGCAATACAATCTCGCGGAGTTGAATTGATACGAGTTTTACAGGTTGATTAGGCGTAGCATCAAGTTTGCTTTTAAATCCTGTATAAATAAGACTTGCTACCTCATCGCGTTTAGTAGGGAGCTCCTCTGTGGGATAATTCCCTACTGCACTTCGCACTACATCACGAATAACGGGATTTATAATTTTTTGCTCCCATAAAGTGCCATATTCTGCAATAGTTGCAGGAACTTTATCACGCTCAAGCTGATATTGCACAGTAAGTTCAATAGAAATCGTCATACCACTTGTATCCATAACATTTATCGCATCGTTACGCAATATACTCTGCTCTCGTCCCACATTTCCCATATCTTCACTACGAGAAAAGTTAATAGTCCTCACTTTTGCATCTACAAGGATTACATCTTGAATGATAGGCACAAAAAAGTGCAATCCGGGGTCAAGAGGCTTTGGGTCATATTTCCCTGTAGTTACCTTAATCCCTACTTCTCCAGCATTAACAATCACAAATGGACGTGCTGCAATAAAAATAATAATTAACAACACAATAGCCACAAGCACGCCAAGAGACTTGCCACTTGGCATAGATGGCATAGGGAGAGATTCTATATTGAATCCACCATTATTATTTCCCCGATTATTATTACCATTTGGACGATTACCACCATTACCACTCTTTGGTGATTCATTTTTAGATTCAGCTTTGTTTTCATCAAGCTGTGCACGTTTTTTCTTTAGATGTTCATTTAAATCAATAGGCATTTTATTTCTCCTTGTCAATATAAGTCAAATAGTGTTGATAACGAGGATTCTCTCCATTTACAATAGCAAAATATGCTTTTTGAAGTGATTTTGTAATCTCTCCTGCTGTGCCATTTCCAATGATACGAGCATCAAGCTCACGCACAGGCGTAATCTCTGCTGCTGTGCCTGTAAAAAAAGCTTCATCAGCGATATATACCTCATCGCGTGTAATATTTCGTTGCTCAAATGGTATTCCCATATTCTTAGCAATTTCTATGGTTGTTGCTTGAGTAATAGATTCTAAAGTATTTGCGTGCGGTGGTGTAATAAGCTTACCATTTCGCACGATAAAAAAGCACTCACCACTCCCTTCCGCTACAAAACCATTATCATCAAGGAGCAACGCCTCATCGCAACCGCAAGAAAGCGCCTCGTGCTTTGCCATTTGAGAGTTGAGATAATTAGCAGCTACCTTTGCCTTACCCATAAAAGCTTTTGCAGGATTGCGGACAAAAGAACTTGTTTTCACTTTAATGCCATTATTAATGCCCTCTTCGCCAAGATATGCACCCCATTCCCACGCAGCAATCGCTACATTTACAGGTGCATTAATATGACTAACGCCCATTACACCATACCCTAAATATATGAGAGGACGAATATAAACATTGCCATTATAATCACTTTTATTTGCCCTCAAAAGCTCTATTTGGGCTTTTTCTAATTCTTCTTGTGTATAAGGAGACTTAATACATACAATTTTAGCAGAATCTAAAAGTCGTTTGGTATGGTCCTTTAAGCGAAAAATGGCTAGTCCTTGTTTTGTCATATATGCTCTTGTGCCTTCAAATAAGGCATTACCATAATGTAATGTATGGCTTAAAACGTGTGTCGTAGCTTCAGCCCACGGCACAAGAACACCATCTTTCCAAATAAATTGCGCTTCTTTCATAGAAAACCCCTCATTGTATTTTAAAATAATGCTGTGGATTGTAGCAAAAGTTTCCTAACTTTCCTAAGCAGCCTTTAATAAAACAAAGCTTTTTATGCAAAATCTAATAATAAATTCTTCAAATGCCCTATTTTAAAGCTCAAGTGTTTTGATTTCGCTTAAAGAAAGAAGTGCAAAATTTGTTTCTTTATTGCGCTTAGATTCTTTACCGATTTTTATGATAGATGCAGGTTTTTGAAATCTAAGTTCAGAATCAATATAGATAAGTTCAAAGGCTTGACGATTCACAGCACTGAAATATTCAATCTCCTTTTGGAAAATCACAACATTATGAAATTTACTTGCAGCCATAATTTTAATTTTAAGCTCCAAACCAAAATCTGGATTATCTGTAAAAATCAAAAAGTGCTTAGCATTTTTCTGCATATATCTATTATAATACTGATATACAGCATATTCATTATCACGTAGCTTTGCTTTATCAAGCATTTTAGTATGATTACCTAAAAAAGTCATTGAACAAAAAGGGCTGTTAAGATTATGCTTAAAAAATACATTTTTAATAGCAAGTGAAGCCATACCGAGTTTCCAAAGTTTATTATCAATATGTGTAGCACAAACGTCCATAGCATCTTTTGTTTTATTAACAAGAAGGTCATACATTTTATTAAATACACTTTCAAATTTTGCAAGATTCTCTTTTTTAAAATTTTCAGAGAGAGATTTAAGCCTTTCAAAAGTTTCAGTGATTACTTTAATATCAGCTTCCGCATTGGCTATAACATTCATCGTGCGCTTTTTTTTCTCTTCTAACGCTTGTGGGTCACCTTTTTTTGCATCAATTTTAGATTGAATTGAGCGCAACTCCATAGAACCCACACGAATTTTATTTTGCATAGAAAGCTTTTGTTCATTAAAATTTTCTATTGCTCTTAATACGCCCTTATAGTGATACTGCACATCAAGAAAACATTCTTGATAAATCTTATCGGCTGTAAGGTTAGTATTAACCTGAAACTGCTTATAGGAATATTCTAGTTTTTTAAGTATCTGCAAATCATCAGCAAAATTATCAATGGTTACGTGTCGGTCATTAAAGACTAAAAAATCAATTGCTTTTGAAAGATAAGGTTTGAGAATAATGTAATTAATGCGTGTCTGTGGCTCATTTTGTTCGCTTTCCATTCCTTCAATGGAGTTAAGAGCATTAAATTCTGCTTGAAAATAATTCTTTATTGTATCTTGAATAGGTGTGCTAAGCTCAATACTATTAAGCTTATAATAATCTGTCTCTTCAAAAATCTGTTTAGCAATATTTCCTTGCGCATCAGATTCTTTACTCTTAAGCTCTTCATCAGTATTAGTGCGCCAAAAGTCAATCTCTCGTAAAAGTCCTCCTTCTGGAAAATGCTGATACTTTGAAGCTTTACAGCTTGTAACTATGTTTCCATCATCATCAAGCCGAAACTCAACAAGCATACCTGTGCTTGGCATCATTCGCTGGTCGTGCCAATTTTTCCCACGCAATTCAAAAATTTTTTTGTTAGCATTAATAATAACACCATTTTTTGTTTGGTTTGAATATCTCAATATTTTACCATGCACTTTTGCGCTCCTTCACTCTAAAGCTCTAAAACTAGTTTTGTATCTTAAATTATGGAGAATTATAACTCAATAAAAATAAAAAAAATATAATCCATAAATGAGTTATCAAAGTCTTTATGATATAATACAAATTTTATCTCAAATCAACACAAAATTATAATCCCACATCAAAATTATCATTATTGAGGGCAGATTAATTTAGGAGTTGAAAGGAATAACAAAGGATATCTCATAAAAAAATTATATTTTTACATTGGGCTTAATATTGTTCTACTTTTTCTTTGTGTAGCGACTATTTTTGGTGATTATGGGCTTGTAGGCGATTTTGGCACACGTTTTGCTCATCTTAATATCGGGATCTTCGGTTATATCGCCTATGTGTATCCGCTCTTTTTGTTTTATCCCACATATTGCCTCTATAAAAACACAAGGCTTACTTTCAGGCGACTTGAACTCATTGTATCTTTTTCGCTTTTTTTTGTAGCGTTATTGATTTTACAATCCCTACTCTTTCATAAAGGCTCTTTTGGCACTAGCCTTCTACTCTTTTTAAAAGGCTACATTGGCTACTTTGGCGTATGGGTGCTTGATTTATTCTTTTTTCTTTTTTCGTGGCTTATCTCCACAAAGCATAACATTGATTTACTTTTAAAACAAATGCAAAATAAGATTCTTATGGGATTTGATTTTTTTAAACATATTACCACTTCATCTTATATTTTCACCAAGAAACTTTTAACACATTTTATTACAAGTATTACACCATTTATACAAAGACTTTTTGCAAAAAATACACAAGATGTGCTTGATTTACAAACTGCTACACAAGAGCAAACCACACAGGCACATTATGATTTTAAAGATGTTATTGTAGAAGAGACTTTTGATGAAATGCGCCCTGATTCTCCCTCGCAAACAGAATCCACAAATATGGCTACACAACCTTCATTAGATACTTTAGAGCCTATAATATCGCCCACTCCTCAAACATCTCAATTACAAATTGTTGAAGCCTCTGAAGACACAAACTTAGAAGATTTTTTCAAAAATCAAGTTGCAAAACATTTTGATATGCTCCAAAATCTTAAACTTCATCAGCATACTGCTCTTTCCGAACCAGCACTTAAGTATTCCGAATCTAAGCCTACCGCACCCACACAAGAATCCACTCTACCTCAAGAATCTACGCCATCACAAACTGATACTCTTTTCCAAACATCACATACCAAAGAGATTTCCACACCTCCTCCACGTCCGATTAATCCTAATGTATTCTTACAAACTGCTCCCAAACAAGAATCTATAACTCCCATTCATATTAAAAATGAAAACATAAGAGCTGCCACGCAAGAATCCACACAATCAAAACAAGATTCTCATACAAATACAACACTTTTTGATTATGCCGAATATGATGATAATCTCCAAACACAAATGCCACAATTCACACCATTTTCACTGCTTACACCTATGCAATCAGATGTTCAACCCTCTATCCCAACTAAACAAAACACAATACCTCAACATACGCAAGATACTGCCTCTCACACTATGGCACAAACACTCAATATTAATATTCAAGAGATACCGACAAGTAACATCGATTGGGTAGATTCTATTGTGCAAGAAATCCCACAAGAGCAAAAACCAAAACCTCAACCAAGTAAAATTCAAGTAACAGAGATTGCTGAAAATAAAGCACTGCTTGATAATCTTGAATATGGCAAAGTCAATAAACCGCTTCATTTTAAGCTTCCCCCTATAAGTCTCCTTAATCAACCATTTGAAGAAAAAAATGAGATTGATGAGAGCGAAATTGATAGAAAAATAGAAGATTTATTAGCAAAGCTCAAAATGTTCCGCGTAGAGGGAGATATTGTGCGCACTTATTCGGGTCCTATTGTTACAACTTTTGAATTTCGCCCAGCACCACATATCAAAGTAAGTAAAATTCTCACTCTTGAAGATGACTTAGCTATGGCATTACGTGCGCGTTCAATACGTATCCAAGCTCCTATTCCGGGAAAAGATGTAGTAGGAATTGAAATTCCTAATAACACAATGCAGACAATTTATTTACGTGAAGTATTAGCATCTGATTTATTTAAGACTTCTACTTCGCCACTTACCCTTGCACTTGGTAAAGATATTATTGGCAATCCTTTTATCACAGATTTAAAAAAAGCTCCTCATCTGCTTATTGCAGGGACCACAGGAAGTGGCAAGAGTGTAGGAATTAATGCAATGATTCTCTCTTTGCTTTATAAAAATTCGCCCGATAATCTCAAACTCCTTATGATTGACCCAAAAAAAGTAGAATTTAGTATATACGCAGATATTCCTCATCTTATCACACCTATTATTACACAACCCAAAAAGGCTATTGTAGGTTTAAATAGTGCTGTAGCTGAAATGGATAGACGATATGACTTAATGAGCGAAATGCGCGCTAAAGACATTGATAGTTATAACAACAAAGTATTAAATGAGGGTGGGAAGAAATTCCCTTATCTTGTAATTATTATTGATGAATTGGCTGATTTAATGATGACAGGAGGCAAAGAAGTAGAATTTTCTCTTGCTCGGATTGCTCAAATGGGACGTGCTTGTGGCATACATATTATTGTAGCGACCCAACGTCCAAGCGTTGATGTTGTTACAGGACTAATTAAAACAAATCTCCCATCACGCATTAGCTATAAGGTTGGCAGTAAAATAGATTCTAAAGTTATTCTTGATACTTTTGGCGCAGAATCTTTGCTTGGCAAGGGTGATATGCTCTTTACTCCGCCTCGCGAAGGTGGAGTAATACGTTTGCACGCACCTTGGAATACAGAAGAAGAAATTGAAAAAGTTGTTGAATTTATTAAATCACAACAAAATGTGGAATATGATAAAAATTTTATGCTTGATGAAAAAGAAAATCTTATGAGCGAAAACACAGAGAATCTTAATAACGAGAATAATGATTTGCTCACAGAGGCAAAAAATATTATCTTACAAGATAAAAAGACATCTGCAAGTTATTTACAAAGAAGATTGTCCATTGGCTACAACAAAGCAGCAAATATTGTTGAGCAGCTTGAACGAGAGGGCTTTTTATCTACGCCTAATGTCAAAGGTGTGCGAGAGATATTAGGAGATAGCTCTTTTAAAAATGATTAATAAGTGTTTAATTTAAACTTATAAAATCTCACAATTAAATGCTAAGGAGTATTTTATGAAGTATGCAAGTATATATTTCTTTGTCAGTGCGCTATTTATGACTCATATTTTAGCTATTGAATTTCAAGAAGCGCCCACAATCCAAAAACGTGTTAATCCTCAACAAAATAGCGATACACTCTACTCTTTTAACTCCTCCATAGAAAGTGCAAAAAAAGCTGTTGTAAATATTTCTACACAAAAAAATGTCAGCAATCAACTTCCTAATCACCCGATGTTTAATGACCCATTTTTTAAGCAATTTTTTGGTGATATTTATGGACAGATTCCCAAAGAACGCGTAGAACGTAGTTTAGGAAGTGGCGTAATTATTTCAAATGATGGATACATTATTACAAACAATCACGTGATTGAAGACGCCGACAAAGTGCTTGTTTCACTTTCTGATAGCACAAAAGAATACACTGCTAAAGTCATTGGCACAGATGCACGAAGCGATTTGGCGGTGATTAAAATTGAACAAAAAAACCTATCTCCTATCACTTTTGCCCAAAGTAGCAATGTTCTTATAGGCGATGTAGTGTTTGCTATTGGGAATCCTTTTGGCGTAGGTGAAACAATTACACAAGGTATTGTCTCTGCACTCAATAAAAGTGGTATTGGCATCAATGATTATGAAAATTTTATCCAAACTGATGCCTCAATCAATCCGGGTAATTCAGGTGGAGCATTAGTGGATTCTCGGGGAGCACTCATTGGGATTAATACGGCTATCCTTTCGCGCACAGGAGGTAATCACGGTGTAGGCTTTGCAATACCTTCAGATATGGCAAAAAAAATCGCCAAAGAGCTCATTGAAAAAGGTGGGATTAAACGTGGATTCTTAGGCGTAGGAATCCAAGATATTAATAATGATATTAAAGAAAGTTATGGAGATAATAGTGGTGCAGTGGTTATTAGCCTAGAGCCTCAGTCTCCAGCAGCAAAAGCAGGGCTTATGGTGTGGGATTTAATCACTCACGTTAATGGCAAAAAAATCTCAAATGCAGCCGAACTTAAAAATCTTATCGGTATGCTCTCTCCTAATGAAAAAGTTGTTGTGAAGTTTATCCGTGATAAACAAGAGCGTGTAACTCAAATCACACTTGGCGAATTACCCGATACAAAATCAAATCAAACTTCTTCACAAAATACGCCAAATGGTTCTGCCTCAAGTGTAGAAGGCTTAAGTGTAGAATCGCTCAATCAAGCTCAACGCCAACGTTATAGAGTGCCAAATAATATTGATGGCGTAGTAGTTACTCGAGTCAATCCTAATTCAAAAGCTCAACAAGCAGGATTTGAAGTGGGCGATATTATTGCACAAGTTGAAAATATAGCTATTAAAAAGCCAACAGACTTAACCAATGCATTTACACGCTTTAAGGGCAAAAACAAGAGAATCTTAGTTTATAGCGCTAATGGCACAAAAACAATTATGATGAAATAACAAAAACATAAGGAAATAAATTTGGTAATGCTTGATAATACACAGATCTCCCTCATTAAGGAGCGTCTGTATAAATATAGTGGTATTTTTTTAAATGATTCTAAACTCACAATGATAAAAAATAGAATCTACCATCTTATGCACGAGACACATATTAATAGCATTGATTCTTTGCTTTCAAGTATTGAAACTAATCCAAAAATTCAACAACAATTTATTAATAGTTTTACAACCAATAAAACAGATTTTTTTCGTGAATATTTTCACTTTCAGGATATGATTGACCGCTCACTTCCTATACTTTTTAAACTCAATAAACCTATCAAAATTTACTGCTGTGCAAGCTCTACCGGGCAAGAACCTTACTCTATTGCTATGAGTGTTTTATATGCAAGAAAACTTTATGGTAACTCTACACCCGTAAGTATTATCGCTACAGACATTGACACAAATATGTTACAAAAATCAAAAGAAGGAATTTATGCGATTGATTTTAAAATAGACAAATTCCCAAATTGGTGTGATATTAATGAATATTTTGACCCTGTTGATGAGAGCAATACACCATCTATTCCTCTATTTAAAGTCAAAGACAAACTTAAATCAATGGTTACTTTTAAACAAATGAATCTTTTTGATAGGCATTATCCCTTTATGCACGAAGAGTTTGACATACTTTTTTGTCGTAATGTGCTTATTTACTTCAAGCAAGAAGACCAACCAAAGATTCTCTCAAAACTCATTGATACTTTACGTATTAATGGCACATTTTATTTGGGACATTCTGAAACACTTTATCATCTCCAAGAAAAATTTGAAAAGCTTGGCAATAAAGCTTTTATTAAAATCAAGGCGTAAATTATGTTAATGGATACTATAAAATATCACCCTGACACAATTCTTAAAAGCAATCCTTGTAAAATCATACGCGATAAACTTGTCGTTATAGGAGCTTCCACTGGTGGTGTTGATGCGCTTTCATATATTTTCTCTCGTCTCCCTGCACAACTACCTCCTATTGCTGTAGTGCAACATATCCCACCAAGTTTTGGCTCTTCATTTATCAAAAGGCTTGATACTCTTTCTCAACTTAGCATTTGCGAAGTTACTTCAAAAACACCTATGAAAGATAATTGTGTTTATATTGCAGGGGGTGATAAGCATATGATTATAGATTTTGCAATGGGTTCATATTACGCAAAATCACTTGATGAGAAACTACGTATTTCGCGTCATAAGCCAAGCGTAGATATCCTCTTCCGAAGCGCAAATAATACTGCTGGACGTTCTGCACTTGGCATAATCCTCACAGGTATGGGTGATGATGGCTGCATAGGACTTAAAGAACTTTATGATAATGGTGCGCACACTCTAGCAGAAAATGAAAAAGACTGCATAGTATTTGGTATGCCAAAAAAAGCGATTGAAATGGGTGCTGTGAGCGAAATTTTAAGTCTTGATGCAATAATCAAGCGCATTATTGATTATGCAAACACACCGCTTAAAGCTTTAATAAAAGAAGGGAGCGATAGCATTTCACCCCCCCCCCCCCCCGCAAATGAATTAAATCTCTAAAATTCTAAAACAATCACTCAATGTATCCCACACAAAACTCTCTACCCTTGACAATGGGAGGATTTTTCTATATAATCGGGGCTTTTGTTTATTCCGGATTAGCTCAGCGGTAGAGTAGGTGGCTGTTAACCACTTGGTCGCAGGTTCGAATCCTGCATCCGGAGCCATAATCTTACTTAAAATTTCAGATTCCTAATTTTCAAACCTAAAATTTTTTGAGCGCTTCACAAGCAGTTTTATCTTGCTTAAACAAACATTGTCGTTGCAGATTCTCAAATTCTTGTAATTTTTCATCTTGAACTTTAGCTCTTTGTTGCTCCACTTTTGCTTTTTGTGCGTAATATTCTCTCATTTGAAATTGATTGGCAATATACATAAAGAGGCAAATAAGCAAAATTAAAACAACATCAATTTTACGAAGCTTCTTAATCCGCTCACAAAAACCACATCTCATATTCCCCTCCTAGCTTTGTTTGTTCTGAATCTGTTTGCGCAAAAATACCATAATACACTCTAGCACATCATCCCAATCTTTACTTGGCGAAATAATGCTTTCTTTGGTATTGTCCATATAAGTGATTGTAATATTTTGCCCATAGTGCATTATTTGTTTTAATCTCAATTTATTAGCAAGCACTTTAACACATATAAGCTCCAAAAATGCCTTACTCATTGTATCAAGAGCACCAAATCTATCAAAAATTTCGGATTCTATATCATTGACTTCGCTTATTTCCTCGCAAAGGGAAAGACGCCTATACAACTCCAAACGCAATTTATCACTTGCAATAAGCTGCGGATTTAAATACGCATTAAGATTAATTTTCAAATCACATTGAACTTGTTGCACACTGCCCTTACCACTCAAATAATTAATACATTCTTCAAGCAGACGCAAATACAAACCATATCCGATATTTTTGATATGTCCGCTTTGAGCTTCACCGAGTAAATTCCCTCCACCACGTATTTCTAAATCATAATATGCTAGATTCTCTCCGCTACCAAGATAAGAATTTTTCTCTAACGCCATTAAACGTTTTTTTGCTTCAGGAGTAATGACCTCCATATCTTCTACAAGAAAATAACAAAATCCCTCTTTATTGCCTCTTCCTACGCGTCCTCGTAATTGATGTAAATCAGCTATGCCGAATCTATCAGCACTTGCTACGACAATGGTATTTGCATTGGGCAGATGAATACCAGATTCTATAATACTTGTGCAAAGAAGCACATTATATACATTATTTGCAAAATCAAGCATAATATTTTCGGTTTGAGTGCTCTCTACTTTTGAATGCAAAATAGCAATTTTAAGTTGCGGGAGCAGAGATTGAATTTCTTGGGCTTTTTTTTGGATAGTTGCAATATTATTATGAATATAAAATACTTGCCCACCGCGCCGCAATTCACGCAGAATTATTTCTTTTAAAAGTGAATCTTTAGCGTTTTTTATAAATGTTCGCACAGGGATTCTATCCACAGGAGGCGTGTGTAAAGAACTCAAAGATTTAATATGAGAAAGCGCCATATTAAGCGTGCGTGGAATAGGTGTAGCGCTCATACTAAGCAAATGCGTATGGGCACAAAGTGCTTTGATTCTCTCTTTTTGCTTCACACCAAATTTATGTTCCTCATCTACCACAATCAAACCAAGTTTTGCAAACTCTGCACCCAATAAAGCGTGAGTGCCTACCACTACATCTACTTCATTATTTTTAAGTCCTAAAAAAAGCCGTTTTTTCTCTGCCGTGCTCAAAAATCTATCACATCGTGCTACGCGTATGCCAAAAGATTCTAAGCGCATTTGTAATGAATGATAATGTTGCGCACATAAAAGCGTAGTAGGCACAATCATTGCCGCTTGAAAACCTGATAAACACACTGCATAAATAGCATTCATAGCTACTTCAGTCTTGCCAAACCCTACATCTCCACTAAGCAATCTATCCATTACTTTACCAGAAGATAAATCTGCATAAATCTCTTCAATACTTCGTATTTGGTCACGAGTGAGAGTGAATCCACACGCATTTTGAAAAGATAAAAGTGAGGGATTTTGCGTATCAATCTTAATGCCTTGTAATAAATTACGTTTTGCAGCAAGATCAATAATGTTATGAGCAATCTCTAAAAGCTTAGTTTTTACCTTTTGTTTAAGCTTAGCAAAACTACCCTTACCTAATCCATCAAGCATAGGTATTTGTCCAGAATCTGCCACATAACGCTCAATCATATTAAGATTCTCAACAGGAAGCAAAAGTTTATCTTCACCTTGATAACTAATTTCAATAAAATCTCTTACAACCCCAACTATTTGAGTCTGCTTAATTCCCTCAAAAATCCCTATACCATATTCACTATGCACAACATATTCTCCTTGTGCAATTTCATTGAGCTTGAGTGTAGGCTTCTTATGCTTGATTTTAGGTGTAAAAGTATTAAGTGAGAGAATAAGTTCATTTGGAGTGATAATATTTACTACTGCATCTGAATATTTAATATGCAATCCCTGTGTGCTAATATCAAATGCCTTAAGTTTAATATCATTATGTGCAATAAGCGTAATTTCACGATTGCTATGAGCATTTATCATTGAGGCGAGATTAGCTGGTTTAAAAAGTATATCGCTATAACCTTCACTTGCTTCACAACACCCTATTTGTTGTAGCTGCTCCAATGTAAGAGCGTGCTCCATTGAATCTAAACTATAAATCTCTTTAGCTTCTAAAAGTGCTTGGGGTGTAAGCAAAGAACAAAAATGTAAAGGCAAAAAATGTGCATTTTCTCCTAAAAACCAAAATCCAAATGAAGCTATATCTTTGTTAAACCCATCAAAATCACTCTGATTCACAAGAGATTGTATATCGCTGCTTTGCTGAGGGTTAAGCGAAAAAAGTGCAGGAGCGATACAAATCTCCTTAACTTCAGTGGGGTTACTCATTTGGGTATGCGTATCAAATATGCGGATACTCTCTACCTCATCATCAAAAAAAGCAATGCGATAAGGAGATTCACTATGAGGCATAAAAATATCAACAATATCACCTCTAAAACTTACTTCTCCCTCAAGTTCTACTACCTCTACACATTCATAACCATATTCTACAATATGCTTTTTCAAAACTGCTAAATCATAACGTTGTCCAAAAGAAAGGTTGAAAGTTTGAAGTATTTGCTCCTTTGGTAGTGGATAAAGCACACTGGAAATAGGAGAGATAAGAATCTTTGGCGAGGTGGCAGCATAAAATGTCCGCAATACGCTCAAAACTCCTAAAAATTCTTCACGAAATGAACTTAAATCATCTCCAAAATGAATACGCAATTCAGGTAAAACAAAAGCCTTTTGATAATCAAAAAGCTTTATAAGTTCATATGCATCTTGGGATTGCTTAGCATCTTTAGTAAGCAATAATTCGTAGGGAAAGTTGCCCTGCTTAAGAAGCTTATATAGGCAAGATTGTATCAAACTACCCCTCCGAGATTTTTCTCTTATTACTTATCTTTTTTGGGCAATTCAAGTGAAGCAATATCTGTTTTTACCTTTGAATCTTTAATCTTGCTCTCACCTATAAACACACCTTTGCGTTCAATAATAATCTCACCTACAACTACTATCCCCTCTACACGCCCTTGAGGTTTAATCTCAAGCACATTTGAAGTTACATTGCCGATAAAACGTCCACTCACAATTAAAGAGGCTGTTTGCATATCACCCCTTACAATACCACTTTTACCAATCATTACAGTGTCTTTAGAATGAATATTTCCCTCAAATTCGCCATCAATATGCAATCTGCAATCTGTGTTGATTTCCCCCTTAATTCTTGTGCCTTGTGCGATGATAGTTGCTCCACCGCCGCTAGATGAACTTACTCCATCAAGTTGTTTATTGTCGCTAACAAAGATTGCCATGCTACGTTCCTCTCTTTTTCAAAAATTGAATTAAAATTACTCATCTTCCATTCCATAAAATTTTTAGGGTCAATAACATTCCCTAAAAATCTTATTTCATAATGAAGATGAGGTCCTGTGCTTTGTCCGGTATTGCCACTATAAGCAATAAGCTGCCCGTGTCTTACAAACATTCCTTTTTGCACTACTATTTTATTCAAATGAGCATAATAAGTTGTAAACCCAAGTGAATGATCTATTTTAACAAGATATCCATAACCACCAGTTGAAAAACTTGCAGCATTTACAACTCCATCAGCCGTAGCGTATATTGGTGTGCCAATAGGAGTGGCAAAATCCACTCCTGTATGCAAATGTCGTGTAAAAAAAAGCGGATGCACTCTGTAACCATAATAAGCAGAAATATGATTATAGTGTTCTATGGGATAGCCATTTGGAACAAATTTCATTACAAAAGCCTTTTGTGTCCCAGTGAGAGAAGCCACATCTATGCGATGCTCAAGGTTGCCATCAGCATCTCTAGAAGCATCAATAGGCACGCCGATAATACTTTCCAAATCTCCTATTTTATCATCAACTTGGGAAATTTCTTCAAGTCTTCTTTCAATTTGATTATTAAGCGATTCATTTTTAGCAAGCATTTTGTTATAGCGTTTGGCTATTGTTTCATTTAACACTGACATTTTATTAATTTCTGCACTAAAGGTTTTAATAGAGACTACACCAAAAACTATCAATGTAACAATAAATACAGCAAGATAAAGGCTTATTTGTTTAAAAATAGAGCTAACATTAAAATAGCGCGACCCATTTTGGTCGGTAATCATTAAAACAAGGCGGCTATTTTTAGGACTCATTGCTTAATATGTGAGCATCTTCTCATCATCTTGGTAACTTACACGATAATTTTTTAATTGAACTATATCATTAAGCGCCCATACCAAACTTTTCCAGTCAATAACACTATTTACACCTACAATTTGAGCAAAATTATCACTATTCCAATCTGTATAATTTGCCACTTCAAGCGCAGAATCAATAAATCGCAAATCATAATATAAACCTGCACCTACCCCACTATATCCTATCACTTGCCCCTTTGTAACGAAATCACCCTTTTGCACAATGACCTTACGTAAATGCCCATAATTTGAAGTAAATCCATAAGAATGCTGAATTTGCACAAATTGATTCTCGCTTCCTGCCACTCGCACAGAATCAATAATACCATTCGCTGTAGCATACACAGGAGAAGCTTTTGCAAGGTGATATATAGAAACGCCTTTATTTGGGAAACTTTTTGATGCAAAATCATCAACAGGGTTACCATTAGGAATAATCTTTAAAATCATATCCTTTTGCAAGGGAGTAAGCGCATCAATGTCAATATCTTGGTTATTATATAATTCATTGCTATGTTTACGGACATTTACAATGCTCTCAAGCTCACTGACTTTGGTATTTACCTTAAGAAGTTCATTTGTTTTATAGTCAATATCACGCTCTAAGGCACTATTTTTTTCATAGATACTTTGGAAATTCTCACGCACTTGATTATTATTTGCCAAAATGACTTCGAGCTCACTCATCAAAAAATGAGCCATAACAAAATACAAAATAACCATCGATATCATACCAACACCCGTAAAAAGCGCCACCTTTTGCACTAGACGATGCACACTAAACTGCCTTGAACCATTATCATCAATAATAGAAATCATTAATTTGTCTTGCACTTACTTTTCCTTATATTCTTGATATTCTTGTAAAAATTTCTGAACAACACTAAAAGAACCAAAAACAAGATAACTCTCATCGTGTGAGAGAATATGGACATTAAAATCCTCATATGCAATTCCCAACTTTATGAGAACATCAATGAGCTTCCCTCTTGGGCAGATTCTATAATTTTCCACAGAAATTATTAAAACTTTCTTAATGATTGGCAAAAGCTCACGCAAAATTGCCTCAATATCCTTTTCTACGTAACTATTATACACAAGATTTACTTGTTTTCCTATAAATTGCTCTTTTAAAACTCTTGCGCCATCAAAATTATGTCCTACATCAAGCACAATATGAGGTGCTAAGACTTCGCATCGCCCACGAAGTGTAAGCGCACCTAGATTCTTAAAATCAAATTTCATTCCAAAAACTGCAAGCGTGCGCATCGCATTATGAAGATTATCGCACAAAAAACGAGGTAAATGGTAAGTGTGTGCGTAGTCCTTAAAGGAATCTTTCTCGTCTTTAAAGGCTTCATCCGTATCTAGCTCTTGCCATAAATCACATTCAATACCTTTTTGCTTTGCTATTTTAAGCGCAAGATTCTCAACCTCTCTTTCATTTTGCCTTGCTATAATTGCTCGTGTATCCATTGCTCTTAGTTTTGTTAGCGCAATCTCACGCAAAGTATTCCCTAACATTTCTTGATGGTCTAAACCAATAAGCGTAAAAACACTCACATCAGCTTTTAGTATATGTGTAGAATCAAACTCGCCACCAACGCCAGATTCTAATACAAGATACTCGCATTCTTTTGCAAGCACAAGTGCAAGAAAGGTTGCATACTCAAAATAACTTGCCTTATGCACAGATTCCATACGCCAAAGGAACTGATGAGCTGTTTCTAGTGCTATATCATCAACCTCGCCTTTATATGAATTATTGCTTATATAATAGCGCTCATTGAATCTAAAAAGATGCGGGGAACTAAAATGCAACACACTCTTGCCTTGCTGTTCTAACCCCATTGTGATAAATCGTCCTGTGCTACCCTTGCCATTTGTGCCTATGATATGAATCACTTTACATTTTGTGCCAAAATGCTCTTTAAAACCGCATTTTGAAGCAATACTAGCATAAATCTTATGAGCACGTGTAGGGTCAAAAGGCGCATATTCTGTGCCTTTACTTTGGAGCACTTGGGAAAGTTTTAACATCAATTTTTATGCTTGTGTTGAATTTTATATTTTAGTTCTTCAAATGAAGTAAAATCGCTCTCTTTAAGTGTTTCTACTGAAGTGTTAAAAGAAAAAAACATACCTTCATAAGACACTTTCTGCACCTGCTCTAAAATAGGATTTATCTTTTCAAGCAATTCCTTAGGTGTAACGTTCTTAAACACACAAACAAATCCATTTTGATGATACTCTAGCAAAATACTCTCTCCAAATGTATTAAAACACATTTTTTGCACAATCTCTATTGCCTTATGGATATTATCTTCATTTTCTTGGTTTAAAAAATGTAAATTACTTATTTTAAATATTGCTACGCAAACATTATGCAACTCACTAGCTTGTATTCTGGGCGACTTTATCTCCTGCGCACCCTCTATGCCTAAAACTTTCTCTATACGTCTAAGTAAATCTAAATCAATAAGACTTTCAGGGTGAATCATCAGCGTAGATGCTATTTCTAAAGCTTCCTTGTTTATCGTGCCTTTATGATTAGGCGTGCGCAAAACATATACTATAATTCCCACAAGTCTTTTTAACACACTCAAATGCACCTTAGAATCTCGGAAATGCTCCCAATATCCCACAAGCTTTTTTGTTACTTCAAGACTATTAAGCCCACCTAAACTAAAAAGAAAATGAAATTTATTTTTTGCTCCGATTGAAAATATATCAGAAATAACACCAAGCAAGCCACGATTAAGATTCTTTAGCCATTGCATATGTTCTGGTGCATAACTCTCTTTATATTCTTTGAGTAAAAGTGAAATCTTATCAATAAACTCATCAGGATTGCTTACATTTTTAAGCTGATTTTGAATATGTTTATCAAATTTGTTGAGCCACTGCGTCTGCCAATTTAATTCTTCAGCCATTCCCTCAACTCTAGCAATCTCATAAAATGCTTCAAAATATGCAGTGGGAGTAGGGGCTTTTTGCAATAAATGCAAACGTTGAAGTGCTTTGTAAGAAATATCATTAATGTTCATTATAAAATTCTCCATAATATGCTACTTGTGAAATAAATTTATCAAGAGCTTGAGAGGCAGCATTAGATATAGATTCTAAACGATATTGGTCAAATACGATTGTAGAGGTAAAATCTGCACTATAATCATAATAACCTGTATTGCTCACATCAAAACTCTTACCTTGTGCATTTTCAAAATGAATATCAAGCACAATATTTGTGCGATAATAACTGATAAAACCTTGCTGGTTATAAGCTATTGGCGTTTGTGTAATGCTTTGAACTTTGATTTGTAAATAACTTTTTGCTTCTTGCTTGCTCATAAGCTTACTTGCAAAACGTTTAATAATAGCATTATTGACCGCATCTTTAATGCTCGCTCCAGATTCTGGCACAGAAGAGTTAATACTAATATCTACATATACACCATCATTAAAAATACCTTGTGCATAATAGCTTATAGGCTGATACCCACACCCCACAAAATACAAACATAAACTCAATAATAATGCTTTTGGCATCATTTCACCACAAGATTTACAAGTTTATTTGGCACAATTATTTCTTTAAGAATCTCTACTCCTTCAAGCCATTTTGGCACACTTTCTTTAGCTTGGATAATAATTTCTTCTTTGCTTAAGCCTAAAGGCATCTCCACTTCTGCGCGTTTTTTACCATTAATCGTAATAGCATATATCACGCTCTCTTTTGTAAGTGCATCTTTATCAACGCTAAGAGGTGCGAAATTACATCGTCTAAAATACTGCTCACTTAGCTCCCAACAAATATGAGGCACAATAGGCTCTAAAATATGCAATAAAACAAAATATCCTTCCGTCCAAACAAGAGGATTCTCTTGCTCATTAAGTGCGTTAAAAGCTTCCATACTCGCAGCAATAAGTGTATTAAATGCGTATCCACTTTGCTTTTTACTAAAAATCTCATTACTTTTTTGCAATGCCTCATACACTTTTTGACGAGCATATTGTTCATTTTTTTTCAATGTTTTATGATTGATATGTGGCTTTTGTGAGCAAGATTCTATATGCTCGGCTCTTTCCCACAAGCGTTTTAAGAATCTATGCGCTCCCTCCACTGCTTTATCATTCCATTCTAGCTCTCGTGTAGGAGGGGCAGCAAAAAGGACAAAAAGTCTTGCCGTATCTGCGCCATAATGCGCAATAAGTTCATTTGGATTGACAATATTGCCTTTAGATTTTGACATTTTTGCTCCATCTTTAAGCACCATACCTTGCGTGAGTAGATTTGCAAAAGGCTCATCAATTTCTATATAGCCCAAATCACGTAATACTTTTGTCCAAAATCGTGCATAGAGCAAATGCAAAATAGCGTGTTCTATACCACCAATATATTCATCAACATTGAGCCAATACGTTAAACTTTCCTTATCAAAAGCTTGTTTCTCCCATAATTTTCTTGGTGTGCTATAGCGCAAAAAATACCAACTTGATTGAATAAAAGTATCCATCGTATCACTCTCTCTTTGTGCTTTTTTACCACACTTAGGACAAAGACAATCTTTCCACACAAGATGTTTATCAAGAGGATTCCCCTCTCCATCAATCACAACATCTTCAGGCAATGTGATAGGCAAATTTTCTATTTTTTCAGGCACAATACCGCAAGATTGACAATGCACCATAGGAATAGGCGCCCCCCAATATCTTTGTCTTGACACACCCCAATCACGCAAACGATAATTGGTTATGCCCTTACCAATGCTAGCATTCTCAAAATGTGCGATAATACGCTCTTTTGCTTGAGAGCTTGACATACCACTAAATTCTCCACTATTAATCAAAAAGCCTTCCTCATACGCAGCACATATCTCTTGTGTTGGCTCTTCAGCATCTATCTCTTTTGTAAGAACGCATTTAAAAGGCAAAGCATAGGTTTTGGCAAATTCAAAATCACGCTCATCGTGCATTGGAACACTCATCACTGCTCCAGAACCATAATCCATAAGCACAAAATTTGCCACCCACACAGGCAACTTCTCTTGTGTCAATGGGTGTATTACATACACTCCTAAATCAAAACCCACTTTCTCGCTCATTGCACGTGCTCTAGCAGTAGTATTTTTAATTGCTTCAATAGATTTTATCACGCTCTCATCAAGACTTTTATTTTCTATCAACTGCTGCACAATAGGGTGTTCTGGGGCAACTGCACAATAAGTAACACCATAAATTGTATCTGGACGCGTGGTAAAGACTTCTAGCTTTACTTTGCCATTACCTAGTTTTTGTAGAGAATCTACACTAAAATCAAAGGCAAAACTTAACCCTTTTGACTTACCAATCCAATTTCTCTGCATACTCAACACTTGAGAAGGCCAATGTCCCTCAAGCTTATTAAGACACTCAAGCAACTCATCGGCATAATCTGTGATTTTAATGTAATATTGAAACATTTGCTTTTGCACCACAGGCGTATCACATCGCCAACATTTGCCCTCAATAACTTGTTCATTCGCTAAGATTGTTTTATCCTTAGGGCACCAATTTAAATACGCCTCTTTGCGATAAATGAGTCCTCTCTCCCACATTTTGATAAAAAATTCCTGTTCAAAACGCGTATAAATTGCATCACTCGTAGCAAACTCACGCTCTTTAGAAAAACTAAGTCCAAGAGTGGCAAGTTCTTTTCTCATTGTATCAATATTGCTATATGTCCAAGTTTTAGGGTGTGTCTTATGTTTAATAGCAGCATTTTCAGCAGGCATACCAAAAGCGTCCCAACCCATAGGGTGCAAAACATTATAACCATTTTGGCGATAGTTCCTCGCTAATGCATCACCAATACAATAATTTCTTACGTGTCCCATATGAATTGCTCCGCTTGGATAAGGAAACATACTTAAAATATATTTTTTTTTCATAGAATCTGATGTAGCAATATCTATATCAAATGGCTCAAAACTCTTATGCTCTGCCCAAAATTGTTGCCATTTAGATTCTATATCTTTAGGATTATATTTCCGCTCTTGCATTACTTACCCTCACTTATTGAATTCAAAGTAGCATTATAGAAAAAAAGCTTAAATCACACCATAATTAATACAACTCATCGCTGCCTTTTGGCTTTAAATTCTTTGTTACTTTTTGAAATAATTTTAATAAAGTTTCCACATTCAATGTTACAAAATTTAATGTTTTTTCTCCTATTTGGTGTAGAAATATTTTATAAACAAAATATATATTTTAAGGAGCAAAAGATGAATATATTTAAAACTGGATTTACCACCCTATTACTTATGGGAATACTTGCTAGTGCAAATTTTGCCTCGCCTATACTTGTTGAGAGCACAAATGTGAATAAAAACAATACAAACTCTTTTATGGAAGTTGATATAAAAGCCTTTAAAAATAATATCAAAGTTGCCAAAAAAATAGCAGGAAATGCTAAAGTTTGTGCAGTTTTAAAAGCCAATGCTTATGGGGCTGGAATAAGCAAAGTGTTGCCCACTATCATAGAAGAAAAAATCCCTTGTGTGGCTATTACAAGCAATGAAGAAGCAAGAGTTATCCGCAAAATGAAATATACAGGCGAGATTCTACGAATACGAACAGCCACAATGGGAGAAATAAAAGATGGTTTAAAATATAACATCACAGAAGTTTTGGGAAATTTAGATCAAGCAAAAAAAGTAGATTCTCTAGCAAAGACAATAGGCAAAAAACTTCCCATTCATATCAAACTCAATTCAGGTGGAATGGATAGAAATGGTATTGATTTAAGCACTGATAAAGGCAAAGAATCTGCAGTTAAGTTAGCTACTTTGCCACATCTTAAAATAAAAGGGCTAATGACACATTTTCCTTATGATGACACCTCAAAAGTAAAGGCAAATTTAAAACATTTTGAAGAAGATACGGATTTTCTAATAAGTAAAGCAAAACTTGATAGAAATAAACTTGTGCTGCACGCTGCTGCCTCATATGCAGCAGTGCAAGTGCCTCAATCAAGATTAGATATGATACGACCCGGAAAGCTTATTTATGGCTATGGTGGAGGAGATGAAAATCTGCCCATACAACAAATTATGAGTTTAAAATCTCAAGTAGCAGTTATAAATGAATATCCAAAAGGGAGCAAAGTAAGTTATGATGGCACTTACACACTTACAAGAGATTCTAAACTCGCCAATATTCCTGTGGGTTATTATGATGGCTATGCAAAATCTTTAAGCAATCAAGGAAAAGTGCTTATTAGAGGGCATAAAGTGCCAGTCGTTGGGAGAGTTACAAAAAATACTTTTATGGTAGATGTAACCGATTATCCAGATATTAAAGCAGGCGATGAAGTCGTGCTCTTTGGAAAACAATGCGGCAATGAAATCACTCAAGCCGAATTTGAAAAAGGAACGGGCACGATTCTCTCCGAAACATTAGGATATTGGGGAAGTGCAAATCCTATTTTTATTAAAAATTATAAAATGAAAGAAGTATGCAAATAACTTTACAATAATGCAAACATATTCAAAAGTGGCAAAGCATTAAATTTAAAAATTCTTGCTACAATGCCACACTTTATTTTTTATAATTCAGATGAGTATAGGAAGAGTATTGACATTTAACGCGACACATATTTTAGACCAAGTAATGTCATCTTTTAAAAGCCTCTCTCAAAGCAAAGAGATGATTATTGTCATCTTTATGGTATTGATTGTAGGCATTATAATGGTGCCCTTACCAAGTGCAATGCTTGATTTTTTACTCAGCATTTCTATTGCACTTTCTATTTTAATTATTCTCATTACACTCTATGTGGATAAAGCCACAGAATTTTCAGCTTTTCCAACGATTTTGCTTATTGTTACGCTTTATCGTCTCGCCCTCAATGTCGCTACCACACGTATGATTCTAAGCGAAGGACATAATGGTGTAGAATCCGTAAGCAGCATTGTTGCAGCATTTGGGCACTTTGTTGTGGGCGGAAATTATGTCATTGGGATTATTGTTTTTACTATTCTTGTAATTGTGAATCTTATAGTCATCACAAATGGTTCTACACGTGTAACAGAAGTGCGCGCTAGATTCACACTTGATGCAATGCCGGGTAAGCAAATGGCGATTGATGCAGATTTAAATGCAGGACTTATTGGGCAAGAAGAGGCTCAAAAACGCCGTGATGCTCTTGCACAAGAAGCAGATTTTTACGGCACAATGGACGGAGCAAGCAAATTTGTCAAAGGCGATGCAATAGCCTCTATCATCATCACTATTGTTAATATCATTGGTGGATTCCTTATTGGTGTATTTGAGCACGGAATGAGCGTTAAACAAAGTGCAGAAACTTTTACAATCCTCACTATAGGCGATGGACTTGTGGGACAAATTCCAGCGCTCATTGTAGCTACTGCCACAGGTATTATTACTACTCGCGCAGCAAAAAACTCACAAGCCAACTTTGCAGGAGATATTATCACACAAATTACAAGCAGTGCGAAGATTCTAAGCATTGTAGGTTTTATTCTTATCCTATTTGCACTCGTGCCCGGATTGCCAATTTCACTTGGTTTTGTAGGAGGATTTTTCCTCGTTGTAGCGTGGCTCACAAGCCGAGAGGATTTAAGCAGTATGTTTTCTCTCGTAGAAAAATGGTTGCGCAAAGAGGATTCGTCGCATCTGAATAAAACTCCAACACAAAGCGGAGAACAAGATATTGATATATCTCAACATAAAGCGCAAAGAGCACAAAAGAGTGAAGAAGAAATTAAAAAAGAAGAGGAAGCCATTATTAATGAAGCACTCAAAGTAGAGACTTTAGAAATTTATCTGGGCTATCAACTTATCCGCCTTGCTGATATAAAGCAAAATGGTGATTTATTAGAAAGAATCCGTGCTATGCGTAAGAAAATTGCTACTGACTATGGGTTTTTAATCCCACAAATTCGTATCAAAGACAATCTTAATCTCCAGCCTACCAACTATGAGGTTTTGCTCAAAGGTGTAAAAATTGGTGAAGGTGATGTCTTGCCCGATAAATTTTTAGCAATGGATACAGGTATGGTAGGACAAGTTATTGAGGGTATCCCCACAAAAGAACCTGCTTTTGGGCTTGATGCACTATGGATAGACCCAAAAGATAAAGAAGAAGCGATTATTCAAGGGTATCATATTATTGATCCCTCTACGATTATTACCACACATATGACAGAGCTTATCAAAACTTATGCGGAAGAATTCATCACTAAAGATGAAGTGAAAGTTCTTATGGACAGACACGCTAAAGATTATCCTGTGGTGGTTGGTGAAGCCTCAAAAATTCCTATGGGTATCATTTTGCGTGTATTGCGCGAGCTTCTTCACGAAAAAGTTCCAATCAAAGATATGCCTACAATCTTGGAGAGTATCACAGATACTTATCCTATTTTGCAAGATGATACTGATGCGATTGTAGAGCAAGTGCGCTCTCGCCTTGCACGCACTATTACAGATATTTTCAAAGCCGAAGATGGGAATCTTAAACTTTTCACACTCTCACTTGCTACCGAACAATATCTCATTGATAGAATCAAAGAACAACCTAATGGCAAAAATTTCGTATTACACTCTAATGAAGTACAAAAGCTCATAGATGCAATTCAAGAAGAAGATATGAAATTAAAACAAAAAAATATTATGCCTGTGCTGCTTGTAGATTATAGAATCCGCAAACCACTTGTTAAACTCCTTGAACCCTTTAGAATGAGTATTACCATACTTGGTAATGCAGAAATTGACCCTCACGCAAGTTTTGAAGTTGTCGGCACACTTAATATTGAATTTTAAGGACATATATGCAAGTTTTTCATCTCTCACATACCGATTTAGACGGCTATGGTTGCCAATTTATAGCTAAAGAATTTTTCCCTCATATCAAATTTTATAATGCAAATTATGGCAAAGAAGTGCTTGTGCGCCTTAATTCTATACTCGATTATATAATCCACTCTACGCAATCAACTGAAAATCTCCTCGCTTTAAAATTTGGCAAAACGCCTAAAAATTCCTCTACAAAACAGACAACAAATGAAAAATATCTTTTGCTTATCACAGATTTAAATCTCACACTTAATGAGGCAAATTATCTTAATGAACGTGTAAGTGAGCTCAAAATTACAGGATATGATATAGAACTGCTGCTTTTAGACCACCATATTAGCGGGCAAGAATGTGCAGATAAATATGAATGGTATCATCTCGATAGTTTAAGAAGTGCAAGTAAGATTACTTTTCAAACACTTACACAGCACCACAATATACTTAATTCTGCACGTAAAGAATGGATTCACAATCTAAGTGAAATGATTAATTCTGTAGATATTTGGCTTGAAGATGGCTATAAATTTGATTTTGGCAAGGTTGCTATGAATATGATTAGCTCAAGTTATGAACTTAATCGTTTTATGTTTGATGAGGAACATCGCTCATATAAATTCGCTCTTATAGAATCTGCACAAGAGTTTTTAGAACTCCCAAATGGTGAGGTAGCTTTTGATAATGCCTTGTATGAAATTAAAAAACGCGCACTTGGAGGCGACCCAAAAACGCAAACAATGGATACTATCACTTCAAACGCACAAGTAGAACTCTTAAGCGCAAAAAAACATCTTTGCACGATTAGCTATAATGACAAAAAAGGATTCTTAAGTTATTCTTTAGGAGGCATTAGTGTTTTGGCAAATCTCTTTTTGCGGCGTAATCCTGAATATGATTTTTATATTGATGTTAATTCGCGTGGTAATGTAAGTCTCCGCGCTAATGGTAACTGCGATGTTAATACAATGAGCAAAGAGCTTTTCAATGGTGGGGGACATAAAAATGCTGCTGGAGGAAAAATTGAAGGTTTTAAAGAAAGTTTTGCTTATGCAGATATTAAAACACAAATTGAATATATTTTAATAAGCACAAGGAGGATTTATGAGTATTGATGAAAACATCAGTGAAGAACTTACGCTTGAAATGAGTTTAGAAGAAATGGCACTAGAAGTCATTGATATGCTAGGCGTTGCACTTTATTTTGCTGGAGCGAAAAAAAAGCATATTGATGAACTTATAGAGCTTTATTCGGAACAAATGGACAAATTTTATGCCAAACTCCCTGAAGATGCAAATTATGGGCAAGAAGAGATGATTGGTATTATCAAATCTCTTAAAAAAGACTACCCACAATTTTTTATCAAAACATAGGTTTGCAGAGTGATGAGAAACATCAAATGTGCCATTTTATTTAGCGGAAACGGAAGCAATATGCAAAACCTTATAGAATCTTTGCATAATAAAATATTTTATGATAATAATAACAATCCTGTGCATCTTGAAATCACTCTCACTCTTTGTAATAATCCCAAAGCACAAGGTATTACACGCTCTGCTGATCTTGCTATCCCTTGCACAATTATTAATCACAAAGATTTCTCCTCGCGTATTGATTTTGATAATGCTATGATAGAAATACTCCGAGTGCATTCCATAGATATTGTGCTCTTAGCAGGTTTTATGCGCATTCTTACATCTTCTTTTACACAAACCTTTCAAACAATCAATATCCACCCCTCTTTTCTGCCTGAACACAAAGGAGCTTATGCCATTAGAGAGAGTTTTAACTCTGCTCAATCCTATGGTGGAGTAAGTGTCCATTGGGTAAATGAAGAACTTGATGGTGGAGAAATTATTTTGCAAGAAAAATTGCAAAAGATTCCAAATGAAACCCTTGAAGAATTTGAATCTAAAATCCACGCCCTTGAATATTCTCTCTATCCACGCGCTATTTTGCTCACACTTGGGTTAAAAGATTTAAACAAAAGTGTAGAGGAATCAAAATGAGTTATCCCATTGAAACACTCAGTGCTTTTAGCATTTTTGTTCTCCTTATTCTATTTGCTTCGCCTATTAGTAGCCTTACGCGTATTCCTATTGTAGTAGTAGAGATGATTTTAGGAGCTATTGCTGCACATTTTTTTACTTTCCTTAATGATTCTCAAGAAATACACATTGTCGCAGAAATAGGATTTTTATTTTTAATGTTTTTATGCGGTTTGGAAGTAGATATTAAATCTTTTGCAAAGCTTGGCAAACCCTTTTTGCTTCAAACTCTAGCATATTTTTGCACACTCTATGGCATTACTTGTATCGTTGTTTTTAGCGCAAAAATTTCTTATGTGTATATTGCAGCATTTCCTGTTATGAGCTTAGGTATGATTGTAGCGCTTATTAAGGATTATGGCAAAGACCAACCTTGGCTTGATTTGGCACTCAAAATTGGTATCTTGGGAGAATTAGTAAGTATTGCTGCACTTGTAATTATTGATGGTGCATCGCGGCACGGAGTGGGAAGTGAGCTGGGAAGAAAACTCTTTATGCTTGGACTTTTCTTGCTTTTTGTCATCTTTGGTTTTAAAATTGCAAAAGTCATTTTTTGGTGGATACCTCAGGTAAGATTCTTATTTTTGCCAAACGATGATAGCAACTCTCAAGACTTACGATTTGTCTTTATGTTACTTTTTGGCTTCGTGCTTTTAATGATGTTCTTAGAAATTAAAGCTGTGCTTGGAGCATTTTTAGCCGGAACGATTCTCGCTACATTTTTTAAACATAAAGCCGAATTACCCGAAAAACTCAATCATTTTGGATTTGGATTCTTTGTGCCTTTTTTCTTTGTGCACGTGGGCTCTACACTCAATCTCAATGCAGTATTTAGGGATACACAGATTCTCTATCACGCTTTATATCTTGTCATCGGTATGCTTACATTGCGCCTCATTAGTGCAAGTATTGTCTTTGGTAAATATTTTAAAAGTGCAAAATTTACACTCCTTTTTGCGCTAAGCGATTCTATGCCACTTACCTTTCTTATCGCCACTGCTACTTTAGGTAAAAGTATTGGGGAACTCAATGACACGCTTTATGCGTCATTTGTGCTTGGTGCGATTTTAGAGGGTATTATTTTTAGTGTGCTTATTAAAATTGTATATGTATTTTGGAAAACACCCCAAAAGGAGAAATAATGCAAAATCCTGCCCCTACTCGCCAAACTTGGAGCTCTAGTCTCACTTATGTTTTAACCGTTGCAGGAGCGACTATTGGCTTTGGAGCAACTTGGAGATTCCCATATCTTGTAGGAGAAAATGGTGGTGGTGCGTATGTGCTTGTTTTTATTCTTGCAATGATTTTAGTAGGAATCCCCGTGATTTGGGTAGAAAATGTCATTGGCAGACGCGCACATAAAAATGCAGTTGATGCTTTTAGTGGAGAGATAGAAGGCAAAAGCATTCCGCATATCTATAAAATCATTGGCTATTGTGGCATTGCAGGAGCATTTGGGATTATGGCATATTATATGGTGCTAGGCGGCTGGGTGATTACTTATATCACAAGTATCCTAAGTGGCGAGCTTAATCTCTCCTCGCCCATTGATAAAGAACTTGCCCAAAGCTTTTATAATGCCAAAATAGAGCATAATCCGCTAATGATTGGCATTTGGACAAGTGTATTTGTCGCTATAAATTGGGTAATTCTCAAAAAAGGCATCATTGATGGCATTGAGCGCAGTATGAAATATCTTATGCCCTTGCTTTTTATCTGTTTATTTATTATCGTTATCCGCAATCTTACGCTTCCGGGCGCAATGGAGGGTGTGAGATTCTATCTTTTGCCCGATTTTAGCAAAATCACAGCTAAGCTTTTCATTGATGTGCTAGGGCAAGTGTTTTTTGCACTTTCCTTAGGTTTTGGCGTGATGATTACACTTAGCTCCTATCTACAAAAAAATGAAAATATGATTAAAACCGCTGTCACCACCGGTGTGCTTAATACACTTATCGCGCTCTTAGCTGGATTTATGATTTTTCCCTCACTCTTTAGTTTTGGATTAGAACCAAATCAAGGACCAAGCCTTGTATTTCAAACCCTCCCTATTGTGTTTTCACATATTTATTTTGGTAATGTCCTCGCCCTTATCTTTTTCCTGCTTTTAATTACTGCAGCACTTACTACTTCTTTGCCCATTTATGAAGTGATTATTACCGCCTTATATGAAAAGTGTAATATCTCACGCACCAATGCAATTAATATCACGCTTGGCTTTATTTTCATATGTGGGAATCTCCCTTGTATCCTCTCTTATGGAGCTTGGGAGCATATCACTTGGAATGGCAAAAATATCTTTGATAGCTTTGATTTTATCAGCGGCAATATTCTCTTTGTGCTCACTTCTCTTGGCACATTACTTTTTGTGGGTTGGATTTTAAAAGATGAAGCAAAAAAAGAGTTAAGCAACAATGGCACACTTAATCCGCACCTTGTAAATATATGGTATGCGTATGTTAAATATGTCTTGCCCTTCGTGATTGTGCTGATTTTTATTGCTGGTGTATTTCCTTACGCGCTTAATAGATTCTATTAATCTTTGATAATGAAAGTCTATTTTATACTTCTACTTGCTTTATGCATAGGAATGAACGCGGATACTTTGCACGCACAAAGAAAAACGCACGCTCTTAGCATTTATGGCACTCCAAAATATCCTCAAAACTTCACACATTTTGACTATGCTAATCCTAATGCTCCAAAAGGTGGCGCACTCAAAGGCTTTGCTCTTGGCACTTTTGATAGCCTCAATCCCTTTGTGCAAAAGGGCAATGCGGCTGCGGAGCTTAGCACACTTGTGTATAACACACTTACCATTCAAAGCCTAGATGAGCCTTTTAGCGAATATGGGCTAATTGCAGATTCTATGACAAGGGGGAGAGATTACATTATCTTTCATATCAACCCAAAGGCAAAATTTAGTGATGGTGTAAAGGTGAGCGCAAAAGATGTCGCATTTAGCTTTGAGACGCTAATGCGAAAGGGCAAGATAGAGTTTAAACGCTACTATGCTGATGTCAAAAGCGTCAAAGTGCTAAGTGAGAGCGAAGTGGCATTTTATTTTAAAAATGATTCTAACAAAGAGCTACCTTTAATCTTAGGGCAACTCCCTATTTTACCTGCTCATATTTATCTTAAAGAGGGCAAAAATACTTTTGGTGAGAATCCACTTCAAATCCCCATAGGAAGCGGCGCATATAGAGTGAAAAAATTTGATATAGGGCGCAGTATCACTTATGAACGCAACCCTCACTATTGGGCGCAAAATCACCCTACACAAAAGGGGGCATATAACTTTGATGAAGTCATTATAGAATATTATAAAGACCCTTCTGTGGCGCAAAATGCCTTCCTTGCTGGAGAATACGACTATCGCATAGAATCTTCAGCAAAAGTGTGGGCAAACGACTATGAGGGCAAGGCAAAAAAAGAGGGAAAAATCATTTTGCAGAGCTTTAAACATCAGCTTCCAAGCACATTTCAAGGCTTTTTTTTCAATACAAGAAATCCTCTTTTTGCCGATATAAGAGTGCGGGAAGCTTTGCTTTATGCGTTTGATTTTGAATGGAGCAATAAAAATTTATTTTTTAATCAATACGAGCGCACAAAGCATATTTTTAATAACTCCCCTTTTGCTTCCTCTGGCATTCCCACAGGCAGGGAAAAAGAGATTTTGGAAGAATATAAATCTAAGCTTAATCCTAGAATCTTTACCCAAAGCTATATTATCCCCCGCACAGATGGAGCAAAAGTGCGTGGGGAAAATTTAAGAGAGAATCTTAAATACGCAAGAGATTTACTTAAAAGTGCGGGATTTTATATTAAAAATGGCACACTTTATACGCCGCAAGGCAAACCTTTTACTTTTGAAATTCTTATATCGTATGAAGCTTTTGAGCGTATTTGCTTGCCTTTTGTAAAAAATCTCCAAAAGCTTGGCATTACTGCTACGATTAAAAAAGTAGATGATTCACAATATATTAATCGTGTGCGGCATTTCAAATATGATATGGTCATTGAGCTTTTAGGGCAAAGCCTTTTTCCGGGCAATGAGCAAAATTACTATTGGAGCTCTGCAGTGGCAGATACAAGTGGGAGTAAAAATTTTGCAGGCGTAAAAGATGCTGTGGTAGATGATTTAATTCAAAGATTATTAAATGCTACGAATGAAAAAGAGCGTATAGCCATTGGCAGAGCAATGGATAGAATCTTGCTTTGGGGATTCTATGCTATCCCACATTTTAACCTCCCTGCTTTTCGTGTGGCATATTGGCGCAAAATTGAAATGCCAACCATTACCCCACCTTATGGCATTGACCCATATTTATGGTGGGCGAGAGATACAAAAATGAATCCTACTAAGAAGCCAAAAAGCTAGGGACTGCTATAATGTTCCCCTTAAAACTTTTAAATATATTAAAGGAAAATTGTGTCAAAACACACTCCTAAAAAGCATTTAATTAATAAATACTCATCAAAGGAAATACAGGGGAGGGGTAGTAATAAATGAAGCATTATCTTGATTTTATTTCGTGTAAAGATTTAACAAATAATAGCCTTTTTGGATTCCTTAAGTGTAATGAAAATGAAGGAAAAATTTTGCAATTTATGGCAAAAGCCTTGCTTGAGGGTGAAATGGATTTTGTCGTGCATATACTACTTGCTAAAGTCTTCCCACACAAAGACACCTCAAGCACACAAGGTGAGCATAGCCTTGCATTTTTGCATCATATTCGTAATCTTATTGAGTTAGGTTGGATTACTCAAAGCTCATTCTTACAGCCCAAACTTACCGATATTGCATTACTTGAGCTCTATAATGATAATATTTGTCTCTCACACACCTTTTTGAAACTCCTTGAAGATGGCACGCTTAATGTTGATTTGCCCGAAATCACTCCCTATGAAGACCACCTTGAATATCTCAAAGACCGCTTTGCACATATTGATTTACTTCATAAAATGAGTGGGCTTAAATTTTCGCAAAAAATAGATTCTCCCTCTCTTTTACGTGCAAATTATCGCCTTAAGCTCCTTGAAGATACTATCAACTCACGCTTAAAGCTTACAACTAAAGATATTAGTATTATCAAGCTTATCAAAGAACATCACTTAGAACAAAAAGAACAGATTATCTTTTTTGCCCTGCTCAAAGAAGAATATTCAAGTAGTGATGAGAATCTACGCGATATAAATGCTTTACTTGAGCTCATTAGCCTTGATGAGTATGACAAAATCAAACATCGCTCTTTACTTGATGAAAATTCTAATCTTGTGCAAAAGGGCTTAGTGGATTATGATGAATTGCTTAATCCCTTTGGGGGCATATCACGCACATTTTTTATCCCAGAAGAAATACTTCAAGATATCATTCACCCTAACAAAAAAAAGAAACGCGCTAAAATCAGTCTTGATTCTATTATCAAAGAACAAGAGATTTTTGAGCTTGTGGAGCCGAAACAAAGCATTAATGATGTGATTTTGCACTCTCACACGCGTGAGATTTTGGACAATCTCTTAGCTCAAGTCAATAGCAATGTAATTTCTCTGCTTAGACTTTGGGGGATAAAAGATAAGAAAAAAGGCATTGATGCAAAAATTCTTCTTTATGGTGCAGCTGGCACAGGTAAAACCATTACTGCTCTAGCTTTGGCTAAAAGCCTTAAAAAGCAAGTGTTAAGCTTTGATTGTTCAAAGATTCTCTCTATGTATGTGGGAGAATCCGAAAAAAATGTGCGCAAAATTTTTGATAGCTACCAAGAAATTTGCAAAAAAATTAAAAATGAGCCTATTTTGCTCCTTGATGAAGCTGACCAATTCCTTAGCACGCGCGCAACTAGCGGCAATAGTGCAGATAAAATGCACAACCAAATGCAAAATATTTTTTTAGAGCAAATTGAGCGATTTGAGGGCATTTTGATTGCAACAACCAATCTTTTAGAAAACTTTGATAGCGCATTCTCGCGGCGATTTAATTATAAAATTGAATTTAAACGACCAAATAAAGAGCAAAGAATCGCTCTATGGCTTAAATATCTGCCAAAAAATGCAGATTTTGGAGAAGATTGCAAAGAAAATCTTGCCAATGCACTTGCAGAATATAACTTAAGTGGAGGACAGATTCACCTTATTGTTAAAAATACCGCTTATAAAGTCGCCACAAAAAAAGAGCCTATTTTCACACAACAAGATTTTATCACACATATCAAGGCTGAGCTTAGCGGAAATTTTGATAATGCTAAGAGTATGGGCTTTAGAAGTTAGCACTCAAGAATAATGATTGTAAATTCTATATTGCCCACTTACAAAAATTCTAAGCAACAATAATATTCTTATAAGAAAAAAGGAAATTAGAATATAAAAATAAACTTACTCAAAATTTAAAACTTCTTCTTATTTACATCACTTAAAATATCATCAGCGATTTGATTGACATTTTGAGCAATCTCATTTGTAGTATTCGCTACACCCACATTATTATCAGTAAGAGTTTCTAGCTGGGCAATAGCCTCATTAATCTGCTCAATTCCTAAAGTCTGCTCTTTGATGGATTCGCTCATTTCGTTAATACCCTGCACCAAAACATTGACATTCGCCTCTATTTCATTGAGCGATTTACTTGTTCTCTCTGCGAGTTTTCGCACCTCATCGGCAACAACAGCAAATCCTCTTCCGTGTTCTCCTGCACGTGCAGCTTCTATTGCTGCATTAAGAGCAAGTAAGTTTGTTTGGTCTGCTATATCTCTAATGATACCCACGATGTTTTTAATATCCTCTGCTTGATGCGTAACTTCACTTGTTTTATCATTAACATTTTGCATAGAGCTAGAGATTTCCTCAATAGAGGAGGCAGATTGCTGCAAAGAACTTGCTTGAGAAGAATTACCAGCTAAGAGCTTATTCATAGATTCTTGTAACTGATGTGTTTGTGCAACAAGCTCTTTAGCATAGCCACTTGAGGAACGAAGCATTTTCTTAATCTCTTCTCCTAAAATATTCGTGGTCGTCTCTACACTACCTTGTGCATTGGGCACTTCTGTCGTAAAATCAAGGGTTTTATAAGATTCAAAGACACGATGAATCTCATTCATATTGCTCCCTACCCTATGTTGCAACACATCAAGCATAGTATTAAGGACATTTTTAAGTTCTATTAATTGAGGATTATAAGGATTTTCTATAATTCTTGCTGTTAAATCTCCCTCTTCTATTGCCTTAGCCGTTTGTATAGATTGTTCTACCGCCTTTTTATCTTGCTCTAAACCTTCTTGCACATTTTGTATATTTTGGTTGATTTCTTTTGCCATAATGCCAAATTCATCATTTGCTTTTGGAGTTAAAAACGCTGGAGGAATATCCACTTCGTGACGAATATATTTGAAAAAACCAAAGAGCAAGGCAGAAATATTTTTTAATCGCGCGACAATTTGTGTGCGGATAAAAATAAACATTACAAACATCACTATGACAATACTCGCAATATTAGCAGCTATCATTGTTATTCTAAGCTTTGAGACAGATTCGTAAATAGAGCTTTCTGGCGCTGAAACAATAAGTGTCCATATTGATGTATCCACACTATCACCGATATGGATATTTGCCACAGCTGTGTAACTCATCTCACCTAGTGAATTAATATAACTAAATATCCCCTCAATTTGATTCTCAATCGCGTGTTTAAGCTCATTCATTGTAGGGCTTTGATTCACTTCTCGCAAATATTTACCCAAAAATTCTTTTCTCCCGTGTGCTGCAATGGTAGAATCAGTCGCATACACGCCTTTAAAATCACCTTTGTAAATAGAATTTTTTGGATCTTGAAGTATTGTTGTAATAGTTGATAAATCAATAAACACACCTAAAACACCTTGCACTATACCTTTTTTATCTATAAGAGGTTGATTTATACCCATACCAAAGTATTCTTTACCATTAATTGTTACCCACAAAGGTCTGCCCACACTAGGTTTTCCTGTGCTTAGAGCTTCTTGCACACTTGGAAAATTTGCAATTACTTCACTTGCTGGCACAATGCGACTTTGATTTTTGCCCTCATTAATAGCCAAAACCATAAAATCACCATTAGGTAACTTATGTGTAGAATCAAGGATATTTCCACCTTTATATCTTTCATCTCTAAGATACACATAGCCAAAATTGCCCCATTCATTGCTATTAAACATATCCATAACATCATTTTGCAAAATAGCCTGTGCACCTGCTTGCACATCGCGCATTACAAAATGCTTAGAAGCACTCACAGCAACATAGATTTCATTAAAAATCCCTCCTACCCAATTTGCTTCGCGTTTAGCTGCATTGACAAGCATTTTATTTGCTTCATTCATTTGAATATCTTGCGAAATTTTTACGATGATTATCGTAACAGCCAACATACAAATAACCAATATGCTTGAAAAACCTAGCATAATTTTTGCGCCAATACTTAATGAACGAAAAAAATTCATTTTGCCCCCTTTAACCAAACCTAATAAAGATAAAGTAAATATTAAAAAAATCTGAATGAAAATATATCAAAAAAAAAAAAAACGACACTTAAAGATAACTCAATTTATTCATTTTGTGTTTTGCATTAAGCCTAGCTATAATGATATAATCTTTTACAAAGGCAAAGTATGCAAGATTTATCCAAATCTTACCTTGAACGCGTAGTGGGCATATTACCTCGCCGATATGGGCTCAATAAACAGAGAATCTTTTTATATGGCGCACCCGGCGTGGGTAAAAGTTCATTAGCATTTTTTCATAGTATGTATTACAAAAAGACACTTTATATAAACTGCGCTGATTGCCGCACAAATATAGAATCTGCTAATGCGCTTATTCTCAAATCCTACCTTGAGCGTAATCTTGAGCTTCTCATCATAGATAATTTTACGCCTGCGCTCTCTCTACCTAATCTTAATCATATTATCCTTATTGCCCCCTCAATGACACATTGCCCAAAAGATTTCAAACACAAGCATATCCGAGCTTTGAGTTTTGAAGAATATGTGAGCTTTGATAATAAAAATATTTCTATTACAAATCTCTTTAATCTTTTCCTCAAAGAAGGTAATCTCCCTGAAATCCAACGACTTCAACCAAGTTACAAAATCACTCGCAAACAAGAGATTCTAAAACTTGCACTTGCTAATGATTTTGCTCTATTTTGCTCCCTCCTATCTATGCAAGGACAAAAACTCACTATAAACCACATCTACACACTTTTAAAAAAATCTCATAAAATCTCCAAAGATAAAATCTATCCGTGGCTTACACACCTTGAAGCGTGCGGTATTATCTATCTTATCCCACATATTAAAAATGCAAATAAAAAATTATATTTTTATGATTTCACTTTGCCACTTTGCGTGCAAAGCCCAAAAAATCTCATTGCGATTTTAGAAAATATGCTGCTTTTAGAGATTCTTAAACTATGTGAGCAATATGAAAAAAGCGAACAAATATATTATGGCGATTTAGGGGAATTTGTATGCGAAATCGGTGTGTTTTTGTTTTTGCCCTTTAGCAACTTAGAAAATATAGAATCTAAACTCTCAAAACTCACTTTCATTTACAATCATATCTATATTATCACCCTAAACTTTGAGGGCAAAGGAAAATGTAGCTTTAATAAGAATACGCTAGAATGGGAGGCGATAAGTTTTATTAACTTCGCCCTTGAGTGGGAAATATAAATTTGCAAATCTAGTGTAGAAAATGCCTTGTATGTGTGAAATACATCGCTATGTTGTATTCATTACACGCTTGTATCACTTCATCATCACGAATACTCCCACCGGGCTGAATAATAGCGCTTACACCGGCTTGATGAAGCATATCTACACTATCACGGAATGGAAAAAATGCCTCTGAAGCGCATACACAGCCATTTAAATCAAGATTCATATCTTTTGCTTTTGCAAGAGCTGCCCTTGAAGCATCAACGCGACTTGTCATACCCATACCAATGCCTACAAGTGAGCCATCTTTGACATAGGCTACACAATTTGATTTTGTAAGTGCAGCAATAATATAGGCGATTTTTAAATCTTGCTTTTGACTTTTACTTGCAGCAACTTCGCTTACAAGCGTGGCATTATCTATTTCCTCACTTAAGACATTGTCGCTCTCTTGGAAAAGCACTCCTCCTTGTATATGCTTAAAGTCATAGTCATCATTTGGGAGCGATAAATAAGAAGTCTTTTGCGTAAAGATTTTCATACGCTTTTTCCCTTCAAAAAGCGCAAGTGCCTCATCTGTAATATCTCCAGCCACAAGCACCTCAACAAAAATTTTATTCATCTCTTGGGCTAAAGGCAAATCCACAATGCCATTTACCGCTACCACACCACCATATGCACTCACGCTATCACACGCAAGTGCGTGAATATAAGAATCTAAAAGCGAATCTTTAAGTGCAAAACCACAAGGATTGCCGTGCTTGATGATACTCACTGCCTTCGCATCTTTACCAAAACTTATAGAGAGTTTCATTGCAGCATTTATATCTGCAAGGTTATTAAAGCTTGGCTCACCTTTTTTTATCTCAAAATGTTCTTTCCAAAAACTCCCAAACTCATAAAGTGCACCTTTTTGATGTGGATTCTCGCCATATCGTGTTTGTAGCACTCTTTCGCCTACAATAAACACCTTTTCCCCAAAACCATTATTAAAGCATTTATTCATATATTGAGCTATCATTGCATCATAACTTGCTGTGTGTGAAAAAGCTTTTATCATCATTTTTTGACGCAATTCAAGCGTATTATTGCCTGCGCGTAAAGATTCTATCACGCTTTTATAATCATTTTTATCAGTAATAATAAGCACACTCGCAAAGTTTTTCGCTGCAGAGCGCACCATTGCGGGACCACCAATATCAATATTTTCAATAATCTCCTCAAAGTCATCTGTGCGCTCTATGGTTTGCTTAAAAGGATAAAGATTTACACATACAATATCAATCGCACTAATACCTTTTTGTTGTGCTATGCCCACATCGCTTTGATTATCGCGCCGATAAAGTATCCCGCCGTGGATCTTAGGGTGCAAAGTCTTCACGCGTCCATCAAACATTTCCTCACTTTGTGTATATTCTCCTACGTCAATAGCTGCAATGTGAGATTGCTTCAAAAGCTTAAGTGTGCCACCTGTGCTTAGAATCTTATATCCTAATTGTGTTAAATCCTGTGCAAATTCTACAATACCTTCTTTATCGCTTACACTTAATAGTGCATACATATCTGTCCTTGTTAGTAAATTTTGGTAATATTGTAGCCATATTTTTTAAGAAGGCAATAAAATGATATGTGTCTTTGATTGTGAAACAATCCCAGATTTTGACTTGCTTCAAACTACCTTTGGTTATGAGGGCGAACCTTTGCAAATCGCACAAAGTGCCTTTAAAGAACAATTTGACAAAAGCGGGAGTGAGTTTCTCCCTCTATGCTTTCATCGTATAATAAGCATAAGCAGTGTGGTATGCGATGACTTTGGGCATTTCCGCAAAGTAGGGCACTTTGGGCAGGGATTTTTAGATTTGATACAAGAGGGCACAGATTGTCTCTCAAAAGATTTCTTAGATACTTTAGAATCTACACTTTTAAATGAATTTTGGCAGTTTTTTAATAAAAATAATCCAAAGCTTGTAAGCTTTAATGGACGAGGTTTTGATTTGCCTGTTCTTGCTCTTCGCTCTATGCGCTACAATATCAGTGCATACGCATATTTTGAGCAAAATAATCCTGCGCATAATAAAACTAAATGGGACAATTATCGCCAACGATATAGTGAGATTTTCCACACAGACTTATTTGATAGCTTAGGGCAATTTGGGGCAGTGCGCGCACTCAATCTCAACACGCTCTGTCGTATGCTTGATATGGTTGGCAAATATGATATGAGTGGTGAGCAAGTCTATCAAACTTATCTTGGTGGAGAAAATACTTTAGAAACCAAAAAAGCTGCACTTGGAACAATTAATCATTACTGCCATAGTGATGTGCTTAATACTTATTGGCTCTATTTAAAATATGAGCTGCTTAAGGGCACTTTATTAGAAAATGACTATTATGCTCTACTTGTGGAGTTTTGCGAGAAACTCCCTAAAGACAAGCCTTATTCAGATATTTTTACACATACGCTTAAAAAACATATAGAATCCTATAAAGCAGATTCTTAAAAAAGGAAAGTAATGAATACACCTTATATTACCAAAAATGGCGAAATCACTACCAAAGCCCAACTTATCTCCGAGATAGAGCAACTTCTTAATGTAATTCCTGCTTCGCATACCACACTTTCTCCTGCAGTTATGGATACTCTCTCTTGTGTAGATTTAGAAAATGTGCGTGATAATCTCTTACAAAAAAGCAATGATGTAATTGCACAAAATAAACAATGGCTTTTAGGACTTGTCAATGAGTAATCTTCGTGTTGGTATTATTAATTATGGTGTAGGGAATCTCGGCAGTGTACAAAATGCTTTTGCTTTTATACAAACACATTTTAGCGATGTATTACCACATACACTTGAAATAAAGGTAGAATCTCACCCTGAAAGGCTACAAGATTACGATAAACTCTTATTGCCGGGTGTTGGAGCATTTGGCAATGCAATGACACATTTAAAAAACACTCATTTAGATGAGGCTATCAGAGAATTTGTCCAAAGCGGCAAATTCTTAATTGGGATTTGTTTAGGAATGCAACTGCTTTTTGAGCAAAGTGAAGAATTTGGTAATCACAAAGGATTAGGACTTATTGAGGGCAAAGTAGTAGGATTTGAACATATTGCACCACTAAAAGTGCCACATATTGGGTGGAATAGCTGTAATTTTACTCCTGAAGGCAAACATTCAAAGCTTTTTAGGGGTATCGCTGATGGAAGCTTTTTTTATTTCGTACATAGCTTTCACATTCAAACACAACCTCAATTTATCCTTGCTCAATGCACCTATAGCTATCCTTTTGGTGCGATTGTCCATAAAGATAATCTTTTTGCCATACAAGCTCACCCCGAAAAAAGCCATAACGTAGGTTTAAGGCTTCTTGCAAATTTCCTTACCTTATGAAACATTGCTTTTCCATTTACCTAGTTGTTGTTTTAGTTAATTATAGTAATGGAAAATTTTTATTATTTGTAAGGAGAAAAATATGATTGATTTAGCAATTATCGGTGGTGGTCCAGCTGGACTAAGTGCAGGTTTATACGCAACAAGAGGCGGTATTAAAAATGTAGTGCTTTTTGAAAAAGGTATGCCCGGCGGACAGATTACAGGAAGTAGTGAAATAGAAAATTATCCGGGTGTAAAAGATATTGTAAGTGGTATGGAGTTTATGGAGCCTTGGCAAGAGCAATGCTTTCGCTTTGGATTAACTCATAAAATGAGTGAAGTCAGCCAAATCACAAAGAAAAATGATATTTTTTACATTCATCAAACCGATGGAAGTATTGATGAAGCAAAAGCAGTAATTTTTTGCGCCGGTGGTAGCCCAAAAAGAGCAAATCTTAAGGGAGAAGATGAGTTTTGGGGTAGAGGTATAAGCACTTGTGCTACTTGTGATGGATTTTTTTACAAAGACCAAGAGGTTATTGTGCTCGGCGGTGGTGATACAGCTCTTGAAGAAGCAGTATATCTTAGTCGGATTTGCTCTAAAGTGCATTTGGTGCATAGAAGAAATGAGTTCCGCGCTGCGCCCAGCACAATTGAACACGTAAAGAAAAATGATAAGATTCACATTGTTACTCCCGCAGTTGTTGAGGAAATCAAAGGCGATAAATCGGGTGTAACGAGTGTGCTGATTAAACATACAGATTCAAATACAAATGAGGAAATCCCTGTTATGGGAATCTTTATTTTTGTAGGTTATAATGTCAATACAGCTACGCTCAAACAAGATGATGGCTCAATGCTTTGTGAATGCGATGAATATGGCAGTATCAAGGTAGATTTATCAATGAAAACAAGTGTAGAAGGTCTTTTTGCAGCTGGAGATGTCCGCACTCTTGCTCCCAAACAAGTTGTATGCGCAGCTGGAGATGGTGCAACTGCGGCATTACAAGCTATTGCATATTTAGAACATAAGTAATATTATATATTTTATAGAATCTATTACATTTAAGGAGAATATATGCTAAAAGTAGGGATTTTTGGCGCTACGGGACGCGTAGGAAAGCTACTTATTGAAGAAATACTTAATCACACTCACTTCAATCTCTCAAGTGTATATGTGCGTAATGAATTACAATATTCGCTTCCCTCAAGCACAATGGTAACAAAAGACTTTGAAATATTTTTACAAGCAAGTGATGTGATTATTGATTTCTCTTCACCCGAAGCGACAAAAGCACTTCTTGAAGTCGCTCTCTCTTATCCAAAACCGCTTGTTATAGGCACAACAGGTTTAGATAATGACATACAACATCTCCTTGAAAATGCCTCACATACAATGCCTATACTCTATGCAACAAATATGAGTAAAGGGGTAGCAATGCTCAATAAAATTGGCGCATTAGTGGCTGCAACATTAAAAGAAAGTGATATAGAAATCTGCGAGATTCATCATCGCTACAAAAAAGATGCGCCTTCTGGGACTGCCCTTACTCTTGCTCAAAGCTGTGCGAAAGCAAGGAATCTCAAATTGAGCGATGTGCGCATAAGCGGACGCAATGGAAATATTGGTGAAAGAAATCCTCACGAAATTGGCGTAATGAGCCTACGCGGAGGTGATGTTGCTGGAAGACATACAATTGGATTCTATCTTGATGGTGAATATTTAGAGCTTACTCATAATGCTACTTCTCGCCTTACTTTTGCTAAGGGCGCACTTGATATGGCAAAATGGATTGTAACACAAAAAAATGGGCTTTATAGTATTGAGGATGCACTTGAGATTTAAGCTTTAAATTTGCTTGTTGGTTTTGTTACTATACAATCGCAGATACAAAACATAATGAGGATAAGGAATGGAAAGCTGGAACGAAGAGTGCGCCATTGTGGGCGTATATAATGTTGATAATGCAGCACTCTTAAGCTATTATTCACTCTTTGCAATGCAGCATAGGGGGCAGGAAGCAAGTGGGATTTCCGCAAGTAATGGCACAAAAATCACAACTATCAAAAATACTGGTTTAGTAACTAAAATTTTTACACAAAAGCGACTTGATAAATTGCAAGGTCGCTCAAGTATTGGGCACAATCGCTATTCAACTGCAGGTGAAGATTCTATAAATGACACACAACCTATTTTTGCACGATATGATTTAGGCGAAATGGCAATCGCACATAATGGGAATCTCACAAATGCCAAAGAAGTGCGTGAGATGCTTATTAAAGAGGGAACAATATTCCAAAGCTATCTTGATACTGAAAATCTCATTCATCTGATTGCACGAAGTAAAAAAACATCACTTACTGATAGAATCATTGATGCTTTAAGCTACATTGATGGAGCGTATTGCTTTGTATTTCTTTCACGGAGCAAAATGTTTGCTATTCGTGATAGGTATGGATTGCGCCCACTTAGCTTAGGCAAAATACAAAACGAAGATGGAAGCACAGGCTATGTTGTAGCGAGTGAAAGTTGTGCATTTGACCTTATAGGTGCGGAATTTGTCCGAGATGTCAAAGCAGGTGAGATGATTATTTTTGATGGAGCGTATGCCTTTCAAGATTCTCAACCCAAAAGTATTCAAGTCTTTGAACCAAAACCGCATTTTTGCGTATTTGAATACATATATTTTGCACGTCCTGATAGCAATGTGTTTGGACATAATGTCTATCAAGCACGCAAACAAATGGGTATAGAGCTTGCTAAAGAACATCAAATTCAAGCAGATATGGTAATTCCTGTGCCAGATTCTGGTGTGGCTGCAGCTATTGGTTATAGTAAGCAAAGCGGAATTGATTTTGAGCTAGGATTTATCCGCAATCACTATGTAGGAAGGACATTTATTGAGCCAACGCAGCAAGAGAGAGAGCTTAAAGTTCGCCTTAAACTCAACCCTATCAGAGAACTTATAGCTAATAAAGATATTATTGTCATTGATGATTCTGTGGTTAGAGGCACGACAAGTAAGCAAATTATTAAAATCTTGCGTCAAGCGGGGGCAAGAAAAATTCATCTACTTATTAGCTCTCCACCTACGATTTCGCCGTGCTTTTATGGTATAGATACGCCCAATAAGGAGCAACTCATTTGTGCTAATAAAAGTATTGAAGAAGTGTGTAAGCATATCGGTGCAGATTCTCTAGGTTTTCTCTCCCTTAGCGGTTTGACCAAAAGTATAGGCGAAAACAATTCTTTATGCAAAGCGTGTTTTGATGGACATTATATTGATGATTATACCACAGGTGCAGCAATCCCTGCCGCTTTAAAATCCTCTCATTAAAGATATATAATGCGTGTAATGTTAAGTATAGGGCGATATTTTAAAAGACGTTTTGGCACAAGGGTAAGAAAGATTCCTATTTCTTTACAAGGATTTACTTGTCCCAATATCGATGGAAGCCTTGCCAAAGGCGGCTGTATCTATTGTGATAATGAAAGTTTTTCACCCAGTCTCATTAAGCTTGATAAAATTTCTGAAGTCAAAATGAATTTTTCACTTACTCATAATCCCCTACTTCAAAAACAGCTCAAGCAGCTAGAAGAGCAGTTCTATTGGCACTCTGAATTTCATCAAAGAAAATTTGGTGTGTGCAAATATATGATATATTTTCAATCATACACAAACACTTATGCGCCTTATTCCACGCTCAAAGCCCTCTATGATAAAGCACTAAGTTTCCCAAATGTCGTAGGTTTAAGCATAGGCACACGCATTGATTGCGTAAAAGATGAAGTGCTGGAACTTTTAGGCGAATATGTCAAAAAAGGCAAAGAAATTTGGTTAGAATATGGAATCCAATCGGTGTATGATAACACTCTAACAATCACAAACCGCGCTCATAGCATTACAGGAGCTAAAGAGATGTTTGCAAAAACTCGTGAAAAAGGTGTGAAAGTCTGCGCACACCTTATTTATGGATTACCCGAAGAAACCCCTCAAATGATGCTCCACTCGCTGGAATCTGTGTTAGAATGGGGAATTGATGGTATTAAAATTCACCCTTTATATGTTGTCAATGGCACGCGTCTTGCTAAACTTTATAAAGATGGGAAATATGAGCCAATCACAATGGAAAGCTTTAGTGATCTTATTGTGAAATCTTTACAAAAAATCCCACCTGATGTAGTCGTGCAGAGAATCAGTGCAGGAGCACACGATGAATCTTTACTTGCTCCTAAATGGTGTTTTGATAAAAACATTCAAATGCGCTATCTCCGCGATAGGCTTAAAGAAGTAGGAATAGAATATTAGAATCTTTTTTGCCCAATGTTTAAACCTCATCTCATTGCTCACAAAAGGAAGGAAGTCTCATCCAAAACCCGTCAATTCCTCTTTCACTTTCTTTGCCATTTTGACATTTAACCCCTGTGGGAATGCCATCTTCAAATGTAATTTCCATAATTGTATTACCCTCTTCATCATAAAAGCTCGCTACGTCCTGTTTGCGGTTATTTTTATATAATACTTGAGAAAAAAGCTTACCATTTTCATAATACCATTTCTCAATACCCTCTCTATAGCCATTTTTATATGGAGTTTCAATCCAAAGATTCCCGCTTTCATAATAGTTTTTCTCAATACCGTCTCTATTACTATTTTTATATGGGATTTGCTGCTTAAGTTTGCCATTGTCGTAGTAAGATGAGCATACGCCATCTAGTTTGTCTCTTTTATATGATTCCTCATTTTTAATATTTCCATTCTCAGAATACCATTTGTGTATCCCTTCTCTTTCATCATTTTTGTATGGTCTTTCACTTTCAATCTTGCCATTCTCAAAATACCATTTTTCAACGCCATTTTGCTCGCCATTTTTATAAGGTGTTTCACTTTTAATCTTTCCATTTTTATAATAACATTTTCTTACACCTTCTCTTTTGTCTCCCTTATATGGCACTATACATTCAAGTTCCCCGCTTGGATAATAAAATTTTGCGCTGCCCTCTGCCTTATTGTTTTTATAAGGAATTTCAAATCCAAGCTTCCCACTTAAGCGATATTCTTTTTGAATGCAGCCCCTTTCTCTATCTTCCTCATCTGCGCATTCTTTAAGTGAGCAGCCCTCAAGCATAAATGCACCATATAGCAAGCACACAAGCAAATAAGCTTTTGCATTTTTCTCCTTTGATTCATACAAATTTCGCATAGTTTCACCTCCATTATTTAAGATTCAAAAAGTTTTTTTAATCTTGCCTTGCCAAATTCTACACCCGGCTGGTCATAAGTGTTAATTTCAAAAAGTTGTCCCATACACGAAGTGAGTACTTCAAAATATGCTATAAGTATCCCTACACTTTCCTCACACAAACTCATTACCTCAATACAATCTGTGAGAATCCCCTCATTTTCTATTGTCTGCATCGTAGCAATACGTTGATTATTGAGCAAAGTTGCAAAACTTTGTGTATTTACAAAGTTTGTAGATTCTAAAAATGGAATTTGAAGATTTGGAATGCTTGGCTGTGCGCTATGAGTAGGATTAAGGCTTAGAAAAGTTACGCTTTTATCACGCACGCCTTGCACGATGAGCTGCAAAAATGAATGCTGGTCAATGCTCCCAATAAGCGCAATAGGTGTAAGCCCTACTCTTTCTCCCATAGCATTGATTTTACCCAAACTCTCTCCCCATAGTTGCACATACCACGCATTAAAATACGTAAAAAGACTTGAATATGAAAATAACACATTCATAGAAATATGATTTTTATGAGTAAAATAAGTGAGAGCTTTGTGCAAAATATGCTCTTCTTTGCGCTCAAAAAATCGTTGTGTAATGCCTGCTGCTCCCCGCAAAATCGCTCGCGTATCAAAGCCTAGAATGCTTAAAGGCAAAATACCAACCATACTTAATACTGAAAATCGCCCTCCTACATTTGGTGGGATTCCAAAATATGTTAGTTTCTCTACTTTTGCCCAATGCTCAAGTGGAGAATCCCTATCGGTAATAACAAGCAAATGTCGTTTGCTTTGCACATTTTGGAGTAAATTATATTCTTCAAGCACAAACTTAAGCAAAGATGAAGTCTCAATAGTCGTGCCCGATTTAGAAATAACAATAAAAAGTGTATTTTCACGCTTAATACCCTGCAAACTCTTAGTAATACTAATAGGGTCAGTATGTTCTAAAAATGAGAGTTTAAGCTTATTGCGATGAGGCAAATGCTCCAGCATAGAATCTATGGCTTTAAGCCCAAGTGAACTCCCACCAATGCCAATAATTACCAAGTGAGAGAGAGTTTGCAAAAATGCTTTATTATCATTCACAAAACAAGAAGATTCATCAACTGCCACCTCTGTAAAAGGCAAATCATAATAGCCACTTTTTTGACTATCTCGTTCCTCGCAAATACTCTCAAAAAGCGTATCACATACTTTTTGATGCTGTGTTTGAAAATGCAGTGAAAACGCTACCATACTTTTTTATGTCCTACATACATATACACTCATATCTACAAGGCGATGAGTATAACCCATCTCATTATCATACCACGCAAGAATCTTTGCGCTTTTATCAATAGCTATGCTCTTATCAGACACAATGATTGCGCTCGCACTTGAGCCAATAAAATCACTTGATACCCTTTGCTCATCATCAACGATAATAAGACCTTTCATTGCCCCCTCTTGAGCTTTATAAAATGCTTCATTGATACTTTCTTTGCTCACTTTACTTTTAAGATTTACACTTAAATCCACAAGACTCACATCAGGAGTTGGCACACGCACAGAAATCCCATTAAGTTTTCCCGCAAGATGAGGTAATACAAGCCCTATTGCTTTTGCTGCTCCTGTGCTCGTAGGAATCATATTTAATGCTGCTGCACGTGCTCGGCGCAAGTCTTTATGTTTGACATCAAGGAGATTCTGATCATTTGTGTAACTATGAATCGTGCTCATCAAACCATTTTCTATACCAAAGTGAGAATCAAGCACTTTTACAATGGGTGCAAGACAATTTGTGGTGCAAGAAGCATTTGAAATGACACTTTGCCCTTGATAATTTGTGTGATTAACGCCATAAACAAATGTGGGCGCATCATCTGCAGGAGCAGATATGATGACTTTTTTAATATTATCTTTAAGATGAAGACTTGATTTTTCAAGGGAATTAAATTTGCCTGTGCATTCTAGCACACCCACAGCTGCACCAAAATCAAGATTTCTAGGATCTCTATCGCTTACAATCTTAACATTTTTGCTTTTGCCAATACATAAAGTCTGTTTATCTATTTTTTCTATGTCATAGCTCCTATGCACAGAATCATAACGTAGCAAATGCACAAGTGTATCAATATCTGCTGTAGTATTCATTGCTACAAGCTCCACATCATCGCGTTGTCCGATAATTCTCGCTGCACAAAGTCCTATACGCCCAGTGCCATTAATTGCGAGCTTAATCGCCATATTTTCTCCTTTTATCAAATATGCCCAGCAAGGGTTTGAATATATATTTTAACATAAAAAAGCCCATTCTCCACCTTTTGGCTTGATTTCTCTGGCAAATGAGTGTAAAATGCCCATTCCAAAATGTGTCTGCTCTACTTTTTGTCCTCGTAGCTCAGCTGGATAGAGCACACGATTCCTAATCGTGAGGTCATGCGTTCGAATCGCATCGGGGACACCACAGCTTTTAGGTTTCAACTTCCTCAACCTTCGGGAATCCCGACTTTAAATTAATCAAATCTGGTCTATTTCTAGGATTACTTCCCCATTGTTTAAAAAAGAAAGCAATATCGTATTGTCTACATTGTTCATACAAATCTTCTACCCATTCATATTGCATACTTCTTGCTTTTTTTGGGTTTTCAGGGATATTCTCTCCTCCGACAACAACCCAATCAAGCTTGTCCTTATAAGATTGTAAATCAATCCCACTCATCATAGGCTCAATCATCGCAAAAATTTTCACCTTTTCACCCAAATTTTTTTTAACCTCTACAAGCGATGGCATACGCTTGCCAAACATAGCTTGATCTTCAGCTGATATACCAAACCAAATATGCTTTGTATCATCTGTATTTACTATATTGTTTTTCACACTCTCTAACATTCGCTCCGGTCGTTTAGTGAGCACTTGGAAAATCAAATCCTTACGCTTAATCATATACTCAAAAACAAGAGCTAAATCTTGCGAGTCTATATCCTCGTGGAATAAATCACTCATATTGCATACACAAACCTTAGAACCGCTTGGATACATATTTGTGTTTAGTATTTCTTCTAACATACTTTTATGAAATACAACTTGCTCCCACCCATAATAATATTTAGGCGTTTCAATCAAATGTTCAGTATTTTTGCATTCGCATACTATATGCAATTTATCGCCTTCTTCACTCATCGTAATATCTTTACATTTAGGGGCACACTTACTATAATCAAGTTTATTTATAGTTTTATCAAGCTCGCTTTTTGATGTAGCTTGCAATTTCTTAGTCATAGTCATAGCATAGCAATAATCACACGCTGGGGATATTTGGGTGCAACCTGTAATAAAATTCCAAACTTCTGTATAATGCAACCTACCCATTGCCTTACCTCTCCCTGCATTATAAAGCTTCTTTGCTTTATGTTAAACCTCCTTAATAAATCGTTTAATATTCTGTTTTTTTAACTCTCTTTGAGCATTCTTTTAGCAAGTTTTTTTGCCTTATTCACCTCATCATTTCTTACCAAATCTCCATAAATAGCATTCACATATTCCTCATAAGCAAGTTGCGAACTAAAGGGTTTTTGTGAGCTCACTACTTTCTGATACTCCCCATTGCTTTGTAGTTCATACATTTGGACGTTATCATTAAGCTGCATTTGGAGAATCTCCATTAAACGTTTGCTCATCTGTGCATTTAAGCTTGGTGTGAGAATCTCCACGCGTCGCTCTAAATTACGAGGCATAATATCTGCTGAAGCAAAATATACGCCTACTTTATCATTCTTAAAATGATAGATTCTAGCGTGTTCAAGATATTTTCCAATGATTGAAAATACACGAATATTTTCACTCACGCCCTTTATACCCGGACGCAAGGCACATACGCCACGCACAATCAAATCAATCTTTACTCCAGCTATTGATGCCCCATAAAGTGCACGTATCACATCAATGTCTATAAAAGCATTTGCTTTCATAATAATGCGCCCTTCACTTCCCATTTTCTTTTCGTTTTCAATAAGCTCTAAAATTTTAGTCTTAATCTGTGTAGGAGCAATCAATAAATGACTAAGCTTGGTGCGATATGAAGAACCTGTAGAGAGAGAGTGGAAAAGTTTAATTGCATCTTTTGCAAAAGACTGATTGCAAGTTAGGAGCGAAATATCAGTATAAATTTTTGCAGTGCTAGGATTATAATTTCCTGTGCTTAAATGCACATATTCTTTAAGTGTATTGCCAATTTTTTTAATCACAAGCGCAATTTTGGCATGCACCTTAAGTCCGGGCACACCATAAATAACGTGCGCTCCAGCAGATTCTAAAGAATGCGCCCAATACAGATTATTTTCTTCATCAAATCGTGCTTTTAACTCAACCAACGCCGTTACTTGCTTATTATTTTCAGCTGCCTGTATGAGAGCTTTAACAATAGGTGAATTTTTTCCTACACGATAAAGTGTCATACGAATGGAGAGTACATCAGGGTCTTTTGCTGCGCTCTGAATAAAATTCACTATTGGATCAAAGCTCTCATAGGGGTGGAAGAGCAAAATATCATCATTTTCCATTGTAGAGAGAATCTCTCCACTCCCGTGTAATGGTGGAAGTGTTTTTGGATTAAAAGGTGGAATGGTAAGATGAGCATACGCCTTGCTTCCTACCAACTCCCACAATCCACTTAGATTGAGCGGAATATGATAAACATAAACATCTTTAGCATCAACTTTTAAATGAGAATTAATAAAATCTAAAAGGCTACTATCTTTATCTGCACCTATCTCAAGACGCACTACTTCACCTTTCCTACGAGTTTTAAGCCCCTCACTCATAATCTCTATAAAATCATCTGCCTCTTCTTCTTCAATTTCCATATCCGCATTACGCGTGATTCTAAAAGGAACATAATTGAGAATCTCATATTCTCCAAACAATTCACTTGCAAACTCACCTACAATATCTTCAACCGCTATAAACACGCCGCTTTCAATCTCCACAAAACGCGAAAGCAAACGCGAGATTCTTACCATAGCAAATTTTACACTCCCCTCTTGTGTATCTTTAAGTTTAAGCGCAATGGCAAAACTTAAATTATTTAGATGAGGAAAGGGGTGTGTAGCATCTATTGCCACAGGCACAATCACAGGATACAAATAATTAATAAAAAATTCGTGCAATCGCTTTTTTTGCTCATTATTTAACTGATTGACTTGTTTAATGTGCATACCTTCCTTTGCTAAGCCACTTTGAATCTCCTTAAAAACACTCTCAAGCATATTTTTTTCTTTATCAAGGTATTCGCGTATACTTTTAAGCTGCTGCAATGGCGTAAGTTTATCTGCGCCCACTTCGGTAATTCCACTTGCATATAAACGTTTAAGCCCTGCTACGCGTATCATATAAAATTCATCAAGATTCGTCCCATAAATTGCTACAAATTTTAATCGCTCCAAAAGTGGAATATTAGTATTTTTAGCTTCATTAAGCACACGTGTATTAAATTTGAGCCACGAAAGCTCACGATTAAAATACATTTTTGAATCATTAATTGTCATATTGCCCCCTTAATGTCGTAATATAATTTCATTGTATCTCAAATTCACATTAAAAATGCTTCCTTTGTGTTTGATTCTCTCAATAATTTTATAAACATTGGCAAAATTGTTTCAAATTCTATAAAATTTTAGAAAAATATTTAAGGGAAATAAATGATATTTTGATTATAATGCACGTCATTTTCAAAACTAAGGAGAACAAAATGAAAAAACATCTACTTTCGCTACTTTGTGTAGCAGGACTTAGTCTTAATGTGCAAGCTGCAAGTATTGCAGGGTTTGAAATAAGCCCTGAAATCGGATTTGCTGCAGGACAAACAAAAATCGATAGTGCGAATCTAAAAGATTATAGTGCATTTGGGCGTATATGGCTTGGTGCTTTTGATTTTGTTGTAGCTCCGCAAGTCAAATGGGATTTTAATTCACATTCAAACTCTGATAATGATTTTAGAAATTTACAATATGGTATCTCAGCTGGATATAACATTGGGCTCATTATCGCACGATTAACACCTTATATAGGAGTGAATCACTCAAGTTTTAATAAAATTTATAAAGATACTATTGCTTATAATGCAGGGTTAAAGCTTAAATTTGATCTTATTCCTATTTCACTTGGTTTACTCTATACTTATCAAAAACCAGAGCTTGATACTCCCTTAGGCAATAAAGAGAAAATGCAAACTATTCAAGCACTTATTGCCTTGCATTTCTAGGATTCTATATTTTATAGAATCCTAACCCTCTTGCTTAATCACCAAATGGCTTAGCAAAGAGGGGAGTAACTTACTTTTGGAGCTTTATATGGCTTTAGATTCTCATCAGCTCATTACATTTTTGCAATCTCACAATGAACTGACTATTATTGATGAACCTCTTGATATTTATCTGCAAATTCCTCAGCTTGCCTATCTTGAAGTTAAAAAACCAACGAGCAAAGCTCTTCTTTTTACAAATCCTATTTGTGCTAAAAGTGGAAAAACCTTTGATATACCCGTGCTTATGAATATTTTTGGCTCACATCAAAGACTTAACCTCCTCGTTGATAAGCCAATTCCACAAATTGCTACTCACATACAACATCTTTTGCGCTTTAGCCCACCTAAAGGTATAAAAGAGATTTTCTCTCGGCTTAAAGAACTTGCTCACTTGCGCTTTGTTTTTCCTAAATACACGAAATCTAAAGGTCTATGCCAAGATACTATTATTATAGGTGAAGAAATTAATCTTTTTAATCTCCCCATTCTCACAACTTGGGAACACGATGGGGGAGCATTTATTACTATGGGGCAAGTTTATACCCAAAGCCTTGATGGCAAAGCAAAAAATTTAGGTATGTATCGTCTGCAAGTCTATGATGAGAAACATTTAGGATTACATTGGCAAATTCATAAAGATTCTCAACATTTTTTTCATCAATATAAACAAGCAGGGGAAAAAATGCCTGTGAGTATTGCTCTTGGCGGCGACCCACTCTATATTTGGTGCGGACAGGCACCTTTACCTATGGGTATCTTTGAACTAATGCTCTATGGCTTTATCCGCTCTAAAAAGCCTGTGCTTTGCCCGTGTATCACTAACCCACTCTTTGTGCCAAATGATGTAGATATTGTTATTGAAGGCTGGGTAGATACCACACAAATGCGAGATGAGGGACCATTTGGCGATCATACAGGATTCTATACGCCTATTGAACCTTATCCTGTGCTTGAAGTGAGTGCAATCACGATGCGAAAAAAACCTATTTTTCCTGCTACAATCGTTGGCAAACCTCCGCTTGAGGATAAATATATGGGTTATTTAACAGAGCGCGTATTTTTGCCATTATTACAAACTACTGCACACGGATTAAAGGATTATCATATGCCCGAAAATGGCGTATTCCATAATCTTATTTTTGCAAAAATCAAGCCTGATTATCCTTCGCATAGTAAGCAGATTATGCACAATTTTTGGGGAGTGGGGCAAATGAGCTTTGTAAAACACGCTATTTTTGTTGATGAAAATGCACCCGAACTGACAGATTATGAAGCTCTTGGCACTTACATACTTGAGCGCTTCTCTCCTAATAATCTGCTTATTACAGAGGGAATCTGTGATGCACTTGATCACGCAAGCCCACATTTTGCTCACGGAGGAAAGCTTGGTGTAGAAGCTATTACACCCGTGCATAAGCCTTCATTTATTGCTCTTAATGATGAGTGCTTATGGGAGAAATTTGCTCCACTTTTTCCTCAAGCCACTGCTTTAAAGCAATATTTTACTCACACGCCCAATCCCATTTGTATTGTAAGTGTGGTAAAGCAAAGTCATCTCTTTACAGATTTAAATGAGAATCTTAAAGGTTTTCAAGCTTTACAAAACTGCTTAAGTATTCTTATCTTTGTAGATTCGCATAAAAATCATCTCACAAACCCTTATATGCTTACTTGGCGGATTGTTAATAATATTGATGCAAAGCGTGATATTCTTATTGTTGAAAATCTTGTTTTTATTGATGCAACCGATAAATCAACCTGTGATGGACATCTGCGCGAGTGGCCCCAAGATACAAATTGTAGCCCATCTGTCATCGCCACATTAAAGAAAAAGGGACTTATTGATGATATAGATGATGAATTTTTAGAGCATTTTGGTATCTTACATTAAAATATGCTTAAGTTAATAAAAATTTAAGTTTTTTTACTCTAGAATCCCCTTTCCAAAATTATTTAGAATCTAAGGGAAAATAATGGAATTGACAAAAATAGCAACACAAAATGACATCAATCGTCAGTGGATTGTGCTTGATGCAAAAGATAAAGTCTTTGGTCGCCTTATCACAGAAATAGCTACACTTTTACGAGGCAAACACAAACCTTGTTTCACACCTCATATTGATTGTGGCGATTTTGTAGTCATTATTAATGCCACAGAAGTAAAATTCACAGGTATGAAACTCAAAGACAAAGAATACTTCACGCATTCAGGTTACTTTGGCAGCACTAAAAGTAAAACACTTCAAGAAATGTTAGAAAAAACTCCCGAAAAACTCTATCATCTTGCGGTGCGAGGTATGCTCCCCAAAAACAAACTTGGACGAGCTATGCTTAAAAAACTCAAAGTTTATCGCGGCAGTGAGCACCCACACAGCGCTCAAGTCGCTAAAAGCTCAAAATAAGGAATACTATGGCAAAAGTTTATGCAACAGGAAAAAGAAAAACGGCAATCGCGAAAGTTTGGCTTACTTCTGGGAGCGGTAAGCTCAATATCAATGGGCAAAGTCTCAATGACTGGCTTGGAGGACACGAAGCTATTAAAATGAAAGTAATGCAACCGCTTATCCTTACCAAACAAGAAAAATCAGTGGATATTCACGCTGTTACACTTGGTGGTGGATATTCGGCTCAAGCAGAAGCTTTGCGACACGGCATTTCAAAAGCACTTAATGCCTATGATGTTGCTTTCAGAGCGATGTTAAAACCAAAAGGACTTTTAACACGAGATTCTCGTGTGGTTGAACGAAAAAAATATGGAAAACGAAAAGCACGCCGAAGCCCACAATTCTCAAAAAGGTAAGATTGCAGTGGAAATTCTCTCTCAAAGTTTTGGCGAGTATCAGACAAATTGTTATATTTGCAAATTTCCTCAAGGAGAGATTGTTATTGATGCAGGAATGGGGGCGCATAATTGGGTTATAGAAAAATGCCCCTCTCCGCTTGCTTTCCTTAATACGCACGGTCATTTTGACCACATTTGGAGCAATGCTACACTTAAATCTCACTTTCCCAATGTGCCATTAGTTTGTCCCGCACTTGATGCATTTATGTTAGAATCTGATTGCTTTGATATAGGCGTAACTCCTAGCACTCCAGATATTCTTACACAATGTCAAAAAGGCACACAAAAACTTGATTTTAAAGGTATTGAAGTAATATTCTCTCATTTTCCCGGACACACCCCGGGTTGCTCTATTGTGGAGATTGAGGGAGAAATTTTTAGTGGTGATTTTATTTTTCATCGCTCCATTGGGCGGAGTGATTTTACTTACTCAAACTCAATGGATATGAGAGAATCTCTGATACGCTTTAGCTCTTTACCCTCAAATCCAAACAAAACAATCCACCCCGGACACGGAATTTCAACAAATCTTGCTGAAGAACAACGCAATGTCAGTTTTTGGATTAAACAGCTAGAACATAGTTTATAATTAGGAATACTTTTTGCTTTTTCATCTCAAATTAACATAAAGGGGTATTTATGGATATAACGACCATTGGTGGGCTAATTGGGGCGATTATAAGCCTTTGTGTTGGGGACTTTCTTGAGGGAGGTAACCCCCTGCATCTTATCCACATAAGCTCACTGATTATTATCATACCTACCGCTATGTGTGCTGCCTCAAGTGCTACACACGCCACACATATCAAAGGTGCAATGAAAGAGCTCAAAATCGTTTTTGGTTCAACAGGAGTGAATCTCAATGAAATAATACGACAGCTTGTAGAACTTGCTACACTCGCAAGAAAAGATGGTGTGCTTGCACTTGAAGGAAAGGCGGCACAAATTGAAGATGACTTCTTGCGTCAATCCCTCTCAATGATTATTGACGGACGAGATGCTCACGCTGTGCGTGAAGATATGGAAGTGCAAATAGAATCGCTTGAAGAATATTATAAAGGTTGCTCACACTTTTGGATTCTCTATGCAGAAACTTGTCCTACAATGGGGCTAGTTGGAGCGGTTATGGGACTTATGCTTGCCCTCCAGTTGCTTGATGACCCAAAAGCGATGGCAGCAGGTATTGCGGGTGCATTTACCGCGACCGTTACAGGGATTTTCTGTTCTTATGCACTTTTTGGACCTTGGGGACATAAAATGCACTCTAAAAGCGCAGATATAATAAGGGGACGTATGGTTGTTTTAGAAGGCGTTGTAGGTATCGCTAATGGTGATAACCCTCGCAACCTTGAAGAGAAATTACTTGGATTTATTCCACCCGGTGAGCCTAAAATCTCACAATTTGAATAAGATAGATTAAGAGTGCAAAATGGCTAAAAAGAAAAAATGCCCTGAGTGTCCTGCAGGAGAGAAATGGGCTGTTCCATATGCAGACTTCCTCTCACTTTTATTGGCACTCTTTATTGCGCTATGGGCGATTTCATCTACAAGCAATGCGGATTCTGAATTGCTTAAAACCGAGTTTGTTAAAATTTTTGATTTTACGCTTACCTCTCCACTCAATTCTGACCAAGATGATGTTAATGATTCTGAAACAGAAAATGAAAGTGGGGCAATAAGTGAAAGTTCATCGGTTACTTCAGCAGAAATAGAACAAATGGCAGAAGAAGGCGGAATTTTAGAGCAAATGGAAATGGGTATGTCATTGCGCCTCCCTTCTAACCTTTTCTTTGATTCTGGTAGTGCAGAGATTAATAATAGCGATGTATTTTTGTACCTCCAACGAATGAGTGCTATTATCAAAAAACTGCCCGATTATGTAAAAATTGATGTGCGAGGCTACACAGATAATGCACCACTGCCTGTTGGTTCACGCTATAAAGATAATTATGAGCTCTCCTCTGCACGAAGTTTAAGCGTGATGAAAAATCTTATTAAAAATGGTATTTCTCCCGAGCGAATCTCATTTTCTGGCTATGGAGAGCATCAAGCGATTGCGCCTAATGATAGCGCGCTCAATCGTGCAAAAAATAATCGTGTAGAGATATTTTTCTTTGTCGATCCAAAAGATGCGCCTGTAACGCAATCTATTTTAGAAGAAACTCTGCAAAACTCGCAGCAATAATCCCATTATCCTTAAGCAACTCTTTTAGATTTTTCGTTATAATTGCAGCTTTAAATTTATTTGATGGAGGGGAATAATGAATTTGCTTTTAACGGGGGGGGGGGCATAAGCTATATTCTTATACATCGCATTCTTCAAATCGCATTACACATCACAAGAGCAGCACACTTTCTAACCGCTTAAATGCGAATCTCATACAAAAAATAATCTTTCACACACCATTTAATACAAAGGTATTAGCGATTTGGCTGCTTGTATTTTGGTTTGCAGTTGCTTGTTATGGCGATAATACAAATACATCTGAAGTTATGGGTAAAAAAATTGCGGAGTGTGTAAATGAACACTTAGAGAAAAAGTATAATTATGCAAGAAGTATGGGTGCGCTATATATAGGACATTGCATTGTTAAATATGAGGAAGAGTTTAATCATAGTGAATATAGCAGTATAATAAAAGTAATGTATAAAAATATTATTATTAAGTAAATATTGTTTTATATTAAAATAAAAAGCAAACTTATAGACACAAAAAGAAATTAAGGGAGTTTGCGAAAGTAATTTATGCAAATTTAGCAGAATCTTTATAATTTATTGATTGTTTTAAGATAATGTCATACGTGGCACAAGTTTTGCTACTAAAGTAACAGAGCAAGAATAAAGGAGTTTAATATAAAGTATGGGACAAGCTTTATGCCTATTGATTATTTTAATTGGATTACTCATTATCCATAGGAAGAAAAAATGACAGAGAAGCGTTATCCTAAAGCACAAGAATCTAAAAAGTGGAATGAATTAAACATGGAAGAGAAAGCACAAGTAAAAAAGAATTGGATAAGAGATATTTTGACAGGATTTGTCATTCTTTTAATTTGTTTTGTAATGGCGATGGATTATGAGTTTAATAAGAAGTGCATTGTGCAAAATGGAGCAACTAAGTGCTATAAAAAATAAACAGCAAAAAGATTGGGACAATTAAATTTATAAAATAGATTCTAAAACAATCCCTTTTGCTCCAAAAAAGGAATATGCAAAAGTTCATAAGTCTTTGGGCTTGCCACTCGCCCCTTTGCTGTGCGCTCCAAATAGCCATTTGCTAAAAGATAGGGTTCAATTACATCTTCAATAGTTGCCTCATCTTCACTCATCGCAGCGGCAATGGTGTTTAACCCTATAGCTTTGCCTCTAGATTCTGCTAAAATTGCCAAATAACGCAAATCAAGCTCATCAAAGCCTAGCTCATTCACACCTAGCTCATTAAGTGCATAACGGACACATTCAAGGCTTATTTCACTTTGATTTTTCATATCCTGTGCATATTCACCCACATCTGCAAAGTCTCTCACACGCCTAAGCAATCGCAAAGCAATACGAGGTGTGCCTCTTGATCGGCGCGCAATTTCATCTGCACCGCTTTTTGAGAGGCTTCTGCCTAGCTTTGAAGAAGCACGAATCACAATAGCAGAGAGCTCCTTTGGTTCATAAAATTGCAATCTAAAGCTCATACCGAATCTATCACGCAACGGATTTGAAAGCATACCTGCGCGTGTAGTTGCGCCAATAAGAGTAAAAGGAGCTAAGTCAATTTTAAGCGTTTGCGCAGCAGGACCAGAGCCGATAATAATATCAAGGCGAAAATCCTCCATTGCAGGATAGAGAATCTCTTCAATCGCAGGGCTAAGACGATGTATTTCATCAATAAATAAAATATCTCCCTCATTAAGATTTGTTAAAATCGCCGCCAAATCGCCAGATTTTTCAATCATAGGCGCAGCACTGACTTTGATATTGCATCCCATTTCGTGTGCGATAATATGGCTAAGCGTAGTTTTACCAAGACCGGGTGGTCCAAAAAACAAAATATGATCTAGGCATTCTTTACGCTTTTTACTCGCCTCAATAAACACTTTGAGATTTTTTTTAATCTTTTCTTGCCCGATATACTCCTCCCACACATTTGGACGCAAAGATAACTCTTGGACACTTTCAAAGCTATATTTTTCCATATCTACGACACGATTTACTTTCTCACCCTCTCCTAAACTCATCATTTTCTCAATGGTGATTTTCTCCATAATCTTACCTCTTAATAGCTCTCTTGGGCTTGTGGAAATGCTTGAGATTTTACATCTTTGGCATACGCTCTTATGGCATCTTTAAGTATCGCTTTACCATCACAATAGCGGCGCACAAATTTTGGCTTAAACTCATCAAAAAAGCCAAAAGCATCGCTCCATACAAGAATCTGCCCATCACACTCCACACCTGCACCAATGCCAATCGTTGGAATCTCTAAAGCTTGTGTAATACGTGCACCAGATTCCGATTTCACTCCCTCTATCAAAATCCCAAAAACCCCAGCTTCTTGGAATGCAACAGCGGCTTCTATCAATTCTTGAGATTCAACCTCATCTTTGCCCTTTATTTTAAATCCTCCATCAAAGCGCATAAATTGGGGTTTCAAGCCAATATGTGCCATTACAGCAATCCCTTCTTCACATAGTGCTTTCACCACAGGTAATTTATCAATGCCTACTTCAAGCTTAAGTGCATCTGCTGCAGTGTTTTTATAGAATCTAAGCGCATTTTTTAATGCCATATTTGGTGTAGCATAGCTACCAAAAGGCATATCTGCAATGATGAAAGAATGCTTAGCGCCTTTGCACACTGCCTTTGTATGATAAATCATCTCTTGCATACTTGCACCTAATGTTTCATTCTCTCCACCAAAACTCATTTTCAAGCTATCACCTACCAAAATCACATCAACTTCACCATCAAAAATGCGTGCCATAAGCGCATCATACGCAGTAATTGCTGTAATTTTTTCAATCCCTTTTTTTGCCTTGAGTGTAGCTATACTCATTTTTTTATCCAACATTTCTCCTCCTTTGCATTTTGTGATGTTTAAGATTCCCAATGCAATAATATCACGCCGCATACTACCATAGCAACACCTATATATCCTAAAAAATCTAATTTTTCTTTAAAAAACACGTAACCCCCAAATATCGTGCCAATAATTCCTATCGCTCCCCAAGTAGAATACGCTACACTTAGTGGCATACTCTCAAGTGCTAAAACCAACACGCTAAAAGCTGCCCACACCATAAGAATACAGCCTATGGTGTAGCCCTTATGTGTAAAAACATTAGATTTTTTAAGAAACAAATTTGCAATTACATCTAAAATCGCCGAAATTATTACATATATAAATGCTAAAGTCATCTAGCCCTCCATAGAATCTATCTTTGATTCATGCTTAATTTCGGCATAATTGATTAAAGCAATGCCGCTAATGGACAATACAATGCCAATCTTTTGTATAAATAAAATCTCTTCGCCAAAATAAAATACACTAATGCACACCACACAAATCGCACCTAGCACTTCCCATATCGCATATGCTACACCCACAGAAATACGCTTTAATGAGAGAGCCATAAAATAATAAGAAAGCACAAGCAACACATACATACACATAAGCCCCCAAATCTCTCCCTCACTTGCTTTCATTAAATTCACTGCAAGCACTTCAGTCAAAATAGCGAACATCAAAAATAAATAACTTTTTTTTAGACTCACTTTTTCTTCCTTTGGTGTTTTATTTTTTGAGAAGAAATAGGTTTTTGCGCAAAAACAAATAATCCTAAAAATATGCTTATAACTAGCATTACAAGACTTAGAATCTGCCCCATTGATAAGCCAAATACAAAATATCCCATTTGCGAATCCGCTTCACGAAAATACTCACATACAAATCTTGCTAGCGCATAAAATACACCATACGCGACAAGAAGAGTGCCCGGCTTTTTTGCATAACGCAATAAACAAATAAGAAGAATAAATACTATAATGCCCTCGGCAAAAGCTTCAAAAAGCTGACTTGGATAACGCAATTCTCCATTTACAAGAATTCCAATATCTCGCAAGGAGCTATCACTTTCAATTACCCGTCCAAAAAGCTCGTGATTAAAAAAATTTCCTATGCGTCCAAAAACATACCCTAATGGAATTGAAATAGCAGATAAATCCATAAATATCCAAAAAGATTGCTTTTTAACATAGCAAAATATAATAGCCGCGAGCACAAACCCCGCCATTGCCCCGTGATAACTAAAACCACTGATACCTACAAATACTCCATTGGTGTAAGGATTAAACATTTGCCACGGCTGCATAAGATATTCCCAACGATTAGGCGAGTAAATCAACACATAACCAATGCGTCCGCCTAAAATAACACCAATTTCCACCCAAATAAAAAAACTATCCAATAATTCTTGGGTGATAGGAAAACGCTCATTGCGATATGTAATAAATGCTTTTGCAATCAAAAGTGCGATAAGCATTGCGCTCACATACATAATGCCATACCAATGCACACTTATATCAAAGATTTTAAATGCAATAGGATTAATATAATCGTAGATTCTATTCCATACACTATAAGTCTCCAAAATTATTCCTCCATAATTTTAATCTTAAATTCATCAATCATATCAATCTCTTCAAAAAACATAAATAATCGCAAATCATCAACAACAATCTCAATTTTTACTCCATCTACACTTTTGAGCTTGAACAAAAAACCTAATACATAGGAATTGATTGGATAGGCTTGGACAAAGTAGATTCTAAGTGTATTATCTGCACTTGATAGAATCTGCGGCAAAAGGTTTTCAAGCTCCGCCTTGAAAGTCAAAAATGCGTCATAAGTTTTAAGTTTCCCAGTGCTGCGCACCATTTGCAAATCATTAATGGTTTCTATATTAAGTCCCATATTTTACCTCTTGCTTTTTTAATAACATTTAATTATAACAAAGCTTTATTGCAAGGGATTAAACATAAGGTATATAAAGTGTAAGCATAGCAGCTTTTTTTGCATAATTCACACGCCTACGAACTTTAGCGCCCATCGCTTTTATAATGTGTTCCCCCCTTCCGCCTAAAATATTTTTCTCTCTCAAATGGCACTTATAATGAGGATTAAAAGGATAAAGAATCTTTATTCTTACTTGCTCTACCCCTACTTCAAGAAAACAGGAAAATCGCTGTTGCTGACGCAAAGATTGTATATAATTTATTTTTTTATTATATATATTCATTTTAGGCATACAAGTAATGCTATGTTCAATAATATTGCTCACGCTTTCAAACATTACAAGCCCTATTTTGTCAATGATTATTTCTTTGAAAGGTTTAAATCTAAGTGTTTTAACAAGCTGAGATTCTACCCATACAATACTTTTATCAATTCCTGCAAAATCAGCTTGAAACACTGCTTTATGATGCCTCATATCTTTATATAGGCTCACACATAGCTCTCAAATTTATGTTTTAAATTTCGTAATAGCATTATCAAGCTCTTGGGCTTTTTGCGACATATCATTAACATCTTTTTGTATAGTATGCCCTACACTTTGTGTAGATTCTGAAGAGCGCACTATATCTTGCATCATTTGAGCTAATTCTTTAGTGCTTTGAGCGATTGAAGTGCTAATATCTTTAAGATGAATAGAGTTTTGCTTTGTAAGAACAAGATTTTGTTGTGTATGGTGCGCATCATCAATCAAAGGTGATGTTTTCTCTGTAATATACATCATATCCTTTGTAGTATCTCTAATTGTTTGCCCGACATCTTGGACACTTTGGGTTACAAGATTTACACTTGCTGCAATTTCATTGAGTGATTTTTGTGTTTTTTCTGCGAGTTTTCGCACCTCATCTGCAACAACAGCAAATCCTCTTCCGTGTTCTCCTGCACGTGCAGCTTCTATTGCTGCATTAAGAGCAAGTAAGTTTGTTTGATCTGCTATATCAGCAATAATAGAAAGAACTGATTTAATTTGATCTGCGTGTTGTGTTAGCTCTTCAACGTGTTGAAGAATATTTTGCTGTGTTTGAGCAGAATTGGTTATAAGCCCAATCGTGTCTTGAAGGTTTTTAACAAAATCATCTAAAATGCTTTCAGTTTGAGCAATATCACTTATAGTTGAACTTGTTGTTTTTTCGGCAACATCAAGCTTCTTACTCACATCTTGAGCAAGTAAGTTCACTCTATCAACTAGCTCAAATTGTGCGTCAGAATTTTTTGATAATACATTTGACATCTCTAATAAACCTTTACAAGTTTGTGTATTTTCTTCACTAACGTGTTTGCTTACAGCAATAGTCTCTTGAATAATTTTAATAAACCTATTCACATAATTTGAAGTTATTCCCACTTCATCATTACTTTTAATAGCAATACGTTTTGTAAGGTCTCCACCGCCATCTTCAGTCAAGTCTTTTGCCATATCACGCAAACGATTAAGAGGCTTTACAAGCTCCTTTTCAAAAAAGATATAAAGCCCTAATAAAGCCAATATACCTGCGACAAACATTGTAAGCAAAAGATAATTTTCACTTTGTTCAATTTGTTCATAAAAACTCTCTGTAGAGATTCTTAACTCAAGCACTCCAAGCACATCGCCTTCTTTAAGTGTCCCATCTTGATGACATACCATACAGCCCTCATCAGCAATAAGTGGCTTTTGGAGAAGCACATTATGCTCACCATTTTCATAAACTTCAGCAATTTGGGATTGTTTGCTTTCAAAGATATGTTGAATGTCTTTTTTTTGACTTACCTTGTCGGGCATATTAAACAAATCAATTACACTTTGAGATTTATGTATCTCAAGTGAGCGCACACCTGCTATTTTACGTGCATTATCTAATCCTGCATCAATCATTTCTCTTACACCAATATTCATACTCATACGCACGGTTTGAAAAATAGAATCTCCGAGCATTTGAGCATTTCTTTTGCCCTCTTTTACTACCATATCTTCGTATCCAGTAGAGACAATTTGATATAAAACACTAAAACCAATAATGATAAAAACAAACAATGTGAAAAGTACTTTAGAACGAAAGGATTGTAACATTTTTTCACCCCCTAGGATTTTATATAATTACGCAAGTCTCTTTAAAGCTTCCTTAACAATTTCAGACACACTTAATGCTTCAATATGTTCTAACACTTTTTGTATTTCATTTCTCTTAAAGCCAAGTGATTGAAGTGCCAAAGATGCTTCATATTTGAGATTATTAGAAGGAGCAATACTTTCCTCTTGGGATTGAAGAAGCTGCGCAAAAAATCCTGCTATATCAACCATAATTTTTGCTGCACCTTTTGCACCAATACCCGGCACTTTTTTTAAAGCTTCAATATCTTTATCAGCAATAATTTTTGCAAAATGTGTTGGTGTGTAGGTAGAAAGAATTGCTATTGCAACCTTTGGACCTACACCACTTATTTTAATAAGACGCTCAAAAGTCTGTTTTTCAATTTCCTCACAGAATCCAAAAAGCAAATGTGCATCTTCACGAATTATTTGTGCGCAAATAATTTTCACAGGAGCATCTGGTTGTGAATCTATTTTTGTTTGGAGCATAGAAGTAGCATTGAGAGACATTTGCATTCCATAAATCACACCTCCTACATCAATTTCAGCATACATAGGTTCTAATCTTATTATCGTTCCTCTTAATCCAACAATCACCAATTTCTCCTTTTTTATAATAAACTCATTAAAGAATCTTTATTTTATTCAACATTTAGGAACGCACTTCTCTCACAAGCTTTAGCTGTCCTTTATTAATACCAATATTTACCTCCTCTCCATCGCTTAAAATCATAATATCCTTACTCTCTGGGAAAAAACTCTCATAAACAACTTCATTTTCCTTTTGCCACGCTACATCACTTGTGATTTTTGCATCTTGAGTTTGTTTATCAAGAGATTCAAGACGCTTATCCAAATCTCTACTTTGTTGCTTAAGGGCTACTAACCTTTCTTTAAGATATTTCGTGCGTTGAAGTAAAATAACGTATTGTGCCATACTATCAATGATATTGCGCTCATTGGGTTTTTTATTTTTTTTGTTTTCCTCCATAATAGCTTTTATTTTTTCTACTACAGGTTTTGTTTTACGCACACGCACCAAATCTTTATTAAGCACAGCAAGGAGGGTATTCATCTCTTGGATATTGTGTGTAATTTGTTCGGTAATAGATTGCACTTCTTCTTGTGCCTTAAGAGAGGCACGCGAAGAGAGTGTAAAACGATTTTCTCCTCCGCTCATATTTTTAATATGTAAATGCTCTGATACAAAGATCTTTGTGTGGGAATGCAAGGTAGCAATTGTAATATTTCTTGCTTTAATAGTGCCTCCATTTGCTTGCTCAATAAATACCTCCTCGCCATCTATATTACCTAATTCAAGACGCTCTACACGAACTTTATCGCCCATAACTTCACCTTTATGCAAATCAATATTTACTTCATCAGCTTTTATCGTGGAGCTTTGATGTGTTTGCCCATTGATTTCAATCTTCTTCCCTACTATTTTAGTATTTTCTGCCACACTTCCAAAAATTTTTATTTCACTTGCCTCAAGCGTAATACCCGCACCTATCGCATCTTGATTGGGGTCGCCACAAGTTACTTCTACTACAAAACCTTTTTTGTCGCCTCCAAGCAATGAACCATTTTTACGTGAGCTCACTTCTGCAAAATTAAAATCTGTAATTACACGTAACTCACCCTCACTCATTCCTACATAGCCATCTTGTAATGCATAATACTCAATGCTCCCCTCTTTTTCTTCTTTGCGAAACTCATTATCTTTAAATTTAAGCTTTGCTTCTTCATTACCAATATCTGCACCCTCTGCATGTTTTTTGGCGTGTATATATTCACCCTTAAGGTTACGTCCGCTTACACCTACCTGTGGTTTAAGGCTTAAACCCACCAAATCTCCACTCTTTGCAGCATAAGAAGCAAAATCTATACTTTGAGTATGTGTTTTATTCCATTCATCTTTAAGCGTAAATATGAATTTTGCCCCCATTTCTGGTATGAATCCACTTGCCTTAGCAAGGGCAATGCTTTGAGAAGATTGTATTTTCCCTTGAATATTAAGATGAGAAAATAGCTCTTTGAGCGCATTAATTTCTTGTTTAATATCCTCATCAAATAACCTCACAATAATATGTTGACATATCTTTTTACGCGTAATCTCTGTATAAAGCTCTTCAAAAAATGTATCATCATTACGCACTTCTAGCCCTTCTTTAAGCTCCAAAACTAATTCATAACATTCACTATCCATTTTAAGCCCAACAAAAGGTGCTAAATCCCCTTTTTTTAATCCACGCAACAAAATATCATAAACCTGTTTAATTTCAAAATCATTTTTATTATATTCTGCATCATCACTTAGAATCCTTGCTCTCTCCTGTCCTTCAAGTAGGCTAAAATCCTTCTTTTTTTCGCCTCTATAAAAAGTGCTAATGCGCAATATATCAAAGCTTACCATATGCTCTTCAAAGGCATAAAGTTCAGTTATTTTTTTAAGTTCCATACCTACATCAACACAGCCCTTAATTGAGATAGGTTCAAAAAACTGCATAAAAACCTCCATAGCTTAAAGTTTGTTTATTGTAGCTATAATTCTACACTTTATTTCTTTATTAAAAGGCAAAATTTGATTAAAAAAGCATTTTTAACAAATAGTAGCGGAATTTTACTCTCTAGGATAGCAGGATTAATTCGTGATTTATGCACAGCAAAATTTCTAGGTGCAAGCGTGTATAGCGATATTTTCTTTGCTGCTTTTAAGCTCCCTAACCTCTTTCGCCGTGTATTTGGTGAAGGAGCCTTTACACAAAGTTTTTTGCCTAACTTCATTCATAGTCGCAAAAAAGGTATGTTTGCCTTAATTACTTTTATTATTTTTGCAGTTTTTATTTTATTTCTCTCGCTTTTGGTGGTATTTTTTAGCGGATTCTTTACAAAACTTCTTGCGTATGGTTTTGATGATGCAACTATTGAGCTTGCCAAACCCATTGTGGTGATTAATTTTTGGTATTTAGAACTTGTTTTTATTGTTACTTTTCTTTCCTCTTTATTGCAATATAAAAACTGCTTTTGGGTTAATGCTTACAATACCGCACTTTTAAATATTGCAATGATTAGCGCTTTGCTTTTAGCACAAAATAAAGATTCTATACAAATTGTCTATATGCTAAGTTATGGTGTGCTATGCGGTGGAGTAGCGCAAATTATACTCCATTTTTATCCACTCTATCGCTTGGGATTTTTTAAACTCTTATGGGTAGGTGTGATAGAGTTGTGGCAATGGATACGCATTAAAGAGCCAAATTCTAAACTCAAATGCAAAATCCGCTATGCCAAAATTGAAATAAAAACTTTCTTTAAACAATTCTTTCCTGCTATGCTCGGGAGCTCTACAGCCCAACTTGCTACTTTTACAGATACGCTCCTCGCCTCATTTCTTATCAGCGGGAGTATTAGCGCACTCTATTATGCTAACAGAATCTTTCAGTTTCCCCTTGCAATCTTTGCCATAGCCATATCAACCGCACTCTTTCCCCTTGTAGCAAAAGCAATTAAAAACAAACAAGCCGATGTCGCACTTAATGCCTTAAAAAAATCATTTTGGTTTTTGCTTATTGTCCTTTGTGTATGTGTGCTTGGTGGTATTATGCTAAGCGAAGAGATTATCAGCCTTCTTTATCAATGGGGAAAATTCAGTGCAGATGACACTCTTATCGTAGCACAAGTTTTTAGCGCGTATATGATTGGTTTAGTGCCTTTTGGGTTAAGTAAAATTTTCTCCCTTTGGCTTTATTCTCATCAAATGCAAGGCAAAGCCGCAAAGATTTCAGCTATCTCTTTAGGCTGTGGGGTAATATTCTCTCTTGTGCTTATGCACCCATTGGGGGCAATGGGATTAGCATTATCGGGCAGTTTGAGCGGATTTGTGCTTTTTGTCCTCACAATTAGAATCTTTGGCTTCAAACAATTCTTAGCTATAATAAATAACAAAAAAGCGTGGTTACTTCTTGTAGGCATTGTGGGTTTGGAATCTCTACTTTTGTGGTATCTCAAACCCTATGTCAAAGCACTCGTTGATGCTTTTCATCTCTTTGTAAGGAACATTTTATGATTACTCTTTTTGATAGTGCTAAAAAACAAAAGATCCCTTTTACTCCTATACGAGATAATCAGATTCGATTATATGTGTGCGGTCCAACTGTGTATGATGATGCTCATTTAGGGCACGCTCGTAGCTCTATTGTTTTTGATTTATGGCGACGATTATTTTTATTTTTGGGATTTGAAGTAGTATTTGTTAAAAACTTTACAGACATTGATGATAAAATTATTAAAAAATCTCTTCAAAACAATGCAAGTGTGCAAGAGATAGGTTCGCGCTATATCCATTCATATCTTAAAGATATGGATTCTCTTGGCGTATTGCGTGCAGATATTGAGCCAAAAGCAACCGATAATCTACCCCAAATGTGCGAGATGATACAAACCTTGCTTCATAAAGGTTACGCTTATGAGGGTGAAAATAGTGATATTTATCTTCGTATCCACAAAGATAAAAACTATGGTGCTCTCTCTCAACGCCTTGAACAAAGCCATACCCAAAGTCGTATTCAAAATGCACAAGATAAGCTTGAACATAATGATTTTGCCCTTTGGAAAGGTTATAAGGGAGATAATGATATTGCATATGATAGTCCATTTGGCAAAGGGCGTCCCGGCTGGCATATTGAATGTTCTGCAATGATTGAAAAACACTTAGCATACCAAAATGAAGAATATGGTATTGATATTCACGCAGGAGGATCAGATTTGCTCTTCCCTCATCACGAAAATGAAGCCTCACAAACGCGTTGTGCTACAGGAAGAGAAATTGCTAAATATTGGCTACACAATGGTTTTGTGAATATCAATGGTGAAAAAATGAGCAAATCTCTTGGCAATAGCTTTTTTATCAAAGATGCGCTAAAAGTCTATGACGGCGAGATTTTACGTAATTATTTGCTGGGTGTGCATTATCGCTTGGCGCTCAATTTTAATGAAGAGGATTTGTTACAAAGCAAAAAACGGCTTGATAAACTCTATCGCCTTAAAAAACGTGTTATAGAATCTCACATACAATCTCCTCAAATTACAAGAGAAGAAATAAAGCAATTTACTCACAATATCAAAGAAACCGCCAAAGAAGCGCATAAAACATTTTTATCCTCACTTGTTGAGGCTTTAAGCGATGATTATAATATCTCAAAAGCTTTGAGCATTATTGAGGATATGCTCTCTACAAGCAATGAATATTTAGACAAAAATCCTAAAGATAAAGCCTATAAGCAAGCTATTAAAGCAAATCTCGCGTGTATTGAATTTTTACTCGGGCTTGGAGGTAAATCCACACAAAGTTATTTTCAGCTTGGACTTGATGAAAAAACTAAGCAAGAGATAGAATCTAAAATTGCTAAACGTCAAGAAGCAAAAGCACAAAAAAACTATGCACTTGCTGATAAGTTACGCAATGAGCTAAAATTGCAAGGTATTGAAATTATGGACACTCCTCAAGGCAGCACTTGGGAAAAAATCTAAGCTACATATCTACATATATCATCTGTGCAGCACTCAAAATTACTTTAGATGTAATAATATCTTGGGTAATGCGCTCTTTAAGTAAATTTAAATCACTAAAACTCTGATTGTCTCGTATTTTACGCACAAAACATATACTTGCCATATTGCTTTCGCACACAATCTCCTTATCAAGGATATGGCTTTCAATACTAAAATGCCTATCTGTGCTTAAACGATGTCCCACAAAACATACACTTGGCATTATTTTTTTATTTACTTTAGTAAAACTTGCATAGACGCCCTCTTGTGGTATTACATAGCCTCGCGTTTGAATATTTATTGTCGGATAAAGTCTCTTTGAGCCTAGATTCTGTCCTTTAATAATAGTGCCTTGTAAATGATAATAACGTCCAAGCATAGCTACTGCCATATCCATATCACCATAGCGAATAAATTCTTTAATTAAACTTGAATGCACACCTACACCATTTATACGATATTCTGGCATAATAACAACCTCACCTGCAAATAAATGGCATAAATCACTCGCGCTAAAAGCCCTATTTTTTCCAAAATGAAAGTCATAGCCCACCACAAGACGTTTAAGGGAGGGAAATTTCTCTTTTAATATAGTTATAAATTTTTCGCCACTCCAATGTGAAATCTCTTCAAAAGCTACATAAATAAGAGCGCAGGGACTATATTGTTCTTTAGAGGGTGTAAGGCACATATCATCAAATTTTCCTTCAATGCAAAGCAAAGCACCTTTTTTATCCAAATGCTTAAAAAGCTCTTTGTGTGCTAAATGCATACCATCAAATTTTCCTAGTGCTAATGATTGCACTTCTTTATCGCTGCACATAGACAAAAAATTCTTCATTTCCTTCCTTTCCGCTTAATATACTTTGAGATGTGTGCAAGATTCTAAAACCTCTTGTTTGCACATAAGCACAAAAATCTGCAAGAGCAATATGTGCGAGTGTTTTGTCTTTTAATACGCCTTTTTTATCGCGTTTTGCTGCGCGTCCTACCTCAAATTGTGGTTTAAAGAGCCATATACACTCTGCGCTTACAAGTCGCTCAAAACTTTCCATAAGCTTATATAATGAAATAAAGCTCACATCGCACACTACCATATCAAAATACTCACAAGGCTCAAATTCTCGCACATCACATTCTTCAAAAACTCTTACACGCTCATCATCTCGCACATTCTGATGAAGCTGATTTTTCCCTACATCAACACATACTATTTCAGACACACCAAAATTTAAAAGCACTTGGGCAAATCCTCCTGTGCTTGAACCAATATCAAGCGCTCTTTTGCCTACTAAATATCTTTCCTCCCATAACCCCTTGCACACAAGCTCTTCAAAAAAGCCTCTTAATTTGTATCCTGCACGTCCAAGCAATAAGCCTTGTGTGTCTATATCTACCTCATCGCTGCTTTTTAAAGGTAAAGAGCTTTTATATACCACTTTGCCATTTACCCGCACACAGCCAGATTCTATCGCCTCTTGAGCTTTAGTGCGAGAAGATAAAAGTGTTTTAAGGTAAATATCAAGTCGCTGCATTATTTTGATTATTTTGTAAGATTGCTTTTTGCTTTTGCATAGCTAAAATCAACGCTCATATTTCCTACACCTGCAATTTCTACATTAAATTGTAACATATCTTTGCCACGCGCACCTATAGATTCAAAAACCACTTTATACATATCATTATAAATAACATCAGGCTTTAGAAACTCCATATCCGCAGTGCTTAGTTTGCTCACATTGCTAGGTTTTATACTTTTATAAATATTTTTTAAAGAAAATTGTAAATCTTTTAATTTCACTTGTCCAACCTTATCGTACAACTCTACAAAAAATACTTCTTTATTATCACTTCCTCCAAAAGTATCATCAACTTCATTCATATATCGCACAATCATCACAACTCGCGTGTGATTATGTATTAAAATTTGAGATTTTCTCATAGCTTGTATTTCGCGTTCTTTAAAGGCTCTTTTTTCTTTAGAATCCTCATATGCTGAAGTAATGTGTATAAAATCTTTACGATAAAAATCACTACAACCTGCAATCCACACATTCATACATATTCCTGTGATAACACACATACAAAGCCTCAATATAACCACATTTTCCCTTTTTTCCTTTGTTTATTTTTAATTTTGTAAATGATACTTATTAGATTCTAAAATTATGGGAATTTTATCACAAAGTTTGCTACAATACCCAAATTTATCCCCAAAAGGAGATTTATGCGCCCGCCCAAACATCTCTTACGCACAAGCGACCTTGATAATTCACAAATAGAAACAATTTTACAACAAGCCCAAACCTACAAAGATATGCACCATAGAGAGAATCTTAAAAACAAAACTATTATTACCATTTTTTTTGAAAACTCCACGCGCACACTCTCAAGCTTTGAAATCGCTGCTAAACGCTTAAGTGCTGATGTTGTGCGACTTGATGTGAGTAAAAGCTCCACTACAAAGGGAGAGAGTATGTCTGATACTGCAGCCAATCTCAATGCAATGAATCCAAGCGCAATTATCATTCGTCATAAAAATGCAGGAGCTGGATATTATCTTAAATTCCAAGTGAGCTGCCCTATCATCAATGCAGGAGATGGTGCGCACGCACACCCTACACAAGCCCTGCTTGATTTACTCACACTTAAAGAACATTTTGATAATGATTTAAACAATCTCAAAGGTAAAAAAATTGCAATTATTGGTGATATTGTAAATTCCCGTGTGGCAAATAGCAATATTGAGCTGCTCTCGCGTTTTGGTATGGAAGTGATTCTCGTTGCCCCACCTCATTTTCTTCCATCCACACATTTACGCACTTGCTACTCTTTGCGAGAAATTGCCAAAGAAGTTGATGTATTTATGAGTTTGCGCACTCAAACAGAAAGACACGATAAACAAATCTATGGCTCACTCAAAGACTATGCTTCACAATACTGCCTCACGCCCGAGATTCTAAGCGATAGAGATGTTATTGTTTTACATCCTGGACCTGTTCATCGTAACATTGATATTGATGATGAAGTGCTTAAAGACCCACGTTGCAAAGTTTTAGAGCAGGTAACTAACGGCGTATGTGTGCGTATGGCAGTGCTTGAATTTTGTATCTGCACATAAAGTTTATTTGATATTAAGTCTCAATTAAGCATAAAATGTTAGAATACATATTGTATTCTAAAAAATACGTAAATTTATTTGAAATATCTGCAAATATTTCAAACCTCAAATTAAGGATAAAAAATGAAAAAAACTTTAGTAGTTGCAGCCTTAGGAGGCTTATTTGCTTCAAGCGTGAATGCTTTTGATTACAAAGTAAGTGGTTCGGCGGAAAGTTTTACAAAATGGGGCTTTAATAATCAAAAACTTGATATACCCAACAATCAAGCTCCCACAGAGAGTTTTACGACATTATTTGCACAGCTTAATCTCAATGCAGATTTAGGAGCTGGATTTAAAGCAGGGTTTGGCGGGGCTTTGGGTGGATTAGCTTTTGATTCTACACGAAATGACCCTATATTAGATGGTGTAGGCTCTCCTGTTATTACTTCTTATTTTGGGACTGCGTGGGATAAGGCAAAAGTGCAAAATTATATGGTGCAAAATGCCTTTTTAGAGTATAGCTATAGTGATAATGTCTATTTTAAAGCCGGACGTTATCAATCTGGCAAGGTAGGTGAGTGGTTTAGTGGCTATAATCAAGGAGCAGAGGGTTATTTACAAGCTGGAAGTGTGAAACTCTGGGGATTTTTATCAAATCGCCGTGCCTTTGCGTATGACCAATGGTTTAATGATTTCTATCGTGTTCACGGAATTTATGGGGGAGGGGCTACGCGTAATACCTATGCTTTGGGGCTTAATCTTACTTTTGGTGGGCTTACACTCTCTGGATTCTCTTATTATACACCCGGAATAGTAACTGCTCCGGGCGCAAGTATTACCTTTGATACCAATCCAAACAAAGAATCTCAAGGCTTTAGAAGTATTACCAAACTTCGTTTTCTCGCACCTATAGCGGATATAAGCCAAAGAATCAATGCTAAAAGGTGGGGAGAGATAGATAAACACTCTTATACACTTTATCTTGAGCAACGATTTGAAGTCAATCTATTTAACTTTGGTGCAGGATATTATCAAAACTTTGGCAATGCAAATGAACTCATTGGACGCTGGGGAAATCCTATCTCTATTGATATTTGGACAGGAAGCGCATATGATATAGGACAATCCTTAAATGACATCATCGGCAGAAATGCCATTACAGGTTTTGGGTATATCGGGGCAAACTATGGCAGCTTTGATTGGAAAATATTAGGACGTGGAACAAACAGCCCGCGAAGTGCAGAACAAAGTGTGGCATTTATTCTTAATTATCAAATCCGCGAAGACATCGCTGTAGGTGGAAAACTAGAATGGTTTAGTGATACAACTAAGAAAGGATATAGTCCTCTTGGAGGCTCTTATCAGTCTCAAAATAATGGTGGCACTATGCTTACTCAAAACCGCAAAGATGACCGCTCTCACGCATTTTTCTATATACGCCATATATTCTAAAACTTATGGATTGTGGTATAATGCTGGCTCATAGAATCTTACCTAACATTAAGATTCTATAAATTTATCATTAATTATATCATTATAACAATCCTAAGGAGTAAAAATGGATACCAATGAGAAAGAATCTATAACATCTCAACAAAACACAAAAGAGCAGATAAAAGCGAAGTTTCTTGCTGATAAGGCACGTTTTATCACTGCTGGTGTGCTTATAGTTGCACTTATTTTAATTTTAAGCATTGATTCAACCTTACTTACTTGTATCGTGCTTGCTATTATTTGCCTCATTGGTGTGCAAGAATCCCTTAAACTCTATGCTCTCCCGCCTGCATTACATTATTATATTGCTACAGCTTTTATTTGGGTGCTTGCGTACTTTAATGAACGCATAATAGAATCTGCACTTTTTACTCTTGTGATTTACGCTTCCTATCTTGCTTATAGCAAAAAAATCTCGCCTAAAACCCTGCTTCCATTTATTTATCCTGTGTTGCCGTTTTTAAGCATTTACGCACTCTATAAAGACGCCGGAGGAGCTGGAGTATGGGTGATTGTATGGCTTATTGTCATTGTAGCCCTCACTGACACAGGAGCATATCTTGGAGGAAAAGCTTTTGGTAAAACGCCTTTTTGTCCTACGAGCCCCAAAAAAACCATTGAGGGTGTTATTTGTGGGGTAATTTGTGGGGTAATTTGTGGCTCTATTGTGGGAATTGGCACTTGTGGAAACTTCTTATACTCACTTGGTATTACTTTTGTAGTCGCAATTTCTTCTGTCTTTGGCGATTTATTTGAGAGTTATCTCAAACGCGAAGCAGGTGTGAAAGATAGTGGCTCTGTGTTGCCTGGACACGGTGGTGTGCTTGATAGGCTTGATGCTGTGCTTTTTGGTGCAATAGTAATGCACTTTTTACTTTTCTTTTTGCCCGGTTACAAAGACTTGGCAATTATGCTCTAATTAATGATTTTACTTGGTAGCACAGGGAGCATTGGCACAAACGCCCTTGAAGTTGCCTCACATTTTGATATACCCATAGAATCTCTGTGTGCTGGGAAAAATATCACGCTTTTAAATCAACAAATCGCACACTATGCGCCAAAAAATGTTTGTATTGCTGATAAAAATGACGCCCATAAACTCATAAATGGCAACTATAAGCTGTTTTTTGGGAGTGAGGGCATACTAGAAATGATAGAATCCTCTCATTCTCATCTACTGCTGAATGCCCTTGTAGGATTTGCTGGATTAAAACCTAGCTTTAAAGCCTTGCAATGTAACAAAAAACTCGCTCTTGCAAATAAAGAATCCCTAGTAAATGCTGGCTGGCTCTTGCAAAATGCAGATATTACTCCCATTGATAGCGAACATTTTGGCTTATGGTATTTACAAAACAATCGCCCAATAACTAAACTTTATATTACTGCAAGCGGTGGAGCTTTTAGGGATTATCCACTAGATAAAATTGCCCTTGCTACTCCACAAGAAGCACTTAAACACCCAAATTGGCAAATGGGACATAAAATCACCATAGATTCTGCAAGTATGGCAAATAAACTTTTTGAAATACTTGAAGCGCGTTGGCTCTTCGATATAGAATCTATTGATGCCTTTATTGAGCCAAGCTCAAGTATGCACGCACTTATTGAATTTGCAGATGGGAGCATTACAGCACATATAAGCACGCCTGATATGAAGCTCCCTATTGCCTATGCACTTGATAAAGATAAGGCAGCACAAATGCCTTTTATCCAGCCTTTGGATATACAATCCCTCTGCCTTGCTCTTAAAAACATTGATACGCTTCGTTATCCGCTATGGAATCTTAAAGACACGCTTTTACATACACCACAAAAAGGCATTGTGCTAAATGCAAGCAATGAAATAGCCATAGAAGCGTTCTTAGCACAAAAAATACCTTTTGGACATATAAGTGCGCTTATTTTGGCGATGATGGAATATTTTGATAGCTTTGAGTTTGCCTCTTTGTGTGATTTAGAATCCATACAATCCTTTGATAACCAAGTGCGTGCAGTCTCATCACAATGGTTAGAGAGAAAAATTAAAGAATAAATCAAACAAATTTGTTGTATATGCAACTTTTTGTTGCATATACACTACAAAAAAAAAAAAAAACGCGTTTTAAATTTTGTTTTTGCACTTATGTAATGCTATAGTTGTATGTCTCTAGTATCAAATGATACTAAAACTTTATAGACAAAAGGATTAAAATGAAAAAGATTCTTATCTCAAGTGCTTTAGCAGCAAGCCTATTTGGTGTAGCTCAAGCACAAACAAGTGGGCTTTTTGTAGGGGTAAATGCAGGAGTGCCTATTACGACACCTTCATATAGCGGTTTTACAGGAGTAAAGGATAATTTCCCTACAAGTGGTATAGGCTGGGCAGTAGGACTAGATGTAGGCTATAAACAAGTCTTGAGCGAAAACTATGGTTTAAAATACTATATCAGTTATAATTACAATCAAAGCAAAGGTTCTAAGGATAATCCTGTACCATTTGGTAAAGTTGATGCCGATATTAATCAACATCTTATCACTGCAAATGTGGATTATTACTTCAATTTCACTCCTGCTTTTGGTGCATATATCGGTATTGGTGTAGGTTATCAACAATATGATCCTACTTGGAAAGTAATGGGTCAAAATATAAGTCAAGGTGCTAAAGGCGGGCTTGCTGTGCCTGTAAATGTAGGACTTACCTATAACTTTAATGATGCAAGTCAAATCCTCCTTGGAGCAAAAATTCCATTAGTAGCTTATGATTACAAATCTACTAATCCTATGGCACAAGGAACAGCTACACTTCGCACTTACATCGTGCAAATTGGCTATAACTACACTTTCTAAATGTTTTTCCCTGCTTTCTATCAAAGAAGCGGGGAAGCAATCTTAAACTTTATTACCCTAAAAAAATCAAAATATGCTACAATGTGTCCATTTTAAGGCATAAGGAACATAAATGAATACATATGATGAGAATCTCTTATATTCCACGCGAGATGATACAGCCTTTGGCGTAAGCTTTCAACACGCTTTATTACACCCGAATGCACAACATAATGGGCTTTATACCTTTACCAAACTCCCTCATATCAGCCTAGAGGACATTGAAAATTTTACAAACCTTACTTATACCAAGCTGTGCGTAGATATTTTTAATCGCTTAAAACTTGGAATCCATAGAAGTGTGCTTGAAGAAGCACTTTTAAGCTATAAAAATTTTGATGATTCTTATAATCCTGCTCCACTTAAAGCAGTAAATGAGAATCTCTTTATGCTTAATCTCTTCTCTGGTCCTACACGTGCTTTTAAAGATATGGCACTTCAACCCTTTGGACGTTTGTTTGCACATCTTGCTACGCAAGATACAAGACCCTATCTTATTCTCACTGCCACAAGCGGTGATACTGGACCTGCAACCTTGCAGAGCTTTGCAAATCAACCTCATATCAGGGTTGTGTGCATTTATCCTTATGGAGGCACTAGCGATGTGCAGCGATTACAAATGACAACTCATACCGCACCAAATGTAAAAGTTATTGGTATTGAGGGAGATTTTGATGGAGCGCAAAGTGCATTAAAAAAACTTATTGCAAATGTAGATTTTATAAAAAAACTCAAAGAGCAAGGATTTGCGCTCTCTGCTGCAAATTCTGTGAATATTGGACGCATTGCATTTCAAATCATTTATTATTTTTGGGCGTATGTAAAATTACTTAAAGATGGACATATTACACTTGGGGAGAAGATCTCTGTTGTCGTGCCAAGTGGCAACTTTGGCAATATTTTAGGAGCGTTTTTTGCAAAAAAAATGGGTTTACCCCTTGAGCGTCTTGTGAGCGCTTCTAATGCAAATAACATCTTAAGTGATTTTATAAACACGGGTGTATATGATATTTCTAAGCGAAACTTAATTAAAACCAAATCCCCTGCTATGGATATTTTAAAAAGTTCAAATGTAGAGAGAGTGCTTTATGCACTCTTTGGCGCACAACGCACAAAGCAATTAATGGATAGCCTTGATAAAAGAGATTTTTATAGCCTCACTGCTGAAGAGTTAAGCTTACTTCAGCAAGATTTTAGTGCATTTGAATGTGATGATAAAATGTGTATGCAGAGCATTGCGCAAGGATTCAAAGAAGGATTACTACTTGACCCGCATAGTGCGATTGCTTATTTTGTAGCAAAAAATTTGCAAAAAAGTAGTGTAATTGGCAAAAGTGTATTTCTTGCCACAGCAGAATGGAGTAAATTCGCCCCAAGTGTGAGAGAAGCACTCAAAGAAGCAGACATCATTAAAAACACACAAGAAGCTTATGAAATAAGCGATAAACAAGCCATTGATGAGATTTGCTCACTCTCTTGTGCCAATAATCCTATCAAAGCACCCGAGCAGATTCTCCAACTTTTTAACAAAAAAGAAGTGCAGCAAGACATTATCCCTATTCCACAGCTAGAGATGTGTATAATGCGATGGGTGAGATGTTCTCTCAAGCATTCTTAAAATTAATACAAAATATGGTAAAATGCGCTATAAATCGCTTTTAAATGTGTATAAAATGCTAAATGAAAAGATATAGGAGCAAAAATGGATTTTGTAAGCGTCATTATGGGAAGTAAAAGTGATTGGAATGTGATGAGCGAGTGCATAGAAGTGCTAAAGAAATTTGATGTAGCCTATGAGGTAATAATCAGTTCGGCTCATCGCTCACCAGAGCGCACAAAATCATACATTAAAGATGCACAATCTCGTGGTGCGCAGGTTTTCATTGGAGCAGCAGGTATGGCAGCACACTTAGCCGGGGCTATCGCCTCTCAAACTTGTAAGCCCGTTATTGGTGTGCCACTTAATGGAGGTGCATTAGATGGACTTGATGCTCTTCTCTCAACAGTGCAAATGCCAAGCTCAATGCCTGTGGCAACGACAAGTATTGGTAAAGCCGGGGCGATTAATGCAGCATATTTAGCAATGCAAATTTTAAGCCTTAAAAATGATGAACTTGCGGGCAAATTAATAGAAGATAGAGTGATGAAAGCAAAAAAGGTAGAACTAGATTCAGCAGAGATTGAAGTGAGAATTTAAGGGGACACAATGGAAAATACAACTTGGCTTGTGCTTGAGGAATTTACCAAACTCTCTGGCTTAGATGAAACCAAAATTATGGAACTCATTAAAGAAGGAGCTATCAAAAGTAAAGAAGAAAATGGAAAAATCTTAGTAGATGCGACTTCGGGCACTTCTGCACTTGTCAAAAAAGTAGAATCTGGGCTTGTCTCTGCGGATATGAATGGCAAGGAACTTGACCCTGTATTTGTAGAAAAAACAATTTCAACCATTCTAGGCTTACACGATAAAGTCATCGCTTCAAAAGATGAAACTATTAGTGCATTTAAAAATGAAAATTCTTTCCTTAAAGATGCGCTTATTTCTATGCAAGAAGTCTATGATGATGACAAAAAGACGATGGAAACGCTACGTGCAGAACTAGAGCGCTCACGGGAGGAAATTGAATTTATGAAGCGCAAATATCGCCTTATGTGGGGTAAAGTCTCAAATATGACAGAGTCAAAATGATAGCACAAGATAAGTGTTTTGATTGTCTGCAAAAACAGGTTGAAAATCTCTGCCTTGTATTAAAACCACACAATGCTTCTAGTATTACACAACAAATCAAAGATAAATTGGCTCAAAAAGCCGCACAAAGCCGCACTCTTGCTCCGCCTCAAATTGCTATTGAGATTTATCAATGCGTTGAGCAAAATCTAGGCATAAGCGACCCTTTTATACATATTAAACAAGAGAGTATGGTGCGCGCTCATAGCATTTGTGAGAATCTCCTTGTCTCTTATCCTGCTCCTGTGCTTGAACGCACTTCATCGGGAAAATGGAGCGTGGATTCTATGCGTAGGCGACTTGATTGGGCGATAAGAGTAGCAATTTTGGGAAATGTCATTGATTATGGCTCTCAAAGTGCTTTTAGTTTTGAGAATGCAGATTTTGGCTTTGAAGAAATGATATTTGGTGATTTTTGCCTTGATGCACTCATAGATAAACTTGAGTGTGCTAAAATCCTCCTTTATCTTGCTGATAATGCGGGAGAAAATATCTTTGATGAAGTGCTTATATCTTCCCTTAAAGAAATTTATCCACAACTTCAAATATATTACGCACTGCGTGGAAAGCCTATTATTAACGACCTTACCTTAGAAGATATGCGCCACCCTTTGGCAAAGGGTATAGGACATTATTGCACACTTATAGATTCTGGCGTGCAGAGTCCAGGCTTTGTTTATGCAGATGCTTGTGAGCGTGCGCAAAAACTCTATGATGAAGCTGATGTGATTCTTTCTAAGGGTATGGGAAATTTTGAATGTTTGCAATCTCATAAAGATGAGCGACTTTTTATGCTTTTTAAAGTCAAATGCGATGTTGTAGCTGCATTTTGTGGTGTGGAAAAAGGCACAATGATGTTAAAGCATAATGTCAAATAAGGAGAAATATGTTAAGTTTTTCAGATATTTTATTAAAATTACAAGAATTTTGGAAAAATCAAGGCTGCCTCATTGTCCAGCCTTATGACATTCCTGCAGGAGCTGGGACATTCCACCCTGCAACCCTACTTAGAAGTCTTGATTCTAAGCCGTGGAATGTAGCTTATGTCGCACCTTCACGCCGCCCCACAGATGGACGATACGGAGAAAATCCTAACCGCTTAGGAAGTTACTATCAATTTCAAGTGCTTATCAAACCAAGTCCTGATAATATACAAGAGCTCTACTTACGTAGCCTTGAGGCTTTAGGATTAGATTTAAAATCACACGATGTGCGATTTGTAGAAGATAATTGGGAATCTCCAACGCTTGGTGCGTGGGGATTAGGCTGGGAAGTATGGCTTGATGGTATGGAAGTAACTCAATTCACTTACTTTCAACAAGTAGGAGGTATCCCTTGTCGCCCTGTAGCAGTAGAAATCACTTATGGAGTGGAGCGTTTAGCAATGTATATTCAAGGTGTAGAAAATATCTTTGATATTCTTTGGAATGATTCCTCAAACTCTGCACCTATGCTTTATGCTGATGTTCATTTGCAAAGCGAATATGAATTTTCTAAATACCATTTTGAGCTTGCCGATACACAAATGATTTTTTCTCTCTTCAATCAATACACTCAAGAAGTCAAACATTGTTTGCAACAAAAAGTCCCTCTTGTAGCCTATGATTACACAATGTTAGCAAGTCATTTTTTTAATATCCTTGATGCGCGTAAAGCTATCTCTGTAGCTCAAAGACAAAACTATATCTTACAAATACGCGAACTCGCTAAAGGCTGTGCTACACTCTATAAAGAAATGGAAGAAGAGAGAACTATGCGAAGAGAAAAAAACAAAGGATTATGATGCGCCTTTTTCTGATTTTAATTTTTGTATTTAGCATACTTCACGCGGAGAATCTTGTGCGTGATTTTGAGCTTTATAAACTCAATGATGGAGACAAAAGAGCACCTACTTTACTCCTTATGGGCGGGATTCACGGCGATGAACCCGGAGCATATTACTCTACTGATTTATTTATGCGTCATTACAAAATCACAAAGGGTAGTGTGTGGGTTGTGCCTGTTGTTAATCCTCATAGTATGTTTGCAAATGTGCGTGGTTTGTATGGTGATATGAATCGCAAATTTGCTGCGCTTGCTCAAAACGACCCTGATTATCAAAGTATCCAAAAAATCAAAGAGCTTCTTGCTCATCCACAGATTGATATTTCAATGCACCTCCACGATGGGAGTGGATATTGGCGTCCTACCTATGTGAGTAACCTCCTTAATCCGCTCCGTTGGGGAAATTGCTCGGTAATAGACCAAGTAGAGCTTAAAGGCTCAAAATATGGCAAATTAGAATCTTTTGTGATTCAAATGGTGGCAGATATTAATGAGTATATCCTACACCCTCTCCATCGCTACTCTGTGCATAATACTCATACAAAATCTAAAAATGATACACAACAACTCAAAGCCCTCACTTTTTTCTCACTCTCGCTCGGCAAACCGGCTCTCACAAATGAAGCAAGCAAAGAGCTTGATATTCAAATACGCGTATATTATCACCTCCTCGCCATAGAATCTCTACTCGGACAGCTTGGTATAGAATTTGAGAGAGATTTTGAACTTAATCCCGCCTCTATCAAAAAACTTATCTCTACTGCACATTTACAAGCACATATTGAAGGACTCATCACTTTGCCCTTAGATTCTCTACGCCCTCTTATTACTTATTTTCCGCTTCCTCAAGGCGTAGAACCAAAACATATTAAGATTCAAAGCCCAAGTCATATACTCGGCTTAGTGAAAAATCAACAAGGGGGTATAGAGATTAAATATGGCTCACGCACACTTAGCACACTCTCACCCCAATGGAGCGCTTTTGATAGCTCATTGGGCAGTGTGAATATGAAAATTGATGATAAAATGCAGTCTGTGCATTTGGGTTCAATAGTTTATGCAAAAGAAAGTATAGAGTTTGAACCTATGAGCGAATATCGCGTAAATATTATAGGCTATGTCAAGCCTAATGATACTTCGCCTTTACCCGATGAAAGTGGTATCAAAGTCCATAAAAAAGACTTTATGCCACGATATAGCCTTGATAAACAATCTCTTATTTATCGCGCTGAAATCTATCGCAAAGATGTATTTAGCGGTATGATAACTATTTCTTTTGATAAACCTCCACTTGATAATCCCACACCTTATAAACTTATAGCCTATAAACCTGCACCTAATTCACCCCTTGCTTTAGCTCTAGCACACACTCATACCAAACAGACATCACCAAGCACTATACCACCTAAAAATATAGCCCTTGCTTCTAAAGAATCTATGCCTAAAAATGAACAAAAAGAATCTACTAAGCCTACAATCAAAATACCACAACAAACCATGACTCGTTTTGTTAGACCCTCTATTGGCGTTAATGTCCGATTAAAACCAAGCACACAAGATTCTATAATTGCGAAACTTCCACAAGGAGCGAAAGTAGAAGTTTTAGAACAAGTGGGTAAATGGAGCAAAATTGCAAAAGATAGTAAAAATGGTGTAAATCAAGAGGGCTACATTAGCTCATATATGCTAACAGAGACACTTCAAGATGCTCCGCAAGAGAATACAAAACCTATAGAATCCACACCAAAAGATATATCACAAAAAACTCAAGATTCCTCTGTGAAAGCACCTCCTATAAATGCACAAGTAAAAGTAAATATTGCGCTTGTGCGCTTAGAGCCTTCCATCACTGCGCCCATTGTGGCTAAAGCACCTTTGGGACGCAAAATGCAAATTCTTTCTTTTGAGGGGCAAAATGGAGAATGGGCAAAGATTCATTATATTTTTGAGGGGAAACAAGGGGTGCGTGAAATTAATGGCTATATAGCAAAACATCTCCTTAAACCCTTATAAAGGCTATATGATGGGGTTTGAAATTACTGAAAACACATTTGTGATTTCCGATAGTCATTTTGGACATAAGGCTGTTTTGCAGCGCGAACCTAGTCGGCTCAAAAGTGCCAAAGCCTATGGATATAGTGATTTTTATGCGTTTCATAAACATTTATGGAATCAAGTAGTGGGCAAAAAAGATACGCTTTTGCATTTGGGAGATTTATATTATGCGGGTGGATTCCCTTATCTTAAAGGACTCAATGGCACGAAAAAACTTGTAATAGGAAATAATGATGTGGAACGTTTTGAAAAACTTAAAAATCTTAAAAGTTGGAGTGTTCAAAAGGGTTTAGCCTTACAAATTCCCCAAAGCGAGGCAATTCTCAAAAAACTCTATGCACAATTTGGCAAAAGTATGGTAAAAGATGATATTTATCTCAACGCCATAGTGCTTGATTGTGCAGGAGAGCGCATTATGTTTTCGCATTTTCCTGTGTTTCATCGCAAGGCACACGATAGATTCACTAAAAGTAGAGATACGCTTGATAAGCTTTTTGCCCTCGCGGATTGCTCACTGAATATTCACGGACATATCCATTCACGCAATACAAATTATTCCTTTTGTTTTAATGTCAGCTGCGAACAGCTAGGTTTTGCTCCCAAACGACTTAAAGAAATTATTACCTTATGGCGACATAAAGTCCATATTTAGGGGAGCAATGATATATTTTTACGCTCTTATTTCCTGTGGCACGATAAGGAGGCGCATTCCCAAATCTTTTGCTCACGCACTTAAACATTTAGAAGAGATAAATGTGCTTGAAAATAAAGGTGAATATTGCATACTTAAGCCTCACTTTATTATAGGCAGTGTAGATATTTCACGCAGTGGAAAAATCTACATCAAAAGCTTGAATATAAAAGATGAAAATGATTTTCTCCTTGAAAATGGACGATATGTTAAGCTCAAAAAAGGTGATATTATTCTCGCAAAACACACACCAAAAAAAGCGCGTTTTATTACATTGCTTTACTCACCAAAAACTTATACCCTTGCTACTCTTGTGATGAAAAAGGGGGTAATTAAAGCTCTTGAGCTTGATACAAAAAGTGGAAAAGAACATTATATAGAACTTAAAGTCTCACAAAAATCGCTCAAAGCTTTGCCTCCGCACTGCGTGGTAAAGGTTGAGCTTTTATCTGGCAATATTGTTGAAGTGCTTGGAGTGCTTGGAGATGCACAAATTGACGAAAAAATAGTCCTAAGCTCCTATAATCGCGTCAATGAATTTAGCTCTAATGTCAAGGAGTTTGCTCAATCTTTTGGCGATGAAGTATGTAAAGAGATGTATCCCCATCGTGTAGATTTAAGCCACTTGCCTTTTTGTGTGATAGACCCCAAAGACGCACGCGACCACGATGATGCGATTTATTTTGAAAGCAAAACAAAAACGCTTTATGTAGCTATTGCCGATGTAAGCGAATATGTAAGCTGTGAAAGTGTGCTTGATAAGGAAGCAAGACAAAGAGGTTTTAGCATATATTTTCCGCATAAAGTTGTGCCTATGCTCCCCTTTGAGCTAAGCAGCGGAATCTGCTCGTTAAAAGAAAACAAAGTGCGTTTAGCAATGGTATGGAAAATAACGCTTGATAAAAACGCACAAGTGCAAAAAAGTGAGCTCTTAGAAGCCTTTATACAATCTCACGCAAATGTCAGCTATGAAAACATAGAATCTTTTTTGCAAGGACACAAAAGCACTCTGCCAAAAGAGATTCAAAAATGGCTTAAGGCATATTTGCCTTATATCAAAAAGCATAGGGCTATACGCTTGCAGTATGGCTATGAATTTCAAAGCAATGAAATCAAGTTGGAACTTGATGAGTATCAAAATATAAGCTCGTGGTATAAAGTAGAGCACACTTTGGCTCATAGCATCATTGAAGAATCTATGCTCCTTGCAAATGTGCAAAGTGCGCTTATGCTCATCAATAATACACAAAAGGGCATTTTTAGAATCCACCCTCCCCCCAAAGAAGAGCGCATACAATCACTACTATGGGAAATAAAAAATATGGGCTTTGAGCTACCCTCTACACTTGATTTTCACAGCCTTATATTAGCTATACAAAACCAAGTCAAAGGAAGCAATATGGCAGAAGTGCTTGATGATATGATTATCAAATCTTTTGCTAAAGCAACTTATAGTGTCATCAATATCGGGCATTTTGGCTTAGGATTTGAGAGTTATACACATTTTACCTCGCCTATTCGCCGATATAGCGACTTAATCGTGCATAGAATCTTAAAAGCACTTCTTCATAAGGATAAATCCCTGTCTTTCTTACTTGAGGGGCTCAATGGTATTGCTCAAGAGATGAACATCAAACAAAAGCAAGTGAGCCATATTGAGCAGGATTTTTATCAACGCAAAATGCTTGCCTTTACACAAAGACTCTTAGAATCTACTCTACCTCTTATCTGCACTGCACTTGTAGTAGAAGAAGATTCTTATGCTATTGCACTAGATACTATCCCGCAAATAAAAATTGCTCTCTCACACTCATTTGAGAGATTTAAACTTGTAAAAGTGCAAATAGAAAAAGTGGATTTGCTTTGTGGCTATGTGCAAGGAAAAGTAATAGAATCTATCAGTCATTAAGTCTTAAAATTGACTAAAATTAAAATGTTACTTTATGAAAAATATAGTTTAGAACCTTAGAGGTGTTTTACACCAAAATCATTTTTAAGGAAGCTCACAATGAGCAAGATTTTGATTTCTCTGGCTTTAGTTTTTAGTTTGGGGACAACTTCCCTTGTTGCAGCACAAACACAAGAAATGCAAAAGTTAAGCAAAGCTGATGCCCAATTACTTTTTGGTAAGCAAGATGTCAATGTTGCATTGCTCAGTGATGAAGAAATGGGTATCACGGCGCAGTTAGCTCTAAAAAAGGCTTAGATAGAGATATTATACTCTTAGGCGCAGAGCTAGAGGGAAGTATCAAATATAGCCCCTGCTTATATTCAAGACACACAAGCTTATCCAAACTCTGACAATTTTGTCATAATGTTTGAAATTGGCATTAAGGGTTTTAATAAATAAATCCTGCTAGAATCCTTAGGATTTACATCATTAAGGATTCTCTGCAATAAATGTATAAATCTCAACTTGATACACTCTTAAAACAATCTGCTCCACGCATAAGTTTTCTGTATGGTGATAGCTTTTTAGTGGGCTATTATAGTAGAAAAATCGCTCATTGTTTAAAAAGCGAGGAAAAGACGACTTTTTACTTTGATGAATACAATGCAAATAACATTAATGCTTTGCTTTCACAAGGCTCACTTTTTGGCTCTAGCTCACTTGTAGTGCTAAAAATCAATCATAAACTAAACAAGGCTGATATAGGGCTTTTTCTTACTTCACTTTCACATAATACACAAAATGCGCTTATTATAGAATACTATCAAGCGTCAAATAAATCAGATGGGGATTATGCAAGAGATTGCAAAATTTGTGCTGGATATTTTAAAAATCCCAAAATACCTAAAGATAGCATTGTGGAAGTGCGATTCTTTCCGCCAAAAATAGATGAATGTATGGGCTTTATGCGTGAGAGAAGCAAAGAATTAGGGCTTATTGCCGATGATAAGATTCTAGGCTATATTTTAGGATTACAAAATAATGATATTGCACTCTCTTTAAATGAATTAGAAAAATTTGTTATTTTCACAGGTGCAGAAAGAAGACCCATAGAACCAAATGATGTGAATTTACTTTGTGATGGCATAGCAAGTTTTAGTGTAGAAGAGCTATGCCATACTTTAATGGAAAAAAAGCCTATTATCAAAATGCTCAACACTATCTATGAAGAGGGAATTAATGAAATAATGATGATTGGGGAGATTCAGAGATTTTTTTATCAACTCTTTTTGTTTTTTGCTTTTATCAAAATCAAAGGACGACCCGATGCGAAAGAGATTCTAGGATTTAGTCCACCTGCTCATATTATTGAGCGTTTATCACGTTATTGCATTCGTTTTAAAGAGACACAATATATTGCTATCTTTGAGTTACTCTCTGCTTGGCGCTATGAAGTAAGCAAAGGCAAATCCAAACAATCTATGAGCACTTTAATTAAAATTCAAGAAATGATAAGATAGAATCTCCCTCTTACACCTTGCTCTTTTGTAACACAAAAGCTTTGTGGCTTCATAGCAATAAACAAAAGGGCGGTTACACCAAAAGGAGATTACAATGAAATTTTATGAGACGATGTTTATTCTCAAACCCACACTTGTAGAAGAAGAAATCAAAGCACGACTTGATTTTTTTAAAGAAGTCATTACCAAAAATGGTGGTGAGATTGAAACTTGCCTTGATATGGGTATGCGAAATCTTGCCTATGAGATTAAAAAAAATAAACGTGGATACTACTTTGTCATCTACTTCAAGGCTCAACCTAGCTTAATTTTGGAGCTTGAGCGCAATTATCGCATTAATGAAGAGATTTTGCGCTTTATCGTCATAAAATATGAGAGTAAAAAAGAACAAAGTGCGTGGCAAAGCCTTGTAAATAAAGCAAATAATAAACCAGAACCCAAACCCACAAAAGCTAAAAAAGAAGATGTTGCCCCAGAGGCTAAAGAGCAAGTCCAGACAGAGGCTTAATACGAGTGAGAAGCTAGATGTATAATAAGGTGATTATAATAGGAAATCTTACACGAGATGTGGAACTCCGATATTTGCCTAGTGGGAGCGCTCTAGCTACCATTGGATTAGCAAGCAATAGGAGATTCAAAAAGCAAGATGGCTCTCAAGGTGAAGAAGTATGCTTTATAGATGTAAAGCTTTTTGGGCGCAGTGCAGAGGTAGCAAATCAATATTTGCGCAAGGGAAGCAAGATTCTCATTGAAGGACGTTTGAGTTTAGAATCGTGGAACGACCAAAGCGGTGCAAAACGAAGTAGGCATACCATTACTGCAGAAAGTATGCAAATGCTAGATTCTAAACCTAGTGGAGATGAGAACCCTTATAACAATGCAAATGCCTCTAATACAGGAATGCAACATAATACCAATAACTCACCAAACTACAATCAAACTTACTCGCAGCCACAAGGAAATGGGAATGTTGGGACAGGAAACTATCCTCAAAATATCCCCGAAATCAACATTGATGATGAAGATATACCTTTTTAATAAACACAAGGAGCAATAATGGAAAAGAAAAAATACTCAAAACGATACTGCCGATATACTGAAGCAAAGCTTGAATATATTGATTACAAAGATGTAGAAATGCTTAAGCATTCACTCTCAGAGCGATACAAGATTATGCCAAGACGTCTTACAGGCAATACAAAACGTTGGCAAGAACGTGTAGAAGTAGCAATCAAACGCGCAAGGCATATGGCTCTTATCCCCTACATTGTGGATAGAAAAAAAGTTGTTGAGAATCCTTTTAAAATCTAGCAGCATTTCCGCATTAGCTATAACTTGCTTTGATTTTTGGTGCAAAATAAAATTAATAATAGAACTCTGCTATAATCAAAAGTCTATACTCAAAGGATAAGTATGCGGAGAGATGCACTTCTTTTTGTCTTTACATTATGTTTTTTCACAACTTTGGGTGTGTTTTGGTGGGCTTTTGAACCAGAGCGTATAAGTCAAGAGGTGCTTGATCTCTTTCCACATAATGATGATAAAGAAGTAATTGAAGTATACAGATATTTTTCTAGCTCTAAATATGTGCCTGTGGCGATTAAAGGCTTTGATGAAAATGCACAAAAGCGTATGCAAGATATTGTTCGCATTATTCAATCTCTTCCTTATGTTTCCTCTGTCATTGAAGAAAATATCCCCTTAGAAAAACAGCTCTATACCTTTTTGACACAAAATACTTCTTATATCCTCACTCCACACAACGCCTCATTTGATTCTCATTCGCAATATACTCTTATTTCGCTTGAGGCGCAAAAGATTTTCGCTCCTTTATTACACCAACTTACAAATCATTTTGCATCTTCTGCTCCGCCAGCCTCCTCTACCCTTATAGCAAAAGATTATGGCTTAATGGTATTAGTAGAGCTTGCAAACCTTGAAGATGAAGCTATTAAATCCACGCTACAAAGCTTTAAAGCCATAGCTCAAGACTATCCTGATATGCGCTATTTTTCGTCTGATTTTATGCGTGTAGAGAATCTAGAATTAATTTTAAATGAAGTAAATTTTCTTTTAGGTTTTGCCTCATTTGTATTTGTATTGCTGTATTTTGTGATTATTCGCATACCACTTTTGACTTTTTATACTATTTGCACACTCATTCTCTCTAATGCCCTTGCAATTTTGCTTACCCTTTGCATATATCCAAAAGTTACGATTATGGCATTAAGCTTTGGTATGGGCATTTCAAATATTGCCATTGATTATATGATGCATCATCACTTCTTTGGGCTTTATACACAAAGTGCGGCTTTTCGTAAGCAATCTTCATATCCTCGTCCACCATTTAATCTTCCTGTGTTTTATGGTTATTTTACAACAATGGTAGGCTTTGGTGCGTGTTTGTTTATCCCTTTTCCTCTCTTATCACAACTTGCTCTTTATGCAATGATTTCTTTAAGCATAGCATATATTAACTTCGCATTCATATATCCACGCATAGGTTTTAAGCCACCACGACTTTTTAGTGTAATTTCGGCATTGAGGAAACCCTTTATCCCGAGTATTGTATTTTTAAGCATAGCGCTAATAGGTTTTATCTACATAAGCACACAACTTAAACTTGATTTTGACCTCTCTAAACTTGATTATCAAAATAAACCTATGCTCAAAGAAAGAGCATTTTTTGCGCACATTCAAGACAAAGATGAAAATGATGTATTACTCTTTGCAGATAAAAGTGAGGGGCTTATGCTCTTTGTGCGTGGGCTTATACAATCCACAGGTGCGATAAACTTCAGACAAAGTGAAGGAGAATCTCATTTAGAGAAATATTATTATCTCGTGCATATGTCAAAACCCCAAATTGTTAAGACACAAGAACTTTTAAAATCCCTGCAAGCAGCTCATAGCGATTCTAAAGACACTACAAAATTACAAGAAAATGTGCAAAGTCTGTGGAGCGTAGAAGAGCAAGAAAAAATTGCACAATCTAATGTGCACCTTGACGCACGCCCTTTGCAAAGCATTATGGATAACTTAGCAGATTCTATCTACCAGCCTATGCTTATTGTGCTTGGCATTGCGCTATGCCTTATGCTCTTAACCCTTGCATTTAGCACACATAAAGCATTTTTAAGTGCGGCAAGCTTTGTGCTTTTTCCTTTGAGTATGGCACTCTGTGTCATATCAAGCCATAGTGTATTAAATATGATGCACCTTTTCGCTTTGCTCATTTTAGTGATTGTAAGTGTGGATTATGGAATCTATGCCATAAAAGAAGGGGATAATCCACGTTCAACTCACGCTATTGTATTTTCTGCACTTACTACAGGCTTGAGCTTTGGGATCTTGATGATCTCAAACACAAAAGCTCTTAATTCTTTTGGAGAAGTTATTTTCAGCGGAATGAGTTGTATATTGTTATTGCTTATATGCGGACGCTTTAAACACAAAGCAATTAAACAAATAATATAATTTCTTAATCTAAACCCATACAAAAGGAATAAAATGAAACAAAAAATGCCCATATGGAAAAAAATTTTAAGAGAAATATTACGCCCATTTTATCAAATGTGGCTTATTACAAATGGAGCGAGTGGAGGCGAAATAATGAGCAACCAAGAAATTGCCAAAGATAAGGCAGACTATACACGTCTTAATATGGATAAACGATTTGTGATTGATAGTGAGTGGGATTATTTGTGCTTAGGGGATAAGTATGCACCTAATGGTGTTATAGATTCACAATATTTTATACAAGATATTTGGGGAGCGCGTAAAGTTTTAGCTCATAAACCCGATGTGCATTATGATGTAGGCTCTAGTGTGAGGGATTTTATCGCGCATTGTCTCGCTTATAATCAAAAAATTACCTTGCTTGATATACGTCCAATGAATAATCAATTTAATACGAGCTTTTTAAACAACGGGGGGGGGGGCATAACATATATTCAAGCCAATGCTACGCGTTTAGAAAATATAGCTGATAATTCTATCCACTCACTCTCTGCACTATGTAGTATAGAACATTTTGGACTTGGGCGTTATGGAGACCCCATAGAACCAGATGCGTGGGAGGGAGCATTAAAAGCCTTTCAAAGAGTATTAAAACCCAATGGACGGCTTTATCTAAGTGTGCCTGTGGCAGATGAGGATAGGCTTTGTTTCAATGCCCACCGCATTTACAAACCACAAACTATTATTGATAGCCTAGATTCTATGCAAATTATTGAAATGGGCTATATAAAAGATTTTGATGTGATAGAATGTATGAAATGGGAAAATAACAATCTACACATCAATAAGGAAGCACTCGAATCTATGCCAAAAGCACATAAAAGAAGTTGTTGCTTTGGCTTATTTGAGTTTGCAAAAAAATAGCTTATCTGTCTTTGAGTTTAAGCTCACCGATAAGTTTTGCGTAACGATTATATTGCGTCTTTTTAAGATAAGAAAGGAGCGATTTTCTCTGCCCTACAAGCTTTAAAAGCCCCAAACGACTTGAATGGTCTTTTGGATTAGCTTTTAAATGCTCTGTTAAATCTGCAATTCTTTGTGAAAGCAATGCGATTTGCACCTCACTTGAGCCTGTATCCTTACTATCTCGTGCGAATTTAGCAATAATCTCTTTCTTCTTCGCCATATCTAAAGCCATTTTGACCTCCTTGATTGGTATAAAATAAAGTTTGGATTCTATCTTAAAAATCTAAAAAATACATAAAATACGCTATTTTTGCTTTTTGCTCTCAATTTGTGAAGAATGGATATAACCTAATATAGCGTCCTTACCACTTTTAGCTGAAGGTGGAAAGTAAAAGACTCTTAGCCATTCACCAATACTTCGTCCCCATATATAATAAACAAAAGCATTTTTATTTTTTAAATCTTCCACTTGGATTTGCGCGATAATCTCTCCTGCCTTTTTGCCATCATTTTTTGGCTCACCTCTTAAATTAATATAACTATCCTTTGTTTTAGGGAATTGTTGTAAATGCGGTGCGATGCCAATCTCATAATAATGCTTAGATATTGGAGAAAGTGCTTTAAATTTTTTTATATGCCCTACCTTTATAGGAAAATCTTTTGTTCCATCAAATCCATAATACTTCAATACCACCTGTGCCCTCACTGCGACTGCACCAAAAATTATCTCTTTTGCCTGTAAATCATAAGGGAGGATTTTATATACTTCATCAATCCCTACAAGGATACCCAAATCAATCTTTTTATTAAAAGAAGCGTTCTTATAATCCCATTTCTTGAGTTGCTTATCATAAACTCCTTGTTTATATGGGTCAAACGAAAAAGGAAGCTCAAGGTTGCTATCAGGGTAAAATACCCAATTCCAAGCACCTTGGTTAAATTCATAGGCCATTTCAAGCACACCGGTAAGCCCTACTTCGCCATCAAAATCCACCCAATACCTCCCATCTGCCATTTCAGGCGAGAGTGTATTAGAAAACATCGTCCCATTATTACTTAAAAGTGAAGTATTGTATAATTGTGGAATCTCATTTCCAAGTAGTAATGAAACAAAGCTTATCCCTAACAATATAAATTTTACTTTTTCTAAAAGCAAACGCTTCTCCCCTCCAAATCTATAAAATAAAAAGCAATTTGGCTTTCTCCAACCTTACTCCTCAATGTAATTTTTAAGCTTTCTTCCTACCTTTGGGTGTTTAAGCTTTTTGATTGCACTAGATTCTATTTGTCGCACCCTCTCTCGTGTTACATTAAGTTCTTTGCCAATTTCCTCCAAAGTGCGGTCAGATTCATCATCAAGCAATCCAAAGCGCATACGAATGACTGCTTTTTCCCTATCATTAAGCTGCTCTAACACCTCATCAATTTGCACTTTTAAATCCTCTTTGAGGATGTAATCCATAGGACCAACCGAGCTCTTATCCTCTACAAAATCCCCAAACTTGCCATCATCATCGCTCCCAATAGGTGCATCAAGACTTACGGGTTCTTTGGTGATTTTAATCACATTTTTTACCTTATCAATAGGTAACCCCACTTCTTTGGCAATAAAATCAATATCTGGCTCTTTGCCTGTTTCTTGCACGTGTTTGCGCATAATCTTGTGGATTCTATTAATCGTCTCAATCATATGGATAGGAATGCGAATTGTGCGTGCTTGGTCGGCAATAGCACGAGAAATTGCTTGTCTAATCCACCAAGTAGCATAAGTTGAAAACTTAAAGCCCTTTTTATATTCAAACTTATCCACTGCTTTCATTAGCCCAATATTGCCCTCTTGGATTAAATCAAGAAATGGCAAACCACGATTTGTATAACGTTTGGCAATGCTTACCACAAGTCGGAGATTAGATTTTGCCATTTTTGCCTTTGCTTTATCGGAGATAGACTTACCGCGCTTAATCTGCTCTAGAATTTCTTTAAGCTTTTCAGGCTCTAAATTAAAACCACCTTCACTTGCTTCTTTCGTTTGAAAAAGCTTTTTAAGCTCTACATATACACTCACCATTGTTGTTTCTGGCACCATTGCAGCAATCTCATCGCGACTCATCGTTGTGATATTAGCAAGTATTTTTTGATGATTTTCCACAAGCATATCATTAAACAATGGCAATTTATACTCTAAACGTTTTAACTCACGTTCAAAGCCATCGCCACTCTTTAGAGTGTTTTCCATTGCTTTCACAAGCTCACCAATAAGCTTACTTGTTGGTCCTAAATCCAAAAGCTTCATTTTCAAAATATGCTTTTTATGCGAGAGGAGCAAAATATGAGCCAACTCATCTTCTCCCTCTACTATTGGTGTTTCAAGCACTTTGAGCCATTCTTTTTTTGCCTTATCAAGTGCTTTAAAGCTTTCCATAACTTTTTCTATACGTTTTTGGTCTTTTTTAGAATTAGATTTGCGTGATGCCTCTTCATCATCAAGCATATCAAATTCTTCCTCTTCCTCTTCATTCTCTTCCTCTTCATCATCAAAACTTTTAAAAAGCTCTTTTACACGTCGCTCACGATTGATAAGAGCATCTTTGTAATCATAAATAAAATCAATCAAATAAGGCACAGAGCAAATTGCATCAAGAATAGTATTTTCACCTAATTCTATTTTTTTACTTAAACTGATTTCTTCTTCTTTTGTCAAAAGCGAAATTTGTCCCATTTCACGCAAATACATACGCACAGGACTATCACTTCTGCTCCATTCAAGCAATTCCTTATCTTTCATAAAATCAAATTCATCTTCAAGCTCTTCATTAAGCATTTTTTTCTTATCAGCTTGACGTTTAATCTGCTCTTGAGTATTGAGCATTTTTGCAATTTCTGACGAACTCAAAAGCTGTTTTTTATATTTTTTACTTAAGTCTTTAATTTTCTTAACTTGTGCAGCAGTAGGAGCTTTAAGGATAATTTGGGCAATTTTTTCATAAGTGATATAATCGCTATCTTCTTCTTTAAAAAGACTTTCTAATTCAGCATTGACTTCTTTTGATTTTTTGCTGACCTTATCGGATTTTTCTGACATAATGATGTCCTTGCAATGGAATATAACAAAATCGGCAATTTTATCTAAGATTGCATAAAAACTTTATTAATATTGCACCCTTTATTCTGTAGCCTAATTGCTTTATTAGACTACTAAGAGTTCTTATTTAGGATTAATTTCTTCTCTACGTTGGAGATATTCCCAACGTGCTTCCACATCTTTTTGGAATTGTTTAATAATATGCTCATTTTCAGGTTTAAAAAGATGCTTGAAACGCCCTTGTGCACCTAAATAATCGCGCACTGGAACAACATTACGTGGGCGATAAGTAATGTGCAATTCTACGCCATTAATAATTTCAAACAATGGAAACACAAGAGAATCCACAGCTAAATCACTGATTTCAACGGTTTTGTTAGATTCAAATCGCCATTCTGTTGTGCAAGCACTCATTGCATTAATAAATGTCGGTCCCTCTGTATCAATGGCACGTTTAATTTTTTTGTTCATATCTTTCCATTTATTTGGAGCGACTTGAGCAACATAAGGAGCGTGATGTGCTGCCATTATAAAGAGTAAATCTTTTTTGCGCTCTTTTTTGCCATAGCTTGCACTTCCTGCAGGAGTTGTTGAAGTGCTAGAACCCAGCGGTGTAGAGCCACTTCTCTGCCCACCTGTGTTTGCATACACTTCATTATCAAGACAAATATAAGTCATATCGTGTCCGCGCTCAAAGCACCCGCTAATCCATTGGAATCCAATATCATAAGTCGCGCCATCACCACCAAATGCAACAAATTTAGGTTTTTCGCCTGTGTATCTGCCTTTACGTACAAGTGCTTTATACATAGCTTCTGCACCAGCCACAGCAGTAGAACCATTTTCGAAACCAATATGTATCCAAGGCACGTCCCAGCTTGTATGCGGATATACTGCGCTTGAAACCTCAAGGCAACCTGTCGAATTTCCTAAAATAATAGGTCCGTCAACCGCACTTAATACTTCACGCACAATCATTCCGTGCGCACAACCCGGGCAAAGTAAATGCGCACCTTCAAATTTCTTTGATGATTTTTGAAACTCTTTAAGATTTTTAACTTCTTTTACCATCATATTCTCCTTAAAAAAAGCTCATTTTAGGTCCGCGAAGCCCTAACATTTGTTGAACTGGGTGTGTAAGTTTGCCAGCTTTTACATTTGCATCAAGCTCATTAAAAATACCTTCCAAATGTGCCTGTGTCAAATCACGTCCGCCAAGTCCATAGATATAATTTGACATCACAGGGTGCGCACCAGCAGATAAAGCCGCAGCAGAAAATTCGTTAAATAGCATACCAAGCGCACCAGCAGGAAGACTTCTATCTAAACACGCTACAGCCTTAAGAGATTTGAGTGCTTCTCCTATTTGCTTAAAAGGAAAAGGACGCAAAGTGCGGATTGAAAGCACTCCTGCTTTAATTCCCTTTTCCTCACGCACTTTTTTAGCTGCCACGCGAGCAGATTCTACACTTGTGCCAAGTGCAACAATTGCTACCTCCGCATCTTCACACATATAGGTCTCAACAAGATTATATTTGCGTCCTGACACTTTTGCAAACGATTCAAATACTTCCTCTATCACTGCAGCCGAATCCATAATGCCCTTATGTAATTGTGCCTTATGCTCAAAATGCCAATCTTCCTCTGTCTGCGCTCCATAAGTGATAGGATTAGCAAAATCAAGCATAGGATTATGTGGGATATAATCGCCAATAAACTTATATGCCTCTTCATCAGTAAATGGACGCACTGATTGGGCTGTATGAGAGCAAATAAAACCATCTTGATTCACAATTACGGGCACTCTCACGCGTTTATCTTCTGCAATCTTAAATGCCATAAGATTAAAATCATATGCTTCTTGGGGATTATAGGTAGCAAGATTTATCCAACCTGTATCGCGGCTAAGATACATATCAGAATGGTCACCATTGACATTAAGCGGCGCAGCAAGCGCACGATTGACAAGATTTAAAACAATAGGTAAGCGCATACCAGAAGCCTGATAAAGCACCTCTACCATAAGAGCAAAACCTTGAGAGCTTGTCGCAGTTGCTACTCTCCCTCCAGCTGCAGCTGCACCTACACACGCACTCATAGCAGCGTGTTCAGATTCCACCATAACAAACTCACCATCAATATAACCATTACTCACAAAACTTCCATAATTTTGCACAATCGGAGTTGAAGGTGTAATAGGATAAGCTGCTACCACATCAATTTGTGCTTGACGCAGTGCTTGAGAGGCTGCCATATTCCCGTCCCACACCTCAATCGTTCGTAATTCCATTGTTTTAGCCATTATTTCCTCCTCTACGCATTGTTCTGTGGTTTTTTAGATTCTTTAGCTGGCCACTCTTTAAGTGCTTCTTCATTCGCTTTATGGTCGCTAAACATAAGCAATGACTTAGGATTTGTAGGACATACATCTACACACACTCCACAACCTTTACAATGCACATAATCTACTCCTGCAAGTTTCTCATCTCTTGTAAGGATTGCCGCATCAGGACAAAATACCCAACAATTAAAGCAATTAATACAAATTTCACTATTATGCACAGGCTTCTCTACACGCCAATGAGCCACACTATCTGTAAAAGAACTATCTCCACTATAAGTCCTTTCATATTTATAAAGCTCCTTTCTGCCATCTACACCCTTTTTGAAAGGAAAAAGCACAGAGCCGATTTCAAATTTGTCCCAATCTTTTAATTTATCCATAAATCTCTCCTTTGCTTTATTATTTGACTTCCTCATAGGCTCGTCTAATTGCCACCTTATTTGCCTCAATAACTTGAGGAGGAAGCTTTTTACCAAGCACTTTAGAAAAAGATTCTAAAAAGAAATCAATTTCAAGCATACCTGAAACCTTCATTAACGCCCCAAGCATAGGTGCATTTGGGACAGATTTACCAATCGCATCAATAGAGATTTGAATACAATCAAGTGTATAAATCTCTTTGCTTGCAAGCTCAGGTTTTTTTGCAATCAGCTCTTCTTTGCTCAAACGCGTTGTAATGATATATTTTGTAGAAGGTTTGTCATATAAACAAATATTTGTAATAAAAACCAATCCCGGATCAATAACCAAAATATAATCTGGATTCATAAATTTCTCGTGGTTAAGAATGGGTTCTGAATCTATCCTATTATAAGCTGTCATTGAAGCACCACGCTTTGCCGATCCATAAAACGCAAAAGCTTGCACTTCCTTGCCTGTGCCTGCAATTACATCAGCAAGTCCTTTTGCACCTGTTACAGCACCCTGCCCAGCACGAGAATGCCATCGTATCTCAAGCATTGTATCTCCTTTCTTTCAATAGATTTAAATGTGATTTTAACGAGAATTTGCTTAAATTAGTATCATTTTGAAACAATCTTGATAAAGATACCTTAACACAAAATTATCTTTCCTTGTTTTATCATTCTAGCACGATTAATAAGCGCATAGAGGGCTGTATCCTCATCACTAAATACTTCTTCAAAAGTTTCACTATATCTATCTCCCTCAAACTCAATACTCCTCCACTCTATCACTTCTGCTTTAGAATCTGTGATAAAAGAAATATATTTATCTCTTTGTTTATCGTGCTTAATACCCGCACATAAGGGCTTCAAAGCCTCATTGTCCCAAATGACTTGCAAACGTTCCTCTTTGATGACTTGTAAAGCGAGTTCTTTTCTATCATCACCGCTCAAGTCTATTTCATTATCATAATATTTACGCCAATAATTCATTTGCAGCATTTTATCGATTGCTTCTCTTTCATAATCAAAGGCATATTCACGCTCGACACAGCCTCGTTCTCCAATGTAAAGCACCTCGAATTTATTACTTTTAGAATCAAACCACATAGTAAGATGAAATTCTCCTACGTGCTTATAAGAAGGATACCAATCTGTATAAATTAACTGCTCCTCTTTGATGATTAGCTCCGCTTGTTCTCTTGTCATTGTTTTTCCTTTGACTGGGCATTTTCTTGCACAAAAACTATTTCAAAGCTCTTGCAATACAAAGTAATGGATTCCAAATCCTCATCAAAATATAGGCTAAGGAGCATTTCATCATCTTTTTCAATATAGCCTGTCATATTGTCCCAATTCGTCCTTACTAAATCTATAAAATGAGCTTGACATTTCCCTAAATCCTCACAATACGCGCATAAATGTAATAACTCACAATCCCAAAAAGTCATTTTTACATCGCATATATTTGTTTTATTTGATTTGAAAAACAGCTCCAAAGTCTTTGCGCTGTTTTTAATTTTATGCAAGTAAAAATCATTGCGCAAGTCAATATTTTCACCCTCTAACTCAAACTCTCTTTGAAAGGGGATTCCGTGTTTTATATTCTTAAACTTCATTTTCTTTCTCCTTTTAGAGGATTCCCAAAATTCCCGTGATTTATTCGCCTTTTGCCTCGCCATAGGATTCCACAAAGCTTTGCAAATCTTGCCTTAATTCCTCATCATTAAGATAATTCAAAATCTGCTCATCAGACCTTGCCATATAAAAAGTATTGCAATCGTAGTCTAAATACATCTTTTTGGCTTGAGATATTCATATAATATCATTCTCCAAAGAATAAATCAAAATATCAAATATTTCTACTTCCCCATTATCATATTCTATAGAAATCTTACGTTCTTCATTAGTTCTTGGGTCATTTTTTAAAATCTTAAGTGCTTGTTCTTTTTGATTTAATTCTATAAGAAGTAAAATTTGCATTAGGGTTCTATCTTTCCAAAACACATCTTTATTATTTTCATATTTATAAATAAAATCATAAAGTCCTTGTATCGTGCTAGGTGTATCGATTTTAAAGGCTTCCAAAAGAGATTCTATGCTCTCCTTGTAGGCACTCAAAAAATTATGATAAGAATCACTAGGCATATCATCTAAAGCAAATTCTTGCAATTCTTGCATATTGGAAAATTCCATACTTTTAAAAGAATAAGGAAAAGATCTAACACCATATTCATTTAAGATTTTAAAGTCCAAATCAGGCTCATCAATCTCTAGGCTAGCACATAGAATCTCATCACTTTTTATGGATTTCACCCTAAAAGAAACATCAAGACTTATGCAATCTTCCTCTTGTTCTAAATAATGTTCAAAAGTAAAAAGTAAATTATCAAAAACACCAAAAGTTATAAATTCCTCTGTTTTTAAGCCATATTGTGCTGAAAATTTGTCTAGCTTTTTGCAAAAATTTATAACAATTTCATCTAAGAATTCTTGTTGAGACATTTAAAGTGTTTTACTCCCATTATTAAATCTAAAATTATTGATAAAGACTACCTTCTCTATTATAAGATTTGAACATAAATATAAAGGGTGGCTTATATCTTTTATGTTTGTATGATTTTTTATATATTTAGAATCTATAATCTATCTTGTCACTCTGAACGAAAGTGAAGAATCCAACCCTTTTCCCTGTCATATCTTAAGGTAATAGCCAAAGGATCTAGATTCTAATGCCTTAACATTTCTTTCTTTGATATGCTGCTAAAGCTAATCTTTCCTTGCTTTATCATTCTTGCACGATTGATAAGGGCGTAAAGGGCTAGATACTCATCATTATATATTTTCCCCTCAAATTCCTCATCACCATTAAACTCAATATTCCTCCACTCTATCAGCTCTGCCTTAGAATTTGTGATAAAAGAAATGTATTTATCTCTTTGTTTATCGTGCTTAATTCCAGCACTCAAAGGCTTCAAAGCCTCATCATACCAAATGACTTCTAAATTCTCATCTTTGATGACTTGTAAAGCAAGTTCTTTTGTTAAATATCCTTTGATGTCTCCATACATATGTTTTTTCTGCCAATAATTCATTTGTAGCATTTTATCTATTGCTTCTCTTTCATAATCAAAGGCATATTCATCTTCAACGCCCCCTCGCTCTCCAATGTAAATAGTTTCATATTTATTATTGTTAGGATTAAACCAAATGATGAAATAATACTCCCCACCCGCTTCACCATACTTATTCCATTCTGCTTCTATTAACCCCTCTTCCTTAATAATCAATTCTGCTTGTTCTCTTGTCATTGTTTTTCCTTTTAAAATGTATTTTTTAAACCTTAATGCAACAGATAAGATTCTATATCAAATCATAGGGAAAGTATTTATAGTCTTTAAATTCATCTTTATCTAAATTCATTATTTTTACCACAGCAGCACCTTGAAGATTCCAAGTATTTATAGGGTCTCTTAATCTTGTGTGTTTTTTCATATATTGATGCAAAAAGTTAATGTCCTTACTCGCTACAAACTCTTTAATCAGTTCGTGTTCTTTGACAAAAGAAGCACATTTTCGCTCTAAATTTAGATTTTTACCCTTCGAGCCTATAAAATGCAAAAACCAATCTCTATTGTAAATATCCCTTCTCTTTGCCTCATCTTCCTCTATAAGCTTTAGCAAACAAAAAGTATCCATATCTAACAATATCCTTACACAAAACTCCTCAATATTTTCTCCATACAAAGTAATATCAAATCCTGTTTCCAAACGATGTTCTTGTCGCCCTAGCACTGCAATTTCTAGCTCTTTTTTGACCTCCGCTATATCATCTCCACGCGCATATTTTGCTAAAGCTTTTTCTAATCTATCTCCATCTAAAGAAAAATACACTAAATATTTATTTAAATTTTGTTTTGATGAGAGCAACTCCATAGTCTTTTTAATTTCTTCCTCAAATTCCTTTATATTCTCGTCCAACTCTTCTTTACTTCTTTTGGGATCCCTTACCATTTTTTATCTCCTTTAATCGTTTTTTATCTTGGCATCTTTATCTAGCTCTTTAATGGTTATATTACCTCCTTCATCCATATGAAATAAATCTTTTCTGACCCTTTTATCATTGCTATCAAGAAATTGCTTTATCTCTTCTGCTTGTTCCTTACCCACAGCCTTATTAAGTCTATTCTTAACCCATTCATCATTCATTGTTTGTTCTTATTTTGGTAAAAAATCGCCTGTAAAATATGGTGTCTGTCAAAACTATAAAAAAACAAATGCCTAATAATAGACCGCCTATTATTAGACTTTGCCAATAATCAATATAGAAAATCATCTCAAAGTAATCATCTATAAAATAAGTATTCCAATGTCCTCTCCTAGTATAACCAATCATTCCGCCATTAAGAAAGCCATAGGTAACAGACAATATCAAGGCATAGTTACCGACCATTATAATGCTGTATTTTATCGGCTGCCCTATCATTTTCTTCATACCTCCAAGAGTCTCTACACCTTTTTGTGAATAAGGGCGCAACATACCATTTGCACAATATACAAAAAAATCTCTAAGAATTACTGCAAACACTCCCGCACCCACCACAAACATATACGAAGCATAAAACTTACAAAGTTCAGGAGCGTAAGTTTTACTCTCCATTAGTTTAATAGCAGGGATAAAGTCCATAAAGTCTGTGAAGTGTTTTAAATAAGGATACTTGGTTAAAATATCTAAAGGAAGCAAAAAGATAGTGAGAGAGCAGAGAAAGTAAAACAAAATAGCAAAGATAAGTCTCTTTTTACTAAAGTGTCTGTTTTTAAGCTTAACCCTCAAATAAGCCCTAAATCTATTGTAAGTTAAGGATTTATGGGATTTCATTGCTAAAAGATTGTTTAGAGAAAAAATAGAAATGGAGTTGGTTGGCGGTGTATGTTTTATCATTTAAAATCTTTCAAAGAATCAATAAAGTCCCTTAAATGTCCTGTTTGGTCTGCTACCCAATCATCTATGGTATAGTCCTCATCGCACTCACTATCATCTCCGCTATAATAATCCCCGCCCTCAAAATCAGCAGGGTCGTCATAAAGCTCCATTTCCTCTTGCTCTAGCCATTCTTCTAATGCCTCGATGAAATCAGAAAGTATTGCACCATTAAAATGCGCTTTTTCATAAGCCATAACCGCCTTAAAATGTGGCGGAAAAATGACATTGAATTTTTCATCGCTTTTTAGTGTGCCATTATCCCAGTTTTCATTCTCAAGGCATAAAACTTCTTTGATGAATGCTTTTTGCTCATCGGTGTTTAAACTCGCTAATCCTGCTTCTAGCTCCTCACTACTCCCACTTTTATACTTTTGCAAAAGTGCTTGTAAAGATTCTTTAGAATCTGCATTTTCATTTTTCATTGTGTTTCCTTTTGAAATTCTTTGATATGAAATTTCACATCATTAAATGTAAGAGATTCTTCAGCCATTACTTAGCCTTTTTCTTGCTCATCATCTCAGCAATTCTTTGATTGATGAGTTTATCTTTTTCTGCGCGTTGTTCGTCTGTTAATTTATGATAATTTTCGTCAAAACTCTTTCGATTTGCACAATCTACCCCAAATGCCAACAATACCTCCTCTACAATATACCTCAAATCCCTATCAGCACTCTTAGCCCCTGCGTCTTTTAGAAGCTTTTTGTTTCTAGCTCCTTGTGCTACATCTAAGGGAGTGAAAGCTCCATTATAATAATTCACATTTGCCCCAAGCTCTATTAACATCTGGGTGGCTTTGTAGGCTGAAGATTCTTTTACCGAATGGAACAAAGGTGTTTTTCCAGATCTGTCTAACACATCTACATTTGCTCCTGCTTTGGTAACCGCAATTTCAATTGATTTATAATCATTACGCCTAGCCCACCAATGCATACAAGTCCAGCCAT
>NZ_JRMS02000037.1:0-610 GCF_000762925.2 Helicobacter sp. MIT 03-1614
AATGAAACCTATCCTTGATGTATGCTGTGGTGGCAAGATGTTTTATGCAGATAAACAAAATCCTAATGTGTTATTTTGTGATAAGCGTGAATTTGAAACAATCTTTAAAAAGAGTAAGCAAAAAGATGAATACTTTATCGTTAAGCCTGATGTGATAGCAGATTTTAGAGATTTACTTTTTGAAAATGAAAGTTTCTCTCTTGTTATCTTTGACCCGCCTCATATAAAAAATGGTAGTGATAAATCCTTTATGGTGCAAAAGTATGGGAAACTTGACAAATCTTACAAAGAGGATTTATCAAAGGGATTTAAGGAATGTATGCGAGTGCTAAAGGTAAATGGCACTTTGATTTTTAAGTGGAGTGAAGCACAAATTAGTTTAAGCGAGATTCTAAATTGTTTTAATAAAGAGCCTTTGCTTATGCAAAAGACTTCTAGGACTTCACACTTTTGTGTATTTTTTAAGGAGTAGAGAATGAAACTACAAGAACTTGACTTTAGGATTTGGGATAATAAGAATAAAAGGCTTTTGTATGCAGGGAATGAACCTATTGCGATAGGAATTTCAGAGTGTAGCAAACAGCCTTTCGTAACAGAATTTAATGAGCTT
>NZ_JRMS02000038.1:0-594 GCF_000762925.2 Helicobacter sp. MIT 03-1614
TATCTCAACCACGAACGCAAAGATGCACCACAACCTCTTAAGATTGTTGCTCAAGATGAATTAGGTGAAATGGGTAATGCTATTAATGATAATATTCAAAAAACAAAAGCTGGTTTAGAACAAGATTCTAAAGCTGTAGAACAATCAGTTTTAACTGCAAAAACCATAGAATCTGGAGACTTTAGAGCAAGAATTACAGAAACTCCTCATAATCCACAGCTTAATGAATTAAAAAATGTGCTTAATCATATGCTTGATGATTTACAAACAAAAATAGGAAGTGATACCAATGAAATAGCAAGAGTATTTGATAGCTATACTAAACTCGACTTCACCACAGAAGTAAAAGATGCAAGTGGTAGAGTAGAAGTTGTTACAAATACTCTAGGAGAAGAAATTAGAAAAATGCTCTCAACAAGTTCAAACTTTGCTCAAACATTAAGTAATGAAGCTAAATCTCTTGCTCAAGCAGTAACTAATCTTACTAATTTAACAAATTCCCAAGCTTCCTCTTTAGAACAAACAGCTCAAGCAGTAGAAGAGATTACAAGTTCTATGCAAAATGTAAGTGGTAAGACTGGAGAAGTTATCCAA
>NZ_JRMS02000006.1:0-159288 GCF_000762925.2 Helicobacter sp. MIT 03-1614
AAAAGCCATGGTAACTCCTTTTTAAAATTTTCCTTAGGCGTCCTTGCCTTTGGCTGTAATACAAATCGGCTATGATGAAAAAAATTTAATTGTTTTTTAGGAAACAATGAATAAAAGAGGTTACATTTAGAGACATACAAAAAATAAATATAGAATCTTATTCCTAAATTTATAGCAGTTGTAACCTTGCAAGTGCATAATTTGATATAAAGTTTAAAATAAATTTGTCCTTTTAGGAGTTACTTATGGAAGATGTATTTGACCCAAAATCCTTAACAATGAGTGTGCTTGCTTCACCAAGTATGGCAAATTTTAGTGGCGTTATGCACGGGGGTGAGCTTATGAAGTTGCTTGACCAAGTAGCATATGCTTGTGCAACACGATATTGTGGCTGCGGTGTGGTAACTATTGGCGTTGATGGTATGGTATTTAAAAACCCTATCCCAATTGGTTCGCTTGTCATTTTTCTTGCGTCAGTAAATTATGTAGGAAGCGTAAGCTGTGAAGTAGGCATAAAAGTTATTAGTGAAGATATTAAAAATCGCTTTGTTACCCATACTAATAGTTGCTACTTTACTATGGTAGCTATTGACCCTAGTGGTAAAAAAATCAAAATTCCACCGCTTACACCTACCACAGAAGAAGAAAAACGCCGATTTGAAGCCGCTAAAAAACGTAAAGAATTTAGAGCCCAAATAAAGCCCTAATACTACTTTGCACAAGGTTTTTGTTTCGCTCTAAGTATTATTTCTTGTGTTTGCTGGGGTGAAAGACGATTATTAAGATAATCTTTCATATGCGAGAATGTTGTAAGCAATACGGGTAAGATTTCACCCAAATCTTGCGCATTTTTTAAAGATTCAAGAGCAATCTCATCATTATAAAAAATAAACTTATTGAGATTCAAATCAACCTCTCTCAAGCGATAATACACATTACCATCTGCTATAATTTCAAGAATACGCGAGGGTAAGATTTCATTAGTTATCAAACCATTTTCTTTATCAAAATACAAATTATATCCACAAATTTTTTGCTTCTCTTGCAATACGCTCAACTTCTCATCAAGAATAAGACTTTGGACATAACAAGCCCTATCTGCTACGCCAAGCAACATAAATCTATCAAAATCTATCAAATACTCCCTGCCCCACTCTTTCCCTTGAGCATCTTTAAACTGCTTTTGATGTTCAAGATTCTCAATACCAAACACCTCTTCTAGCCGTATTTTAAACATTTCAGGAGCAACACCTCTCACATCTTGTGTTTTATAAGCTTGATACACTAAAGATAGCATAAAATCTACCTCTTGCGGAGTAAGACATACTGGGAGATTTTCCTTAAGGGCATTATTTTCCTTTGAGACAATGCTTTTTATATTCTCAATTTCAAAAGGCGAAAGGTTTAAGCGAATTTTGATATATCCTGCCTCTTCTTCAGGCTTAGCTTCTGTAAGTGTGATTTGCAAAAATTTTGTTTTATCCATTTGTTCTAAAACAAAAAGTGCATCTTGATACAAATCCTTATTTTCATCTGAAATTACATCATTATATTGAGATAACTCGGATTTAATTAAATGGAGCAACTCATTAAAACGTTCTTGGTTTTGGCGCGTATTATAAAGAGCATAAGCCCCTATAAACATTGATGCAATATAATTTTGAAATGAAGAGGGCTCAAAATGGTGTTGAAATATTTGAAAATGCTTAAAATCTTTCTGCAAAGAATCTAATGCTAAAGAAAGATTATTTGCCACATCATTATTCAATAAAGTTAAAGTCAAATAATCAAGTCCATAAAGATAATTTCCTATAAGGGCGTTATCATAAACATTTTTATGAGGATTTTGTGCAATTTGTATTAATTCTTGAGCTTTTGGGCTAGAAAAATCTTGTGTTTTTGAAATTTCATAAGCATTCTTAACGCGTTCTAAATGCAAATACCAATCCTCATTTCCTATATTTTGTTCCAAACTTGGTAAAAATTCTAAAAGTTTGACTAAAATTCTATCTAAAGGAGTTTGCTCTTTTAAAATTGCGTGATTAAGAAGCATAAAGGCTCTGTGATATACCTCATAGTGCTCTTTTGGCAAAAAATCCTGATATTGTGCAAGATTTGCACCAAGTGTTGAACGCAATTTAAAGCTCTCTGAATGTTCTTCCTTACTCTCATTAATCAAATCTAAATGATACAAACCAAAAAGTATTAAAAGTCGCACTTGCATTTGAGATTCTATAATGGTATTAAGCTCTCCTGTGCCTTTAGCACTTTGATACTGCTGCGAAAGAAGTCTCTCTAAAGTATCCACCTCATCTTGACTATTAAGCAACAAAAGGCTTAAGGAAATCTCAATTTCCGTATTAAGTCGCTGAAGAATGGGTAATTTCTCATAAGGTTGTGCCGAAGTGCATAATACATTCCATTCTTTTTTCAAGGCAAATGCTTCTTCAAGTGTTTTACTTTGAATCTGATGTGTTTTGTTCTGAAAATATGCTTGTCTAAAAAGTTGAGCTACTTCATAGCGTTTATGCTCTACTGGAATAAATTTATCTGTATCTGCATTTTTTTGCACCTCTTTGGGTAAAAAAGAACGCATTAGCTCATCTGTCGTAGTGCTATAAACATTATTTTCAAAAATCTTGTCCATTAGTTTTTCAAGGCTTTCATTACCCTCAAGTATAAGAGCTGGTTTCTCTGGAGGTGCTTGATCGGGAGTAGAATCTGTGGGTTTATCACTACAAGCTACTAACAACGCACTTATAAGCATTCCCCATAGTATATAAATGCAGTATTTTTTCATTTTTGCTCCTTTTATTTTATTTTACTAAGCTGCAATGTAAAGCGATGTTTTTCCTCGCCCACTTTCACATACACATCAAGCGTCCCCTTTTGTAATTTTTGGGGCGCATAAATTACAAAACCGCCCTGTGGTGCTTTATATGGTTCAAGAGTATTTTTTTGCATCATACTTGATATAATAAGTGCTTTTTTTGCTCTCTCATCATCAAGGCGCATTTGTTGCCAAAGTCGCTCTCTAGCAGAAATAATCATATAATCATATATATAAAATCCACCCATATATCCCCGATAAATAAAGGGCATTCCTACAAACTGATTCTCTGGCATAGGCTTTGGCGGCATATAAAGATGATAAGATTCTATAATGAAACCATAATCAAACGAAGCACTCTTAAGTTCATTATCACTCAATGAATTTAATGCCTTATCATTTTGATACATTTGCACACAATCCTTATCAAAAATTACCTTTTGAGAAGCAAGATTTTGCGCAGAAATAAAAAGTGCTAAAGGAATCGCGCTTGAGCCTCCCACAAGTGTCTGTCCTACCTCAAGTCGCACTTTACTCTTAGGTTTTATAGAATCTATAATTTGCACACCCTCGTGATACAAGCTCACATCCTCTACTTCAAGTTTATAGGTAGCACAACCTTTCCATAGACAAACACAACAAACAATACACATATAATATTTTAAAAAGCTGAACATATATGTGATTGGCTTCATAGCTCTCCTTGCCCAGAATTAATAAGCCTAGTCCTTTAATAATCACTTTCTCTTGCTTTTGCGCCCCCAATACAAAGCAATACAACAGAAAATAAATTTGCCACAACTGCACCCACTACAAGTGCAGTAGCAATTTCAATATCACCAAAAACTTGTAAAAATACAAAAGCAGGTATAAGATGAAAATCTGCAACCAAGGAGCTTGCAAAAAGCTCAGCGGAAAGACTATTTTTTACACCGATGCGGAAAGTTGTAGCAATAAAATTAATCGCTGTAGCAATAAAAAGTATCACTATATTACTTTCATACAAAAATCCAAGCGTAAAAGTTAAGCTCATTAAACTAAAAAATACAAAGAATACCTTACCCCAATCCATTACTCACTCCTTATAAACGACCTTGTTCATACATTGCACGCAGTCTCTTTTTTTCCTCTTGTTTTTTGAGTTTATTTGTCTCTCTTTGATAATACTCATCAAGATTAAACCCAAACATTAATGCTAAACGCGGTGCAACAAACATTGAACTACAAGTAGCAATAATCACCCCTACAAGCATAGGAAGTGAGAATCCAACAATAATTTCTCCGCCAAAAAGATAAAGTGTTAGCACCACAAAAAACACAGTTAAAGAAGTAAGGATAGTCCTTGAAAGTGTGCAAGAAACTGCTTCATTAATAACATATTTCATATCTTTTTGACGCTTTATCATCATTTGTTCGCGGATTCTATCAAAAATAATAATGGTATCATTGATTGAATAACCAATAATTGTAAGCAACGCCGCCAAGACATCAAGATTGAAATCTACACCTGCAAGTATCACCACGCCAGAAACAATAATGACATCATGCACGAGTGCAAGCACACCTGCAAGAGAGAATCTCCATTCATAACGAAATGAAATATAAATCATCATTGCTATAAGTGCGAATGTGAGGGCAATAATACCATTTTGCTTGAGTTCATCACCCACCTTTGGACCTACGGAATCCACCCTGCGCAACTCAAAATGCCCACTTGGCTCTAAAAGAGCAACAATACTATGAGATATATCCTCATTGACACTCGTAGGGATATAAGGAATCTTAAGCAATACTTCCTCTTTAGAGCCAAACTCGCTTACTTGTGAATTTTTAAATCTCTCATCTTGTGCGAGAAGTTCGCGGATTTTACTAAGCGGGGCAGGTTTAGTATATTGAATCTGCACTATACTTCCACCCGCAAAATCAATACCCAAATTAAAACCTTTTATGCCCAAGAGCACAAATGAAGCAATAATTAATAATGTAGAGATAACAAGTCCATACGAGCTATATGTAACAAAATCATATATTTTTACTTTCTTAAAAACTTCCATATATTACCCTTTGTTAAGCTTTGTATCTTGCTGCTTTGCCGATTCTGTGGTATCTAAAGGTAGCTTGATACCAAACCACAAATTTACATTGCCACTTTTAATAATCCGCTGCATAATTGCTTGATAAATGCCGTGTGTGCCAACAATAGCAGTAAGAATAGAAGCTGTAATCCCAATCCCCATCGTAATAGCAAAGCCTTTAATAGCTCCTGTCCCAAAAGCATAGAGTAAAACAGCGGCGATAAGTGTTGTGAGATTAGAATCAAAAATTGCCCTTGAGGCATTCGCATAGCCCATTTCAATTGATTTAGCTATACCAAATCCTGCACGCAAAGCTTCTCGGATTCTTTCATTAATAATAATATTTGCATCTACTGCCATACCCACAGTGAGCACGATTCCAGCCATACCCGGCAATGTTAATGAAGCACCAAAGCACGCCATAACGGCAATAATAAGCACAATATTCACAAACAATGCGACAACAGCAATCACGCCCGCAAGAGAGTAATATATTATCATAAAAATAACGACTAAGGCAAAACCACTAATAAGCGCAATTAATGAAGCTCGTATAGAATCTTCACCTAAGCTTGGACCCACACTACGCTTTTCAAGCACTTCCATAGGTGCTGGTAATGCTCCACTTTTAAGTGCAATTGCCAAATCACTTGCTTCAGCTACGCTAAAGCCACCGCTGATTTGTCCGCTTCCTCCACCTATACGCTCACGAATGACAGGTGCAGAATATACTTTACCATCAAGAACTATTGCCATACGTTTACCTACATTTGCCCCAGAGAAGTCTCCAAAAATCTTTGCTCCTTTAGAATCTAGGCTAAAACTCACAATGGGTTGATTGTTTTGGTCAAAAGCTGCTCTTGCATCTGTAAGCATAGAACCATCAAGAATTGGCACAGCTTTAAGTAATATGACCTGATTTAGTTTTGTTTTTTTCGCCTCAAGCTCTTGTTGAATCTTAGCAATTTCTCCCTCAATTTTAATGCGTTCTGCAAATAAAGTATTAGTTCTTTCTTGCGAGGACATAGAATTTTGTGGGTGTTCTTTTAGCTCATTAAGTTTTTCTTGAAGATGAGTAAGAGTATTCTCAAGAGCTTGAACCTCAGATGAATGCACAAAAGGCAAAATAACATCATTATATTTTTGTGCCTCAAGCTCGCTCATTGTGCTTACTCGCGCATTTCTTTCTTCATCAACAGCCATCATTTGCAAATGTGCAGGCTTAGCTATCAAATCTCGTGCCCTTTGTTCTTCTTCAATTGTTTTAATGCCTGGCAACTGGACAAGAATATTATCTTTACCTTGCTGGGTTACACTTGGCTCCCTTAAACCAAATTCATCAAGGCGATTGCGAATTGTGCCGATAGCTTGTTTGAGCGCACTACTTTGAATCTCTTCTTCATATTCTGCAGTAAAAACAATGGAATACGCTCCATTATTTTCATTTACTTGCAACCCATTAATCTGAGAGAGAATCTTATCTAGCATTGGCTTTTCATCAGTATCTACAAGCTCAAAACTTATCTTATCTTCAAATACTTTTAAATTATCAATAAGAATATTCTCTTTTTTGGTATCAAAAACAATCTGGGAAGCTAAGGAAGAAAAACGCGCTTTAATTGCTTCTTGAGTTTTTATACCCAAAAGAAGATTTAATCCTCCTTGTAAATCAAGTCCAAGTGCAATCTTACGACCATTGATATCTGTAAATGAAGGTAAGCAAAGAATAATACCAACTAATGCTACGAAAATAAAAGACCACAGCCTATAATTTAAACCTTTATGGCTTCCTTGAACGGAATAAGTGTGTTGTTTTGCCATTTGTAATTATTCTTGAGTTTCATCATTTGCATCAAGCTTATATGCAATAAATTCCCGAGAAAGCTTTACAATTGTGTCATCATTTAAACGCACGCTAAAAAATGTTTTTTCAGGCTTAACTATTTCACATATAAGACCGCCTGTAGTGATGATTTTATCACCCTTTTGTAGCGCATCAATCATTTCTTGGTGCTTTTTACGCTTTACATTTGCTGGACGAATAAGAAGTAAATAAAAAATCGCAATAAAAAATACGATAGGAAGTAATGACATTAATGTCTCTTGTGCTCCACCTTGCATAAGTAATCCTTTTTTAATAAACTTAAATTGTGGATTCTATCTTAAAATAGTTAAGATTTGACTTTTGCCCGAGAGTTGATTTTATAATTGATTATCAAATACAATGAACCCACAATACCTGCAATGCTTGAAGCAAGCAAAATTGCTATTTTTGACACATCACTTGCTTGAGGAGCATCAAATGCAAGATTTGAGACAAACATAGACATTGTAAAGCCAATGCCTGCAAGCATTCCTGCACCAAAAATATGACTCCAAGACACTCCTGCTGGACGTGAAGCAATTTTACATTTCTCACATAAGAATGTTAAACTTAAAATACCCAAAGGCTTGCCTACTACAAGTCCAAGTATAACCCCAAGCATAATATGGTCAATGTGAAAATTTACTTCTGCACGGATATCTACACCTGCATTAGCAAAAGCAAAAAGGGGCATAATAATGAATGCACACAGAGGTTGCAAAGCGTGCTCTAAACGCAAAAGTGGATTTTGGACCTTTGCAAAATCTCTCCCTGCTTCATCAATTGCACTCATTTGTTGCGTATCAAGTAAAATATTTTTACGCTCTTTGTCTTTGCTCTCAAAAATTTCTATCATCTGTTGAACGACTTGAATAAATTCCTTGCTCTCAATTTTGGGCTTTACAGGAATACAAAATGCTAATGCCACAGCTGCAATAGTTGCGTGAATCCCGCTATGGTGCACACAAAACCACAACAAAATACCAATCCCTATATACACTCCTAAATGGCGCACCCCTAAATGATTGATACCTGTGAGAAGTATTAAAAGCCCTGCTGCTGCACCTAAATATATAAAATGCAAACCTTCAGGCGAAGGATAAAATACTGCAATAACAACAATTGCTCCTAAATCATCAGCCACAGCAAGTGTTACAAGGAATACTTTAAGTGCCAAAGGAACACGTTTGCCAAGAAGCAAGATGACACCGAGTGCAAAGGCAATATCGGTAGCCATAGGGATTCCAAATCCGTGATAAGAGGGAGTATTCATATTGAGCACATAATAAATAACACCTGGCACAATCATACCACCTACTGCGCCTATAACAGGAAAAGCTGCTTTTTGGAATCCGGATAAATCCCCAAAAAGCAATTCGCGTTTAATTTCAAGCCCAACCATAAGAAAAAAAATTGACATCAATACATCATTAATCCAATCGTGAATACTAAATCCATAAAATCCCCCTGCAAAGCTGAAACCAAAAGGTTGTTCCCAAAAGTTTTTATAAATATCAGAGAAAGGCGAATTGGCTACAATCATTGCACTCACTGCGCAAAAAAATAAAAAAATACCACTAAAAGATTCTGCGCGGATAAAACTACTTAATGCTTCCGAAATTCTATTTTGCTTTGCTGCCATTTTTACTCCTTACTCTTAAATCAAATGATACTTTGTGTTTCCTTAAGCTTTTGAATCTCATCTTCTTCATTTATATTATCAACCTGATTATCCTGCTTAATTGTGCTAAGATAAACCACCAAAAGCCCAAGAACAGCTGCTATTGACGATGCTACAAGAATAGAAATTTTAGACATATCAATACTCATTATATCATCTTTATAGGCAAGATTTGCCACAAACATAGACATTGTAAAGCCAATGCCTGAAATCATACCCACAGATAAAATATGCAAATAATTTAAATCTTTTGGACGAGTAGCAAGATTTAACTTCTCTCCTAAAAAACAAAAAAGTAATACACCTACAGGTTTGCCCACTACTAAGCCTAAAATTGTCCCAAGCATAACACTATTTAAACTTATATCAATATTGCCTTCAAGTGTTACACCTGCATTAGCAAAAGCAAAAAGAGGAACAAAAAAATAAGCGCAAATGGGTTGCAGAGCAATTTCAAGACGTATAAGCGGATTTTGCGCATAACGAGAATATGTGCCTATAGTATCCAACATATGCACGAGTTGGGAAGTTTTTGCCATATCAATCTTTTTTTCCACATCTTGATTTCCAAATATAAAACTTCTAATATTCTTAAAGCTTCCTCTCCAAAAACCCACCTTCTCCGATTCACGTGCATAGACTACATCATTCCAATCATTCGTGGCTACTTTCATTCTTTCAAATTCTTTAAGCATATTGATAAAATATTTTTTATTTACGCGTGTGCGCCCGGGAATCGCCATTGCCAAAATAACTGCTGCAATTGTTACGTGAATCCCGCTATGGTGCACACAAAACCACAACAAAATACCCGCCAAAAAATATAGCGAAAGATATTTAGTATCACGATAATTAAGATAAATAAGTACTGCAACAAGGATTAAAGAAGCATAAATCCATTGCATATTAATATTATCAGAATAAAAAATTGCAATTACAGAAATAGCCCCTAAATCATCAGCTACAGCAAGTGTTACAAGAAAAATCTTCAAAATCTTAGGCACTCTATCTCCAAGAAGCATTATAAGCCCAAGTGCAAAGGCTGTATCTGTGCTCATTGCAACACCAAAACCACTTTCATATGCTGTGCCAGAGTTAAAATATGAATAAATCATTACTGGACATATAATGCCTCCAAATGCTGCAAGAAAAGAAAAACTTACTTTTTTAAACCCAGCCAGCTCCCCATAGAGCATTTCGCGTTTCATTTCCAAGCCCACGAGCAAAAAGAAAAATGACATTAATACATCATTGATAAAATCCTGCAAACTTACCTTAAAATGCGAATCGCTAAAAAATGCGCCAAATTCGCTATGAAAAAAAGTAAAATACATATCTGCATACGATGAGTTCGCTACAAGCATAGCTGCTCCAACGCAAAATGCAAGCAAAACTCCCCCGAAAGATTCGTGCTTGATAAAACGATTGAGGCTGTCTTGAAGTCTATCTTTTACATATGAATGTCTGCTAGGCGTAATCTTTGCTTCTGACATTGAAATCCCTCTATAAAATTATAAAATAATAAATAAGCTAAATGTATTGTTTAGAGTTAATTAACTACGACTACAATAAAAAATGAAAATGCCATTATACTTTATTTGTGCTAGGCTAGTCAATAAGTAAAATATTTTTTCTTAAAATTTTATAAGCTTACTTCATAAAATTGTTCATCTACATTTTTAAGCGGATACACAATAAAACCTCGGACATTTTTCTCCTGCTGTTTTTCTTGCTTATTAAGAGAAAATAAAAATCTCATATACTCTCGGATTTGTTCTTCTTGCATATCTATATTAGTCGCGCTACTTTTATAATCAAGAACAATCCATTCCTTTTCATCATATAAAAGTGTATCTATGCGATATAAATGTTCTTTAGCAATATAGCTTACTTCACATACAATATGCTTACCTTTTCGCATCTCTATAAACTTTTTGCTCTGAATGCAATTTATCGCATATTGCATAGCTTGAATAATACTTGAGAGTGAAAGGGCGAATCCATAGCGATTATACAAAATACTTTGTATATCTTTTTGTGTCATCTTATATCCCAAATATAATTCAAATACACTATGCAAAGCGTGTCCGAAAATAATATTGTGCCATTGTTGCGTATCAAAAATGCCTTTTCGCTCATCTTTTTCTTGCCTGATAAAAGCAATTTGTCGCCCAAAAGATGGCATATTGTGCATAAGAACTTGTGGCGTATGAATTGAAGAAATATTTTTCACACTTTGTTTTGGGGAAATGTATGCTATCTCATCACAGCAAGGGGTAAGATTTAGAATCTCAAAGGCACTTCCTTTATATTTTTGCACTATACTTAAACCATACTTAGCACGTGTAAAAGCCACATAAAGCATATTATACTCTTCTTGCTTTTCACGCATTTTATGTGCTTGGAGTGCTTTTTGATATTCTTTATCAAAGCTCTCTCGTCCAGCTATTTTATAATACATCTGCTTTATTTGTATATCCTCATACTCATAGATAAAAACTTCTCTGCCCTGCTGAAATCCACTTAATTTATCGCACAAAATAACATATTCAAACTCTAAGCCTTTTGACTTGTGAATTGTCATAATTTTTACACCTTTATTATTTTGTATCGGTGCAGCACACACCATTTGAGGCAATGCATCTAAAAATTCTTCAATGCGCATATAATCACAACTAAGCTCTAGAAACTTCATAGATGCTGCTTGTGCAATATCAAGCTCTTCAATGAGTAAAAATATCGCCTCCGAAGGTGGTGTATCAGAAGGGAGCATAAGTGTTTTAATCTCATCAATAAGTCTATTAGAACACATATAAGGCTTACCGAGAAGTTTGATAATTTTTTTTTCATAAAGCTTTTTAGTGCTCAATAATTGTTTATAAGAATCTGCCTCATACTCTCCATTTTGAATCTTTGAATACAACAGAATAAACTCAAGGGCACAAATAAGAATCTTTACCTCTTTTCTTTGAAAAAGCGAAGAGTTTGTTTCAGTAACAATATTTAAATGAGGAATCTGCATACTGATATATTCCTTGAGTGATAAAACATCATCATTTTTAAAAGTCAAAATAGCTATATCATCTTCATTTGCACCATTTTGCAATAAGATTTCAAGTTCAGCACATATTTGCTTATGCAATCCCAAATCTTCATTATCCATACATTGAGACAATACCCTCACATAACCATTAGACTTTATATGAGATGGTTTGTGTGGATATTGTTGTGGCAAATAATATGGGAAACACGATTGAAACACATCATTATTAAAGGCAATTACACGCGGACTTGAGCGAAAATTGTAATCAAGATTTTCTTGATGAAAATCTTTTATGGCTTCCTCAAATACTCCCGCAAAACTTCCACGAAACATATAGATACTTTGTTTTTCATCACCCACCATAAAAACACTTCTATCACCAATACGCCCTTCTCCCGATTTAATTTCTTCTATAATAGGTTTTAGAATCTGATATTGCATAAGACTTGTATCCTGAGATTCATCAAGCAAAATATGCGTAATCTTTTCATCAAGACGAAAATAGAAAAAATCACGTTCTATATTTTGATGAAGTAATTCATAATTTTTAAGCATCACATCATCAAATCCTAAAAGGTTTTTTGCCCTTATTTCTTGCTCCTTGGCTTGTTTAAATATATAAATAAAACGTTTAATCCACGTAAATATCTTATATTCTCTTTGTATAAAATAAAGATGTAAAAGTTTTAGTATTTCCTCACGCACATCATCAAATTGACTTAAATCTATTTTTTTAAGATAGCTATGGTCATTCCAATCTAAAAGCATTTTAGGGCTCTCGCATATGCTTTTAATATCTTTTTTATTAAAAAGATTTTTAGCTCTCTGGCTTGCTTGAGGTTGTGTGAGGATAAATTGATAAATAATTTGCATTTTCTCTAATATCAATTTCTCTATATCATCTACCTCCAAAAGTGAGATTTCAGGTGCAGGAGAAAGGTTTTGAATAGTCTCATTTGAAAACATATAAAAATCATAAAGCATAGATAAAAACTTTGTAATCTTTATCTTATGGTGAAAACAAAATGCAACAATCTCACGCACATCTTGCAAAGAAAGCGTGCTCAAAAAGCGTTCATTAATTTCATCTTTACTCACATTACCTACTTCAAAATGTGAAGAAATACCTACATACCAACAAAATTTTTTTAATACCGCGTGAAAGAATGCATCAATAGTCGTAATGCGTGGATTGCTTTGCATAAATTCATAATAAATACTTTCAATTTTATCGCGTAAAAACTCATCGCTCAAACCCTCTTTGATGAGCGCGGCATAAATATTCATACCTTCTTTTGTATGCTTATCCTGTGTAAAATCATAGAGAAATTTGAGATAATCGTGGATTCTATGATACATTTCTTTAGAGGCTTTCTTAGTAAAAGTCAGAGTGAGAATCTGATGAGGGTTGGCTCCTTGAAAAAGGAGATAAATAAAACGTAAAGAAAGATTAAAAGTCTTCCCACTACCAGCCGAAGCCTTGAGCGCAAAAAATTGCTTTTTAGTGCTTTGCACCAATATCCTTTTGTGTTAATTTATGCCCAATTATAACTTAAAGATATGAATTTTCTATAAATTTTTAACCTTGACTACACTTTACTAAACTTTTATGATACAATAGCACTTAAATTTATCACGAAATATCAATATTTAAGAATCTATAAGGAGTTATAATGTCAAAAAGTCTTTATGATACCCTTGAAGTAAATGAAAATGCCTCAAACGATGAAATAAAAAAGGCTTACCGCAGACTTGCACGCAAATATCACCCAGATATCAATAAAGACGCAGGAGCAGAGGAGAAATTTAAAGAAATCAATGCTGCTTACGAAGTGCTAAGCGATGAAAACAAAAAGGCTCAATATGACCGCTTTGGTGATGCAATGTTTGGGGGACAAAACTTTCACGATTTCTCCCGCTCACAAGGGAGCAATGTCAATCTTGATGATATACTTGCTTCTATTTTTGGACAAGGCGGATTTAGCGCAGGAAATGGCAGTGGATTTAATTTTAGCAGAAGTGCTGGTTTTGGAAGCGGTGGGGACTTTGGTTTTAGTGGTTTTAATGCTCCAAATCTTGATATACAAGAGAATATTCAGATTCCATTTGAAAGTGCAGCACTTGGCGGGAGCTATCATTATAATGGACGCAGTGGGAGTTTTGATATTAAAATCCCAGTGGGACTTAAAAATGGTGAGACTATCCGACTTAAAGGTAAAGGCAGCACACATAATGGACGCAGTGGGGATTTGCTCCTTAAAGTGCAAGTTTTGCAATCAAATGAATATGAGATTGATGGCGATGATTTAAGCAAAAGCTTTGATGTGCCCCTTAAAGTTGCACTTTTTGGAGGCAAAATTACGCTACCAACGCTCTATAAAGACATTACTTTGACGATTCCGCCCAATACCAAAAATAACCAAAAATTCCGTATTAAAGGTAAGGGTATCAAAAATCGCAAAACAAGCATTATGGGCGATTTGTATCTTAGAGCAAATATTATTTTGCCTCATACAGATCATTTGAGTAGTGAGCTAAAAAATATGCTCCAAGAGCAACTCCCATAAGAGTATAACATCACAAGGAGGAATTATGTATAGCTATGACGAACCCGTTTATCTTATTAGTGTGGTAGCAAGGATCTTAGAGATTCACCCTCAAACTTTGCGTCAATATGAAAAAGAAGGACTTATTCAGCCCGGGCGCACTGATGGTAAAATGCGCTTATATTCTCAACGCGATATTGATAAAATTAAGACTATTCTTAAACTTACACGCGATATGGGCGTGAATCTCGCAGGAGTAGATATTATTCTTCGCCTTAAAGAGCGGCTTGATGAGCTTGATAAAATGGCTGGAGACTTACGAGAAGACCTTGCTAAGCATAAAGGAAGTAGTAGAGTGCTCAAAACAAATGAAAGTTCTTATGAAATTATTTTGTTTCAAAAAAACAAAGTGTCTCCTTGCTAAATCTTGCACATTTACTCCGCCCTACTTCCTTACAGGATTTTATTGGACAAGAGCATATTATTGCTCCCCATACGCCACTTTTTAAAATGTTACAGCACCATACAATAGCACATTGCTTTTTTTATGGACCACCTGGTAGTGGTAAAACTACCCTTGCTAAACTTATTGCTAAAGAGCTTAACAAACCATTTGCAAACTTTAACGCTACAACTTTTAAAATTGAAGAATTGCGTAAATTTATCAAAAATTATGAAGGAGGTTTATATCAACCGCTGATTTTCATTGACGAAGTACATCGGCTCAATACATTACAACAAGAAGTATTATTACCAATTATGGAATCTCATACTGCCATTATTTTTGGTGCAAGCACTTATAATCCATTTCATTCACTCACAAATGCCATTCGCTCGCGGAGTTTTATCTTTGAGCTCAAACCGCTTTCGCCTATACATTTAGAACAGATTTTACAATATGCGCTCACTTATTTACATAACCAAAAACATTTAAAAGTAAAGCTTGCTCCTCAAGCCCAAGAGTTTATTATTAGCTCAAGTGCTGGAGATGCACGTGCTATGCTTAATCTCCTTGATGCTGCGTGCGATACCCTTAATGAAAAAGAATGTCTCATTACCTATCAAACTTTGCAATCTCTACGCCCTTATACCCTCCACGATGGCTCAAGCGAAGCCCAAACTCATTATAGTCTTATTAGCGCGATGATTAAATCTATACGCGGCAGTGATGCAAATGCAAGTATTTACTATCTTGCACGACTTATTGCAGGAGGCGAGAATCCAGAATTTATTGCGCGACGACTTGTTATTTTAGCAAGTGAAGATATTGGGAATGCTAATCCAAATGCACTCAATCTCGCCACAAACACAATGGTAGCAGTGAGCAAAATTGGTTATCCCGAATCTCGCATTATTCTTTCTCAATGTGTCATTTATCTTGCTTGTTCTCCCAAAAGTAATACTGCTTATAATGCCATTAATAAAGCTCTAGATTCTATTAAACAGGGGTGCATACTTCCTATCCCAAAACACATTATGCCAGAAGCTCAAAAATATCTGTATCCACACGATTTTGGTGGTTGGGTAGAACAAAACTATTTAGAAGATGCAAAAGAGCCTTTAGAATTTGTAGAATCCACAACCAAAGGCTTTGAAAAAACGCTTAATGAATGGCTTAGTAAAATAAAAAATATAAGAGAGAAAAATGAATAAATATATACAAGTAAAAATATGTGCTATACTCCTTTTTCTTAGGGCTATACAAAGCCTTGGTGCAGAAATTGATATTAATCCCGACAAACGCGGTTGGCATATTGAGCTTAAACGCATAGCAGCCAATCTAAGTTCAACTTCTATACGCGGGCAAAATGAATATATCAATTTTTCAGATAGCCGCGTAAAGGGTGATTCTCAACTTATCGCACAAGGGCTTTTTGACTTAGGACTTGATTTTTATGCACCACGCTATGTTGTATTTAATTCTATTCTTGCAGAGTATGGACGCACGATTCTTGTAGTTGAAAATGAGCGTATAAGCAATACCACACTTGATAGAATTCTTCTCTCTACTGACTATACACATAGAATTTGGTATGTTCCCACATTTGTTGGAGGTTTTGAAGTAGGTCCATTTTTTAAGCTTAATTATCAAAGTGGATTTGAAAACAGACATCAAATCATACGATTTAATACAGGAATAAAGCTCTTTGATGGGGTATATATTAAAGATTTGCATTTAAATGCCTTTAGCGAAAAAGATTTTGCACTTAATATAGAATCTGAAAACTATGGCTGGGAGAGCGGTATCCGCCTTGAATATAAAGTCAATGAAAATACAAAATTTTATTATTTTACTAACTTTCGTCATTATCTTTATAGCTCTGCTCCACAAAGCTATAATCCTCTATATCAGCTTGAAATAGAAGCACGTGTAGATACTAAACTTTATAAAAAATTAGCTATTGCACCTTTTATAAAATATTATGCACTACAAGGACGTCATATCTCACAAACCGGAAGCAATCTTTTTGTTGGATTCTCTCTCTCATTTGGATACACATTTCTTGATGCAACCAAAAAACAAGAGTTAATGCCACTTTAAATTATTTTTTAATATTTAAAAGATTGTTTTTTCTTACATTATGTTATAATCCTTGATTAAAAATATTTTCGCTTTAATTTCATCTCAACTTATAAATAAAAGCTTAAAAAGAGGATATAAAGTTTTTATGGGTTTGCTTATTGCCTATTTTTTACTTGCAATTAGTATTTCTTTTGTGTGTTCGGTATTAGAAGCTGTGCTATTTTCAGTTACACCGCCTTTTATAGAAAGCTATCCTAAGATTCACCCAAAAAGTGGTAAGATTTTGCAGTATCTCAAAACAAATATTGATAATGCTATTGGGGCAATACTCATTGTAAATCTCTTTGCTAACACAGTGGGAGCAGCGGGTGTAGGTGTGCAGGCAGTAGAAATATTTGGTGAATCTTGGCAAGGTATAGTCGCATTTGTGATGACTATGAGTATTTTATATATTTCAGAAATTGTCCCTAAAACTATTGGTGCAACTTATTGGAAATCTCTCATCTTACCCGCTTGTTATGTGATTTTAACACTTTATTGGATTACTTTTCCATTGGTATATATTTCACGCGTTATTACACGATTACTTAAAAACAATCACACAAATCAAATGAGTCGCGATGAAATATTAGCTGTTATGGAGCTAGGCGAAAAAAGCGGTTCAATCAATGAGTTAGAAGGCGACATTTTAGAACATTTAATAGAGCAAAAATCACTCAAGGTAAAAGATATTATGACCCCAAAAGAGCAAATATTCGCCCTTGATGAACAAATGAGCATTAAAGAATCTATCAAGGCAACAAAGGAGCATAAATATTCGCGTATTCCGCTTTATGTAGCAATACCAAGCAATATTTGTTCAGTCGTATATCGCAAAAATATTTTACAAGCAATGCTAAATGGCAAAAAGAAAAAAATGCTTAAAGATTTTTCCAAAGACATTACTAAAATAGAAGAAAATGTGAGTTTGCTTGATTTATTAGAGCAATTTATCAACAAAAAAGAACATTTATTTGCTGTTGTAGATAAAAGGAATAATCTCGTAGGCATAGTAAGCCTTGATGATGTGATTATGGCTACCCTTAGCGTTGGGACACTTAAAAAGGACTAGAATGGAATTGCTCATTTTATATTGCATAATCGCTATTGCTGTGTGCTTTGTGTGTTCAATTATGGAATCTGTCTTTCTTTCTATCACACCCTCATTTGTTGCAAGCTATGAAAAAAGTAATCCTAAAATCGGTGGGCGATTGAAAGAGTTAAAAAATAATGTAGATGATGCTGAAGGGGCAATTTTGGTGCTTAATACCTTTGGCGTTACAGCTACTTCTACGGGTGTGGGCATTGAGGTGGCACATATTTTTGGCACAGAATGGCAGAGTTTTGGTGCAATAATCCTTACTATTGTGCTTATTTATGCCTGTGAGATTTTCCCCAAAACTTTGGGAGCAACTCATTGGAAAAGCTTTGTGCCTATTGTAACACTTAGCATTCATTATCTCCTTAAAATTACTTTCCCTTTTGTATGGATAGCTAAGCTTATTACACGTTTTGTTAAGCCAAAAAAAGGCAGTAATCCCATAAGTCGTGAGGAAATTCTCGCAGCAAGTCAAATTGGGCAAAAAGGTGGCTCAATCACAGCACGGGAGCAAAATATTATAGAGAATCTCCTTGAGTTAAAAAATTATCAAGCCTTTGATATACTCACGCCTAGAAGTGTTGTATTTGCGCTGCATCATAATATCACAATTAAAGAAGTTTTAGCACTTGAGGGCATTTATCATCATTCACAGATCCCTGTTTATGGCGAAAGTGTGGATAATATCATTGGTATTGTCTTAGCAGTAGATATTTTAGAAGAAGGCATTAAAAAAGAAAAAGAAAAGAAAATCTATGAGCTTATGCGTCCCGTGCATACTATCTCTCTTGATATTTCGGTTTTAAATCTGCTTAATCTTTTTATGAGTAAAAAAGAGCGATTTTTTGCCGTGCAAGATGCGTATGAGCAACTTATTGGTATCGTTACACTAGAAGATGTGATTGAAACGCTTTTGGGTGAGGAAATCATTGATGAATTTGATAAAACTCCTGATATGCAAAAACTCGCAAGAGAAAAGATAAAAGGCTACCGCTTAAAATATTTAAGTAAGCTAAAATAACTTTACTTTTGTATGTATTTTAAGCAGATTCTAGCATCTGCTTTTATTACCATTTTTCACTTTTTGTATATGTGCCAAAAACCTCATCGTGCAAAATAAATCCATCAAGTTTGCATTCTGTTTTTTCAAGTGTAATGTTCTCTCCTTGTTTTTGCACTTTGATATTACAAAAATCATTTGCAAATTCCATTGAATACACTTTAATAACCGCATTTTGCTTTGAAATAAGCGAAATAATGCGTGTTGTGGCATAATTTTGATCTTGTGGCTCTGTAACAAAATCTATGTTATGTTTCCACCAATCAAGAAAATCTTTGCCGTCTTTAGAATAATAAATTGAACAATAAAAATTCCCCATACCATCATTGCCCTCACCATCAGCACTCTGGTGTTCATTGACATAGCAGTTATCATCAATCAAAAAACCTAAACGCACACTTTTTCCATTTATTTGCATATCTTTGACATAGATACCACCCCATTGTTTATATAACTCTTTGAGTTTAGCCTTATCATCTGCATAAATATTTATTCCCAAAAATGCCAAAATCAAAATAAACCTAAACATTTTTTCTCCTCATTATGCTATTAAAGCCCATAGCGGGCAATTTTATGCCGTAATACCTCTAAATTCATACCTAATATATCACTTGCTTTTTGCACATCATTAGCAGATTCTATAAGTGTTTGAGCGATAAGCTGCTTTTCAAGCTCGGCAATCTTGCTTCCTTGCGCTTGAGGGACAAACCCAAATACACCACTTCGGCTCTCTAAAAATAAATCTTTTACGCTTATTTCATCTCCCTCACTTAAAATACCAGCTCGTTCAATAACAGAAAGCAATTCGCGCACATTACCGGGCCACTCATAAGACATAAGAGCTTCTTTAGCCTGAGATGAAAACCGCTTTTGTTCTAAACCATACTGCATACATACAGATTCTAATTTCCACTCGCTCAAGGGCAAAATCTCCTCTTTGCGCTCTTTAAGCGGTGGGATAGATAGGGGAATTGTCTGCAATCTAAAAAACAAATCCTCTCTAAATTCATTTTTGGCAATTTTTGCTTGTATATCGGCATTTGTAGCAGATATAAAGCGCACATCAATTTTGATAGGCTTTGAACTACCAAGTCGTGTCAGAGCCTTTTCTTGCAATACTCGCAAAAGTTTAGCTTGAAGAGCTAGAGGCATTTCTCCGATTTCATCTAAAAATACACTGCCTCCATTAGCATCTTCTAAAATACCCGGTTTAGCAGTTGTAGCATCTGTAAAAGCACCTTTTTCATACCCAAAGAGTTCAGATTCTAATAAATGCTCAGGGATTGCTGCCATATTAATAGCTATGAAAGGCGCATCTGCCCGATGAGAATTACGATGAATAAATTGTGCAAACACATCTTTACCTACACCACTCTGCCCTAAAAGTAGCACACTTGCATCAGTTTTTGCAACTTTGAGTGCAATAGCTTTAATCTCCTCTAATTTTGGAGAAGAAGCAATAAAATCCTTAAGAGAATCTGATAACTTAGCAGGGGATTTTTGTGCTATTTGGCGGACTTTATGGCTACGCTCTATGGCTTCAATAAATGTTTCTATCTCACAACCTTTAATAAGAAAATCTTTAACACCCAAACGAATGGATTTTATCGCATTTTGCACAGAAGCATTCCCTGTAATGACAATTGCCTCATATCGCCCATTAAGCTCTTGTAAAAAAGCTAAGCCATCCATTTGAGGCATATTAATATCTGTAATAACAAGCTCAAAACTCTCATCAAGCTTTTTTAGGGCATCTTTTGGATTCTTAAAACTGACAATCTCATATTGTGGATAATCTTCAAACGCGGTTTCTAATGATTTACGATAATTAATATCATCTTCTACGATTGCGATTTTCATACTCTCCCCTTTGATAAGATTTGTAACATAATGCTTTTATCAACAAGCTTTGCTTTAATCCTTGTGGGTGCAATTTCAAAGCTTACTCGCGAACTTAGAGCATTGTTTCTCCCCCTTGTAGATTCTTGCACATACACCTCATATGTATAAAAGCACTCTAATACTTGCTCTTTTTCTTGCTTAAGAATGGAAGTAATAAAATAAGGCATATCGTCCATAATAGGATACCTACTTGCATCAATTTCGCATTCAGCAGCGACTTGATAGCCTTTTTGATTTTGGTAATTCATTACGTGAGATACGCGATAAAGCTCTCCTAACGCAACATTATCTTTGCTTACCATTTTATAAGAGATAAGTAGCTCCACTTCAGCACCATCAAAGGATTCATTATAGGGAATCACATCAAGCTCATTTGCTCCATTGAGTATGCCTATACACAAAAGGAATATTAAGAGTTGCCCACGCATATAAACCTCCTCACTCTATTCTTACAATCCTTACTTTTAATTAACCCTCGCTTCCTTCTTCATCATTTATGTCTTCTTCTTTTGGCTCTTTTGGGCAAACATTAGCATAAGCCACTTTATCATCACCAACATTTACAATTTTTACCCCACTTGTATTGCGCCCAGCTTTACGTATAGCCTCTGTATCTACACGAATCATTTTACCTGAACTTGTCAGCACCATAAGATCCATATTTTCATCATTAATATTTACGACACTTACAAGCTTTCCTGTTCTAGGCGTAAGCTTCATTACAATGACTCCTTTACCAGCACGGCTTTGCAAACGATATTCTCCAGCCAAAGTTTGCTTACCAATACCACGCTCACTCACTGTTAAAAGCTTATCTGTATCATTAGCGATAGTCGTAGCTGCAATAACACAATCTTCGCTTGCTTTAAATTTAATACCTGTTACCCCACGACTTACACGCCCAATCTCACGCAATTCTTCAACACCAAAACGAATACACATACCTTGATAAGTGGCTATAAAAAGTTCTTTGATATGAGAATCAACAATATGTGCGGTTACAAGCTCATCATTTTCATCAAGGTTAATCGCTCTAACACCTATGCTACGAATATTGCCATATTCTTTAAGATTTGTGCGTTTAACAACACCATTTTTAGTAAAAAATACGAGTGATTTATCTTCATTAAAATCTGTGGTAGTAATAGTTGCCATAATTTTTTCATCAGCTTGAAGATTAATGAGATTTACTACCGCCTTTCCAATAGCTGTGCGTCCTGCTTCTGGAATCTTATACACCTTAAGCCAATAAAGCTGCCCTTTATTAGTAACAAACATAATCGTATCGTGCGTATTTGCCACAAAGAAAGATTCTATAAAATCATCATCGTGTGTATTACCACTAATTTTACCCTTACCACCACGATTTTGTTTTTCATAAGTCTTAAGCAATACACGCTTGACATAACCCCTATGACTCATTGTAACAACTACTTTTTCATTAGGGATTAAATCCTCCACATCAATGGCATCATAATCTTCTTCAATTTGTGTGCGCCTTTTAGTGCTAAATTTCTCTTTTATTTCTAAAAGCTCTTCTTTTACAATGGACTTAAGCTTATCTTCACTTTTAAGGATAGATTCTAAATATGCAATTTGAGCTTGAAGCTGGGCATATTCCTCATTAATCTTATCTCTCTCTAAGCCTGTAAGTCTCTGCAAACGCATTTCAAGTATAGCCTTAGCTTGCAATTCGCTTAATTTAAATTTAGACACAAGTGCATTTTTTGCTTCATCAGTATCCTTTGAAGCACGGATAGTTTTAATGACTTCGTCAATATTATCTAAGGCAATAATTAAACCCTCTAAAATATGCGCTCGCGCTTTAGCTTTCTCAAGCTCAAAAATACTCCTGCGGATAATAATTGTTTTACGATGAGCAATGAAAATCTGTAAGAGTTCAAGGAGATTGAAAATTTTGGGCTCTTTGTTATTAATTGCAAGCAGGATAATCCCAAAAGTGCTTTCCATTGTTGTGGATTTAAAAAGATGATTAAGCACAATTTCACTCATCGCATCACGTTTAAGCTCAATAACAACTCGTATACCCTCTCTATCGCTTTCATCACGCACTTCTGAAATACCATCAATAACCTTTTCTTTTGCTAATTCCGAAATTTGCTCAACAAGCTTTGCTTTATTCACTTGATAAGGCACTTCATCAATGACAATCACATCTTTGGTTTTTGTCTTTTCAATATGCACCTTTGCACGCACACGAATGCGTCCCCGCCCTGTCCGATAAGCTTCTAAAATTCCTGCTTTGCCATAGATAATTCCACCTGTTGGAAAATCCGGTCCCTGCACAATATCAAGCAAGTCTTCCACATCTTGCGTATTTTTATCAATCACCATAATAAGCGCATCTATAATCTCATCAATGCGATGCGGAGGAATAGAAGTCGCCATACCTACCGCAATACCGCTTGAACCATTTACAAGCAAATTTGGGAATCTCGTAGGCAAAACATCTGGTTCATAAAGCGTATTATCATAATTTGGCACAAATTCAACCGTGTCTTTATCAATATCACGGAGCATCTCCTCACTTGCACTTGTCATACGTGCCTCTGTATAACGCATAGCCGCTGCGCCATCGCCATCAATAGAACCAAAATTTCCTTGCCCATCAACAAGTTCAAGTCGCATAGAAAAATCCTGTGCCATACGCACAAGTGCATCATATACCGCAGTATCTCCGTGTGGGTGATATTTACCAATTACATCGCCTACGATTCTCGCACTTTTCTTATATGGACGACGTGGTGAGAGATTAAGCTCATTCATTGCATATAAGATTCTTCTATGCACAGGCTTCAGTCCATCTTTTGCGTCAGGCAAGGCTCTCCCCACAATAACGCTCATTGAATAATCAAGATAACTCTCTTTGATAGAATCATCAATTTTCACATCTATATTATTATCTTCTATTAGGCTATCCATTGTCTCTCCCAATCTAGGTTTTAGCGCTATTTTAGCCCAAATTCACTAAAAATAGGCTTACTTCTTAAGTAAAAGCATTATATAATTCTTCTTTGGCATATTATCTTTAAATACAAAAAGTGAGAATCTTAATCAAATATGGAAATAACAGAAAAAATTATCCTTTTGTGTCTTATAGGATTTTTTGGTGCGATAACGCCCGGACCCGATATACTTCTTACCTTGAAAACAACTTTGCGATTTGGTATGGCTCAAGGATTAAAAGTGCTCCTTGGCATTGCAAGCGGCTGGTGTTTGTATTTAGGGCTTATATACGCAGGTTTGAGCCATTGGCTAAACACTCCTATCTTACAACTTACTCTTAGTTTAATAGGTGGATTCTATCTTCTTTATTTAGGTTATTTAATATTGAGTGCGCCCTCTTTGACATATGATTTAAACATAGAAAAAAATAATATGCCTCAAGATGGATTTATGCAGGGATTACTCCTCAATCTCTCTAACCCCAAGGCAATCTTATTTTTCATATTTTTGGTAACACCTTTTATTGATGAGGGTATGGGAATAGGTTTAATTGCACTATGGTGTTCACTTTTTAGCGCTTTTATATTTGTGATTATTTGCGCAAGTGTAGCTAAACAATATATGAATACAAAAATTTTTAACATCATTGATATCATTTGTGGTGTGCTTTTTGTATGTTTTGGGTGGCTTTTATGTTTTGAATTTGGTGATCTAGTTGCAACTCTATTTATAAAAAAATAAAAAGAATCTTAACTATTTTGTATCATTTTGTATCATTTGAAAATATTTTCCTCATTAATAAAGTAAAATAGTAACACTTATATCCATATCTTATACTATTAAGTCCATTTTCAAGGCAAAATTTATTTTATTATCTGTTAGAATGCTCATTATTTTACTCAATAAGGAATCTCAATGGACATTTTACACAATATAATTGATAGCACAAATGGGTTTTTATATACTTATTGGCTCGTTTTTGCTTTGATTGCTTGTGGTTTATATCTTAGTATTCGCACACGTTTTATTCAACTTCGTTTTCTCAAAGATGCTTTTATGGTGCTTAATGAACGCAGTCATCAAAAACATATTTCACCTTTTGGCGCACTGATGATTTCCACTGCTTCACGCGTAGGCATTGGCAATATTGTAGGAGTGTCAATCGCTATTGTAAGCGGTGGTGTTGGTGCGTTGTTTTGGATGTGGGTAACTGCACTTGTAGGAGGGGCAAGCGCATTTATAGAATCTACTCTTGCTCAAGTGTATAAACGCAAAGATGGGGAGCATCGCTACAAAGGTGGTCCTGCTTATTACATTGAAACAGCTTTGCATTCTCGCGCACTTGGCATTATTTTTGCCATATCACTTATCTTGTGTTTTACTTATGGATTCAATGGTTTGCAATCCTACACGCTTACATCAGCCTTTGAGATTTTTGTAGGCAATGAAGTTTTTAACGAGGGGGGGGGCTTTACTGCTTTTGTTGGACTTATTCTTGCTGCTCTTGTGTCATTCTTTTTCTTTGGTGGTGGCAAAAGTTCTGCAACCATTTCATCAGTGCTTGTCCCTATTATGGCTTTTGGTTATCTTGTAGTGGCACTTATCGTTATTGGTATGAATCTAGAAAAAATACCTATGATTTTTAACAATATTTTGAAAGAAGCCTTTAATTTTCAAGCCATTTTTAGCGGTTTTGCAGGAAGTGCAATTGTTATTGGGATAAAACGTGGATTGTTCTCTAATGAAGCAGGTATGGGTTCTGCACCCAATGCCGCTGCAGCTGCTCACACAAGCCACCCGGCTAAACAAGGTATGGTACAAACACTCTCTGTTTTTATTGACACACTCATTATTTGTTCGGCAAGTGCCTTTATGGTATTATGCTCCGATTTAAGCAATACAAGCGAATTAAAAGGTATGATATTAATGCAAAATGTTATGCAAGGCTACTTTGGCACTTTTGGCTTATTCTTTGTGAGTATTGCTATTGTGCTGTTTGCCTTTACTTCGCTCATTGGAAATTACTTTTATGCAGAGGCAAATTTTAAATTTATCACAAACAATAAACTTGCCTTGCAAATTTTTAGATGTTCTGCAGTAGTAATGGTCTTTATTGGTGCACAGCTTAATTTGCAGCTTGCGTGGGATTTGGCTGATATTTTTATGGGCTTTATGGCAAGTGTTAATATCATTGCTATTTTACTTTTAAGCAATATCGCTATTAGGGTGCTCAAAGATTATGAAAAACAACGTAAAGAAGGAAAAAATCCAACATTTAAAGCTGCTGATGTAGGTATTTACAATACTGAATTTTGGAAGTAGATTCTATAAATTTAGAATCTATGCCTTAAATCCACGCTTTGAGATATGCTTTTAAATTTTGTGCTACATCGCTCCAATCGTTCATTTTGCTTTGTGTCATACATACCACATCTTCATACCACGGAGTAAAGATGCCATTGCCCCAACGCCAATCATAACGTTTATTTAAAAGAACTATGGTGTGTTTGCCCACACTTGCGCTCAAATGTGCTACGGCTGTATCAATACTAATCACCATATCCATATCTTTAATAATATGAAATGTATCAACAAAATCCTCCATAGGCAACTGATTAATACCATATTTGCCTAATCCATCTGTATCGTGTTGTGCTTTATTGAGTGAATAAATCTCTATATTATGATTTTTCTTATATCCTTCTAAAGCACTCATAAGCACCTCAAGTGGTATATTTTTATTTGCTGCTTCAGGAAACTCCGAATCTGTGCTAAAGCAAATTCCAATTTTTCTTACCTTTTTATTCTCACTTTCTAACTGATGTTTATCTTGACTTTGCATCATAAAAGGTGCAAAGTACAAATCTTGTATGTTACTTACTCCGAGTGCAAGTGGCAAAGATAAAAGTGAAATCGCCACATCAAAATCCATCCCCTCATCTCTATGGGATACACTAGGAATCTCTAACATTTGAAAAAACTTTAAAAGTGGCTGCTGAACGATGACGCTTACATTTTGGGCATATTTTTGAAGCAAGGGTAAAAATCGTGCAAACATTATAGAATCTCCAAGTCCCTGCTCGTGATATACAAGCACCTTTTTACCCTCAAACTGCTGTGCCCCTTTGGATTCTAAGTTATATTGCCATATATTATTTATTCCTTGTGGCAACATCTGCGGTAACTTTTTACGCTCTTCGTAGATTCTAAAACCTTGCTCAAAGTGCAAATGACGTAACAAAAAATGCGCATAATTAATGCAATATTCCACCTTTGCAGGATTAAGTGCTATGGCTTGCTGATAAAGCGTTTGGGTAAGCTGCATATCTGCGTTGGCATAATTAAGAGCATTAGCATAATTAAATAAAAAATCCGCATCATTTTTATAATATTGATAAATCGCCGCATAAACCTCAAGGGCTTTACTAAAAAGCCCAATTTGCACATAAGTATGCGCAAGATTCACACCTGCATCTAAGTAGCCTCTATTCAACGCACTCAAATACAATTCTATCGCTTCACCAAATTGTTTGATACTTACTTGTGCATTTGCAAGATTAAACATAGCACCCAAATCATTAGGGTCAAGTTTAATGGCAATCGCATAATGTTTTATTGAATTTTGAGAATCTTCTAAATCCGAATAAGCTTTGGCAAGATTAAAATGAAAAGTTGAATTATGCTCTAAAGTGCTCTCTTGCAACAAACTTGCTTCTAGCTCTTCAATACAATGTTTAGGATTCCCACTGCGGCGATAAGCTTCAGCAAGATTGAGCTTGTGATTAACCTGTTTAGGCTCGTATTTACTAGCTTGAGTAAAATATTCTATTGCTCTCTCATATATTTTGAGTTCAAGTGCAACAATACCTGCGAGATTCCATATATCTGCCCTTGTGCAGTCTATACTTAGAATCTGAATGCATATATCCGCACATTGATGATAAGACTTTGATTCATAAAGCTGATACGCCATTTGCATAGCAGAATCAATATTAAAATGCTGTTGAGACATATATTACCTTTGAAGATTTCCTCCAAAAGTTTAAGCAAAAAAAATGCCACCCTCTAGGATTTATTTAAGATTTCCCTAAAAGGTGGCACATTATAGAGTAGAAAAAATTAAAATACTACACCAAAAATCAAAGAAATACGTTGGTAGTCTTCTTTAAAATCTTTTGGCCTCACTGCATTTGCATTGATACTAGCACCGGGTGTGCGTGAAGAGCTTGTCATTTGTCCCATTACATAGCGCAACCCTACACTAAAGACATTTGATACCTTAACTCCCGCTCCAATACCATAGGTAAGCCCGTGATAAGTATGTTCTAAAGAAGTATCATTTTGCACATCACTCACAAAATAAGGCTCTTTTAAACTATGATAAGCATAACCTACCATACCTTGAATATAAAAATAACGCGCTTGCACACCTACAATTACAGGCACTTGCACACCCCAGCCATTAAAGCCTATATCTTGCATTACTTTTGAACCACCGGGCAAATTATTAACAACACCATCTAGGAATGCGTTTGAGTTTCCTGTGAATTTTAAATATATAGGTGCAGTAATCTCTGTCCCAATATAAGGACGCAAACCGCTTGCAGACTTAATAGCAGTAATATATACTGAATAACCAATATCTGCAGAATGTAAATTTAAATCACCAATGCTTGAATATGAATATCCCAAATGTCCTTCGTTGAATAGATACCAACGCGCTACATTTCCCGCTTTATTAGAACCACTGAGAATAGAGCCACTTGCAAAATTCCCTAAAAGTTGTTTTTTCGCATCACCAAGCGATTTTTGATTATTTGATGGTGCACCTAACACCACACTTCCAGCCAATACAAACATTAAAAACATTTTTTTTACCATTGTATAACTCCTTTTATGGTTTAAACTGCCTATGATACCATAATAAACTAATATCGGCTTAAAATCGGTTTTTTATATTTTCTCTTAAGTGATTTTCTACGGCATTCACCTAGAAGAAACAAAAGGTGTAATTATAGCAGCGGGAGAAAGGTTTGTTGCGTGGAAAATTACACTGCCATAGAGCCGAGCATAATACTTCATCAAATTTTTTTGTAATATAGGCTCAATGCTTGGCACAAACCACGCATTATTGCTTGTTACAATCACATATTGTGGATAATCCGCATAGAATCCACGATTGCTTCCCTCATAGCAAATAGCATTTTTAAATTTTATTTCTGCAATATCAAAATATCCAAAATCTTTCCCAGCACTAAATCCGCCAATGCCTTGAAAAAATGTATTTACAAGTGGCAGTAAAAAAGAGGGGAGAGTCTCACCAAAAGGCACAAGATGGACTTTATCGTAGAAAGAAACTTTGCCTTTATCAAATTTATAGGTGCTATTGAAATAAAATGCATTTCCATCTGTGTGTATCTCTTCACGTAATGCCCCCACAATAATAACAATTTTATGGCTCATCTCTAAAAGCGAGTCAAAATATGGAAAATATTGAGAATCTAAAGGCACATAAAATGCACTCTCGGGTAGAATTATCACATCATATTCTTCATTAATTGCCTTTTGTATATCACTTATATGTTCGCTAAATATGCTTTTTGCTTCTCTCATACGATAATCAAAATCCTGACTCACAGCACTTTGAGCAAGTTTAATTTTAAGTGGGGGTAGATTCTGTATTTTTGAATCCTTAAGTCCAAAATCAAGTGCAAAAACAAGGCAAATCACTCCTCCTAACTTCCACCAAGTTTTATACTTAAATAAAATCCATAGAGCGAGAATTGAGAGTGCAAAGCTTAATTTATCCACACCAATATAGCTATATGCAAATACACTCTCTGGCACAATCCAATCAAAGCCAAAAGGTGTAAGATAACTTAAAAGTAATAAAAACGCAAATCGCACAATCAAACATTCACACCATAGACCAATATAAAATACAAAACCCATAAAAATACCACAAGCTATTACAACTAAAGGAATAAGAAAGCTCATATCAAAATATCTAAGTCCTAAACTTATCCAATAAAACCATAGCATTCCAATAAAGAATCCAACGCCAAAGCGACGATTTTTAGGAACAAAAAGCACACTTGCAATACTGAATAAACCAAGTAATGAAGCAAGTAATGGTGATATTGCTTTATCATAACTTTCCAAAACCCACTGCGCATAAAAAGGTAACACATATAAAAATGCAAATATAAAAGATATAAAATGCCATAGAATTGTTGGTTTGTAAGTCTGTGGTTTATAAAAAGAAAAATGCGTATAAGGTATAGAAATAAATCTGAGGCGTATTTGCCTCATTAATCGCATAAAATAAAGCTGTATTGAATGTAAATAAGACATTATTTAAATGTTGTGCCACCATCAATAACGATTGTCTGTCCTGTAAGCCACGCACTTTGCGTTTCATCACAAAGAAAAAATGCTGCTCCTGCTAAATCTTCAGGTGTCCCCATACGATTAAGAGGAGATTCTTCCTCCACCTTAGCTTTTACTTGTGCATAATCAGGAAATGCTTTGAGCGCATCGGTATCAATAGGTCCTCCACTCACTGCATTTACGCGTATGCCCCACTCGCCAAGCTCTGTCGCTGCATATTTTACCATAGTTTCTACTGCATTTTTAGAATTTCCGTGTCCTGCATAATTTGGCATATACACAAGATTCCCTGTTGAACTTAAAGAAACAATAGCTCCACCACCAACTTCTTTCATACGTTTAGCTGCTTCTTGCGCACCTACAACAAAAGCGAGCACGGTTGCTGTATAAATGTTATTAAGCCCACGCGGTTTAAGTCGCATAAATGGTGCAAATCCACCCGCTACACTTTTGCCATAAATAATTGCATTAGATACAAAAAAATCTACGCGTGAAAAATCTTCATCAATTTTTTTAAATAATTCTATATATTGTTCTGGTTCAAGCACATTGAGTGGATAAAATCTCGCTTTAATGCCATATTTAGTTTCAACATCTTGAGCGATCTTTTGGGCTTCCTCTTCGTTTTTATTATAAGTAAAAGCGACATTTACACCATTTTGAGCAAATTTATATAAAATTGCCTTGCCAATACCTCGTGTCGCACCGCTAATAACAAGTGTTTTGCCTTTCATAAAATGTGTTGTAGAATCTTGAGCATTTTTCATTCTTTCACCTCGTATTTTTCTAAGATTTGTTGTATTTTAGCCATATTTTCCTTAGAAGGTGGCACTAATGGCAAACGATATTCCAAGTTTTTTAATAATCCTGCTAAAAACATTGCCGCTTTAATGGGCACAGGATTACTTTCACAAAAAAGTATCTTGTTCATCTCATAAAGCCTTGTATTAATCTCATAGCTTTTTTCCATATTACCTTGTAAAGCATAATGCGTTAAATCAGCAATCTCTTGTGGGAAAAGATTACCGGTTACAGATATAACGCCTTTACCATTATTTGCAAGTATGGGGTAATTGATTACATCTTCTCCACTTAAAAGTGCAAGATTAGGCACTTCTGCACCAAAAGCCACGACTCTTTCCATAAGTCCAGCTGCCTCCTTAATTGCATAAATATTTTTACAAGCATCACGCAGACGTTTAGCAGTTTCTATCTCTATACTTACTCCTGTGCGTGATGGAACATTATAAAGCATTACAGGAATCTCCACCGCATTAGCCACAGCCTTATAATGCTCAAACAAACCCTCTTGTGTAGGTTTATTATAATAAGGTGTAACACATAATAGCGCATCTGCACCGCATTTTTGGGCAAAAAGTGCAAGTTCTTTTGCCTCGCTTGTAGAATTACTCCCTGCGCCTGCAAGCACTTTTACTTTACTACCCCTACATACCGCTACGGCAACTTCAATACATTCCATATGTTCTTTATGCGAAAGTGTAGCCGATTCTCCTGTCGTGCCTACTGGCACACAAGCGTCCATACCATAGGTAATTTGCCGCTTAATGAGTGTTTCATATGTTTCAAAATCAACCTTATGATTTATAAATGGTGTGATTAATGCACTCATTGCCCCAAAAACCATAATCACCTCCCCTTGTCCTTTAAAATCACCACACTTAGTGTATCTTCTACAAAATATTTATTTGCTACCTGCTGAATCTTATCTAAGTTAAGAGTATTTATATCTCTTTCATAAGAAAGTAATGGTTTAATATCTCCTCGCACAAGATAACTCCCAAAAAGCCCTGCAACCTCTGAAGAATTTTCAAGACTATAAATAAAATTTGCACGCGTATTGACCTTAACCTTATCAAGCTCTTCTTGGGAAATATGACCTTTTTTAATATTTTCTAATATCTTATACACTTCTTCTTCAATTTTTTCAGCTCTGACACCCTGTTTTGCCGCAACAATGAGTAAAAATACACTCTCATCTTTCATATCCATATTATATGCGTATGCGCTAGTGGCAATTTGCTGTTTATCAATAAGTTCTCTCTGAAAAATACTTGATTTACCAGCGCTTAGAATCTCGCCTATTGCGCTTAATGCCACTTGGTCTTCGCTTAAATAATTAGGAATCTTATATCCCATAGCAAGAAACTCCACTTGAGAATCTTTTTTTACTATATTGCGCCTCATACCATCTTGTTTTGGCTCTTTTGCCCTAACTTGCGGAATATCCGAAGAAGTATTTTTAAGTTTTCCAAAATATTGAGTTGCACTTTGAAAAACAACATTTGGTTCAATATCGCCACTTACTAATACAATAGCATTCTGTGGTTGGTAATAAGTGCGATAAAATGAGCGAATATCATCAATATTCCAACTTTGAATATCTTGCATAAAACCAATAGGTGTCCAATGATAAGGGTGATAGACAAAAGCAGTATTAAAGAAACGAAAATATAAATATCCCATAGGTGAATTATCTGTCCGCCACAATCGCTCCTCTGCTACTACATTGCGTTCGGGTTCAAACTCATCTTCTTTTAGCAAAAGATTACTCATAAGTTCAGAAAAAAGCTCTAAAGATTTATCAAGATTCTCAACGCTTGATTTAATAAAATAACGTGTATAATCAAAGCTTGTTGAAGCATTATTCACACCTCCAAAGCCTTTTACAATCTCATCAAATTCTCCTGCTTTGAGCTTATCCGTGGATTTAAAGCTTAAATGCTCAAGCATATGTGCGATGCCACTTTTGCCCATTACTTCATTACGACTTCCAACCTTATAAAAAATATTTGTCTCAATTACACCACTCTTATTATTCAATGGCACGACCACAATTTGTAGTCCATTATCAAGATGTTTTGTATAATGTTTTGGCAAGGAACTTGGGACCAATGATGGGGTGCTCACCATATTAGAAATACTCATTAATACTCCTAAAATCAAAAACTTCACAGCTTACTCTTTGGGAATCTCTGCCGTATTTTCCCTCACTTTAGATAATGAGGGCTGTGAGTTAGATAAGTTTTTCTTGGCAGAGTTTACATTCTTATGTGTCGTTGGCTTTGGAGATTCTGTAGAATCTAACTTTTGTTGTGCTTTTGCATTTTCCTTTGAGGCGGTTTTTTTTGTTGCAGATGCTCTATTTGCATTTGTGTTTCTTGTAGTAGCTGGTTTCTTTTGAGATTCTACTTTTTGAGCAGATTTTTTGGATTTGCTTGTGCGAAGGCTTGTGGAAATCTCTGTATTTACCTCCATAGAATCCAAAGAATCCAATGCCTGTGCCGCTTTTGATTTTCTTCCACGTTTTGGCTTATGGGCTATATCCTGCCCTACTGCCTCATACAAATGTGTAAAACCATCTTCTTTTAAATATTGAAGTAGCCCCTCATTGATTTGTTGACACAATCTTGGACCTTCAAAAATTAATCCACTTAACACTTGCACAAGTGATGCACCAAGCTTGATACGCTCATAAGCTTCAAGTGCGCTATCAACGCCTCCAACAGAAATAAGTGCAGTTTTGCCAAAAAATGCTTCACTTAAGATTCTAAGCACTTCTTTTGACTTCTTTTTTAATGCCTCACCACTAATGCCTCCTGTCTCCCTTGCATTTGTAAGCACAGCATAATCAATAGTGGTATTTGTTGCAATCACACCATTTGCACCATATTTGATACTCATTTCAACTATTTTGAGCATTTCATCTTTATCCATATCGGGAGATATTTTTATAAAAAGCGGTTTTTGAGTATATGAGCGCGCCATAGTAAAAAGCTCTTGCACAAAATGCACATTTTGTAAATCACGTAAATTCGGTGTATTTGGAGAGGAGAGATTAAAAACAAAATAATCTCCCACAGACAAACAATCAAGTAAAACATTTTCATAATTTTTAAGCGAATCGCTTTGTGCAATAATTTTATTTTTACCTACATTAATCCCAAGCGGAATACTATAAGGATAAATATTTTTAAGGCGTTGCACTATTTCAAGCGAACCTTGATTGTTAAACCCCATTTCATTTTGCAAACTTCTTTCCTCTACATAACGAAAAAGGCGAGGTTTTGGATTTCCCTCTTGAGGAGATTGGGTAATTGTGCCAATCTCTAAAAAGCCAAATCCCAATGCCGAAAGTCCTCGCACCATCGTTGCATTTTTATCAAATCCTGCAGCCAAACCTACTGGATTGTAGAATCTTAGACCAGCAACTTCCATATTTAAGTGCTCATCAACAACACAATATTTTCCAGCTACATAATCTTGCACTAAAGGCAAAGGCACTATATGCTTAAGTGCCAATTCTGCCATACAATGAGCCTTTTCAGCATCAAGCTTAAAAAGATAAGGGGAAAGCATTTTATACAATGACATAAGACACCTCAATGAAGTTATGAGTTAAAGAAATAAACTTAAGGTGCTATTGTAGCAAAAAAAATAAACTCACGCATAACAATATTTTAAGCATTAAAATAGATTGAAGAAACTTGCATAGAAAACAATGGTGGAGTGTAGGGGGTTCGAACCCCTGACCTCAACGCTGCCAGCGTTGCGCTCTCCCAACTGAGCTAACACCCCAAAATCTTAAGGCTAGGATTCTGCCTTGTTATTACTTAAAGGCTTCTGATTGAGTTCATAATAATGTTTCAAATACACATCGTGCATATTCTTTTGGAGTTTTTCGTACCATTGTTCATCATCAAAATCTGGTGTAAAAGCCTCCATAAGAACCACTCGCGCTTTATCTGACTCTATTGACATAGATGAACTATTATATAGCTTACGCATATTAATAAGAACTGCGGGCTGGATTCTAAGTTTAAGCTTTGATGCGAGAATCTTTGCTCCCGATTTAAAAGGTAAAAATTCTTCCCCTCCATCGCTCCTTGTGCCTTCAGGAAAAATGGCAATAAGACGATTTTGAGCAAGCTGTCTTTTTGCTTCTTTAAGTAAAAAGACGATACTTTTTTTATCTTCCCTATCAATGAGTATCATATCTGGAGCTTTGAGTGCGTGCCCATATAAAGGTATTTCCCCAAGCTGTTTTTTAGCCACCCAACACAAATTTGCAGGGTGAAATCCCTCAAAATAAATAATATCTGTTACACTCTGATGATTGACGACAAAAAGTTGTGCATCTTTATCATATTCACCTATACGCTCTACATTCAATCTATTAAATCCAAAAAACCAACGACATTGCTTTCTTGCCCATCTACCATTACGCCAACTACGCGTAAGATAGATTTGGGCAATAATGACGGGAAGATAAATGGCGATGGAGAGAGTGGCAAGAAATGCTCTAATTTTTGCTAACATATTCTTTCCTTATCCAACCTACACGATTTTCTATCATTACTTTATAATAATCTCCATATTCACCAATAATTGCTACTTCTATGGGTGTTTTGACTACTTCCGTAATTGTAGAATTATGCGTAGGAATAATACTAATATTTGCTCCAGCTTGTGCTATACCTGAAACTGCACTAAAAAATATATTATATAGTAATACGAGCACAAGTAAAACAAGAATACTTAGTGTTATTTTGCGTCCTTTTTTAAATACAACCCAAATAATTCCAACAAAAATAATCAATCCACCCACTAAGAGATTCTTAAATATCAAAAACGTATTGCGTGGCTTAATATCTCCGCTCTCATCAATAATATTGCGTGTAAGATTAATCGGCAATGTGATATTTACAAACTGTTTTTGTGTAAGATTAAAATAATCAAATGAAAGACTGCGAATAGATTTATCAAGCACTACATAATAAATGCCATAAGTTACACCATCAACAACCTTACTACTCTCCAAGCCTTGTTTTTGATATTGAGTAAATCTCATCGTATTTAGATTTGCCCCTTTGCTTTCAATCTGGAATATAATAATATTGTTAGCTTCATCATATTCTTTTACACGATAATCAACTACTTCCATTGCATCAGCAATGACATTTACATAAGAAGCATTATGAGAAAGCTCAATAGCTTGTAATTTTGCTCCATTAGCAATGATTTCCTCTTCATAGCTCTTATCATTTGAAATCGCCTTAATACGCAAAGGTGGGAGTGTAACATCTTTACCCATAATTTTATATATGTATGTATTAACTAATACACCATCTATGCCTTGCTGCCAACTTGCACCTTTATTTCTTAACTCTACATTATTCTTTGCAGAAAGGTCTATAAACTCAGCAGAAGCAAGCTTTGCACCAGAAAGTAAAGTAAGGCTATATTTTACTTCTATATCTTGCCCAACATACAAGCCTGTATCTGCACTTGGAAAACTCACATTTATATAAGCAATCTTGGGTTTAGTCGTATCTGCTAACGCATTCAAACATAAACCCATCAATAAAATATAACAAATAATTTTCCACATTTTCATTATTCTCACCTCTTATTTCATCTCTGCAATATGCAAAAGATTATCAAGCATTGCTTTGCCATCACAGCTGCCAAGCATATCTTCAATAGCTCTTTCGGGGTGGGGCATTAAGCCAAAAACATTTTTTTTCTCATTACATATTCCAGCAATAGAATCTACCGAACCATTAGGATTATCTGTGTATTCAAGTAAAATTTGCTCATTTGCCCTAAGTTTTAATAACTCTCTCTCATCAATAAAATAATTTCCATCAGCGTGGGCAATAGGCAATCTTATTTCTTGATTTGGAGCATAGGAACGTAAAAAAGCATTATTTTTGCTTACGATTCTAAGTGATTGCATCTGTGAAATAAAATGTAAATTAATATTGCGTTTTAAAGCACCGGGCAATAATCCTGCCTCGCATAGAATCTGAAAACCATTACAAATACCAAGCACATAGCCACCTTGTAAAGCAAAATCCTTAATCACTCTCATAATAGGTGAAAACTGCGCAATAGCTCCACAACGTAAATAATCCCCATAGCTAAAGCCTCCCGGAATCACAACAAGATGGCAATCTGTTGGCAAACTCTTATCTTGATGCCACACAATATAAGTAACTCCCCCGAATAAAGAAAAGGCATATTGCGTGTCAAACTCACAATTTGTGCCCGGAAATCTAACAATAGCTACACTCATTTAAGAATCTCAATAGAATAATCTTCAATTACTACATTGGCAAGCAAATTCTCACACATACTTTGTGCTAAATTATATGCTTTATCTGCATTATTCTCTTGTATATCTAAAATAATTTCTTTAGAAAGCTTCACACTTTGCAAACTTTCAAATCCGTGAGCACATAATGCGTGAGCAATAGCCTTTGCTTGAGGGTCAAGCACCCCCTCTTTAAGTGAAACAAGAACTTTTACCTTCATTTTTATCCTCTATACTAAAATCCGCCGTAATACTTCTTCATAGGCAACTTTTACGCTGCCTAAATTCTCCCTAAATCTATCTTTATCAAGTTTTTGATTTGTTTGTTTATCCCATAGACGGCAACTATCAGGACTAATTTCATCGGCAAGTATAATATTTCCAGCGCTATCGTGTCCAAATTCAAGCTTAAAATCAACGAGTCGCAAACCTTTTTCATCAAAAAATGCTTTCAAAATTTCATTTATTTGACGTGCTTGGCTCTTAAGTATCTCTAACTGACTTTGCTCCTTTATAATGCCCAAAATCTTACAATGCTCATCATTAATTAATGGGTCGCCAAGTGCATCATCTTTATAATAAAATTCAACAAGCGTCTGGGAAAGAATACTTCCATCGCTTATGCCTAAACGCTTTGTCAGCGAACCTGTAGCAATATTACGCACAACCACTTCAATAGGAATAATAGTTACTTTTTTACACAACATATCACTCATATTAAGACGCTTGATATAATGTGTAGCTATATTATGCCGTGCTAAAAGCTCAAAAAGAACTGAACTAATTTGACAATTTAGCTCACCTTTGCCCGATTCCTTACCTTTTTTTTCTGCGTTAAAAGCTGTTAAGTCATCTTTAAACTCTGCAATTACAATATGTTCATCATCTGTGGCAAAAAGCTTTTTACCCTTCCCTTCATATAGCATTTCTCGTTTTTCCATTGATTTAACTCCCTATTACTTGTTTGGATTTAAAGCACCAATCACACCCCACGCTTTAAGCACATCAATGGCACTTTTAAGTTGAATATCTTGATATATCATTGCTTGGGTAATATTTTTCTTATCATCACTCGCTGTTTCTGTCTTTGTATTTTGTTCATTAACCTTCTCAAGCTCGCCTTGAAGATGTCTTTTTAAATCAGATTCCTTAATGCTAAAACTATTCTCATTCTCTGGTGCTACACCGGGATACACGATGATATCAGGTGTTACGCCCACTGCTTGAATCGTCCTTCCACTTGGTAAATAATATTTAGCAGTAGTGAGTTTTAAGCCTTCATTTTGGTCAAGTTGCATAAATGTCTGCACACTTCCTTTACCAAATGTTTGTTCCCCGATAAGAACGGCACGTTTATGGTCTTGTAATGCACCTGCGACAATCTCACTTGCACTTGCACTTCCACCATTAACAAGCACAACAATAGGCACAGAAGCATAAGGAGCATTTGTTGCTCTATATTCAACGTTGTCATTTTTATTGCGTCCTTTTTGGGTAACAATCACACCATTTTTGATGAATAATCTACTCAAATCAACTGCTTGGTCAAGTGCTCCACCCGGATTATTACGTAAATCAAGCACAATACCTTTTACTTTACCCATTTGTTTGAGCGAGCTTAATACATTCCGCGTTACATTTTTATCAAACGATGCTACACGCACATATGCAAAATCAGTATCTTGAATCTTGCGCACCTTTACAAAATCCATCTTGATAATATCTCTTACAATACTAAAATTTAGAGGTTTTGCTTCACCCTTACGCACAATAGTAAGCTCCACCTTTGTGCGAGGTGTGCCACGCATAAGATTTACTGCATCATCAATACTCATATCAATCGTGCTTTTGTCATTTACCTTCACAATAACATCGCCACTTTTTAACCCTGCCTTGTCTCCGGGTGTGCCATCAACAGGTGCAATAATTGTCAAAGCACCATCTTTTAAGCCCACCGTGATACCAATGCCACCAAACTCACCATCAATATTGGCGCGCAAATCATCAAATTTCTTTTTGTTAAGATAATTTGAATGCGCATCAAGATTGCTTAATAATCCATCTATTGCCTTATTGACAATCTCATCAAGACTTAATTCATCAACATAAGACTCTTCTACTATCGCCATAATGCGACGAAGCTTTTTGAAAGATTCTAGCTTATTGACTTCCTGCACTTTTGGTTTAGCTTTGTGGGTTTCATCAGCTGATAACCCCACAAATAAAGCCGAACTCGCAAGCAAAGAAACAATAATACCTGCTACAACCACGCGCGATTTATTCATCATTGACACTGCCTTTGTGATATAAAATTCTGTAGACATATTTCTTTTAGGTCGCATTTACAAAATGTGCATTCTACCTATAAAAAATATATATTTCTCCAACAAAACAAAAATAAGCAAAATCTGCTCCATTATAGAATCTATTAAAAAATACACAATGATGTGGATTTGATTAAAAACTTATACTATCTGCCCTATCTGTAAAAAAGCGTTGTCTATTCACACCAAGCCTTTGACACGATTGATTCACAAAATTATCATTAATCATTTCCTTATCCCGCACATCACAGAGAAAATTCTGTATCACATTGCGATTAACAAATACAGGTAAATATCCTATGCCTACTCTACTCATAATGCCCAAAAATACGCCTTTCTCATCATAAAATGCTCTTCCATAAGTAAATTCCTCATAAGCATCTCGCTCTATTTCAAAACCATATATTCGTTTTTTTCTTTTATCAAAATCATAATATGTTGCAATTTTTTCAAGCATCAAACTTTGAGGAGTAAAAACATACATACTATCAAGATAGGGATAATATGCTTTGGTATGCGGTGTAATTGCACGATATGAAGCAAATATATCCACACCAAATCGCTTATAGATTCTATCGTGATAATAACTTTTATCACGTGCTTGACAATAACTATCTACAGGTTGAGAGACCTTTAAAAGAGCAAGTCCTAAATCTAAATCAAGTGCCTTAATACTCAGCTGCGAAACACACATCATATTAGCGCTTATATCATCTTGCATTTTGACATATATTTTTTTAGGCATAATTTTGCCATTATAAATAATTTCTGATGAAGTAAGGTACAAACCATTTTTAAGTAATGTTCCCAATCCACGTTTAAAAGAACCATCTGTAAATGAAGTTTCTACAATTCCTGTGCTATAAATCCATTGAGGAAGCAATGGCAATTTTATATCCTGTGGTCGCATTTTATTAGTATTCTTGGATTTTTGCTGCGAATGTGCAGATTGTGATTTTTTTTTATTATCAATATTTTGAGTTTTATCAAGATTCATAAACAACTTTTGAGGACTTTCATACCCATCCATTACTTCCTCCATAGAATCCTCTGAAGCATTAAGTGCGCTCACATAACCTATACATACAATGCCCCATAGAGCGATAAAAATCACACCCTGTTTTAACACCTAGCTTACCTTTTTATTGAAAAATTATTAAACTAATATCGGTAGAATAGCTAGACTTTTTTATGCCAAATACTTTCTTATTGTTTTGCTTTATTTAATGTATGGGGCAATTACTAATTTAAACCTTAAGGAGTTAATGTATGTTTCGCGAAGAACTTAAAGTATACGAGATTAAAGAAGAAGAGTTGGCAAAGCTTAATTACGCCCTCATAAAGGTTGCTACACCAAATGGGGAATCTATTGGCACAATAAAACTTAAACTTTTTGGTAATGCTGCCCCACAGAGTGTTACTAATTTTGCTACTTTAGCCCAAAGTGGATTCTATAATGGGCTTACTTTTCATCGCGTTATCCCGAATTTTGTAGCCCAAGGAGGTTGCCCTGTGGGAAATGGTGTAGGAGGACCGGGCTATCGTATTAAATGTGAATTAAGTAACAATAAACATAAACACATTAAGGGAGCACTCTCTATGGCTCACGCTGGACGAGATACAGGAGGTAGCCAGTTTTTTATCTGTTTTGCACCACAACCTCATCTTGATGGAGAGCATACAATTTTTGGTGGCATTGAGGCACAAGATTCACAAAGTTTCTCTGTGCTAGATAAAATTAAAGAAGGCTCTCTTATAGAATCTATCACTATTTGCGAATCTCTTCAAGATATTACAGACTAAACCAAAAAGAGTAACAATGATAAAGCAGATTTTTCCTCTTGCACTTATTTCAAGTTTGCGTTTTTTTGGACTTTTTATTGTGTTACCCATTATTGGGCTTTACACTGATGAATTTCACACGAGTGCATTTCTTGCTGGAATGGCAGCTGGTGGATATGCACTTACACAAATCATCTTTCAAACACCCTTTGGTGTATGGAGCGATAAATACAATCGCAAACACGTTGTCGGTATTGGCTTGATCATTTTTTTGCTTGGCTCTCTTGTATGTGCATTTTCTAACGATATTACTATGCTTATCATTGGGCGATTTTTACAAGGTGTTGGGGCAATTGGAGGTGTGGTAAGCGCACAAATTGCTGATTTAGTCAAAGAAGAGGAACGCAATAAGGCTATGGCTGTTATGGGAGGAGGTATTTTTATTAGCTTTGTTCTTGCTATGCTTTTAAGCCCTATTATTGCAAGCCATTATGGACTAAACACTCTTTTTTTTATCACAAGTGGGCTTTGTGTGATTTCTCTTATTATCCTTTATTGGAAAGTGCCTGATACACCAAGTGTGAAATACCACTTTCAAGACAATACATTTAATGCCCTGCTCAAAGATAAAAATCTCCTTATTATGAATCTAAGCGCATTTTTGCAAAAGTTTTTAATGATTTTTGCCTTTGTATGCATCAGTCTTGCCCTTACTCACCAGTTTGATATGGCTGAAGAAAAACTATGGTATATTTATGCTCCTGCTGCACTTGTAGGTGTTTTTGCTATGGGACCATCATCAGTTTTTGCACAAAAAAGGGGACAATTCAAAGCCGTGATGCTTTTTGGTATCTTTGCCTTTGTGTTGTCATATTTTTTAATGGCTTTTTCTATTCCACAAGAAAGCATTGTGCTTTTTGCAATTGGTGTATTTATATTTTTCATAGGATTTGCTATCCACGAGCCTATTATGCAATCCCTAGCAAGTCGTTATCCAAAAGCACATCAAAAAGGTGCAGCACTTGGTATTTTTACAACACTTGGCTATGTGGGTTCTGCTCTTGGTGGTATGTGTGGGGGTTGGCTCTATGAAGAAATAGGACTTTTCAAACTTTCGCTTATTATCGCAGTAGTATGTATAATATGGGCAGTATTGCTCATAGTATTTTTGAGTAATCCACGCAATCACAAAAACATTTATCTTCCTCTTGATAACCAGCAATATTCGCTAGAAGCACTTAGCACACTTGATACACTTGAGGGTGTTATTGAATGGTATATCAATCAAAATGAGCATATTGCTATTATCAAATACGATGATACACTCATAAAAAAAGAGCAAATCTTATCTACATTAAACAAAGGCTAAATTATGGACTATGAGAAAATCATCATTGCCTCTGTAATGGGGCTTTACTTATGTTTTTTAATCTATCAAAATAGAGATTACTTCAAAAAACATACTTCAAAAAAAAGTATTATTTTAAAAAATGATAAAAATATAATTGCTAAAAAGGGCACAATGCCTAATAATATAGAATCAGACAAACAAAAAGATAATATTGATGAAGAAAACCCCGATAATGTCATAAGGATAGAAACACTAGATGGAAGTGGAAATTTCATAGAAATCATATTCCCAGAAGAAGATAAAGCTAAAAATAAAAATGACAAATAACCATATCCAAACTAAAAAAGAGAATCTTTCACAAACACCTACAATAAGCAAAAAGATTCTTGGTATTGTTGGGAAAACAAACGCACAATACCAACTCATTAAGGAGGGGGATAAAGTATTATTGGGCTTAAGCGGAGGCAAAGATTCTATTCTGCTTGCTACATTATTATCTTATATGCAAAAACACGCCCCTTTTAAATTTGATTTTAAAGCTATTACAATTGATTATGGCAGAGGTGGCGAATATGAATATATTTTTGAATATTGCGAGAAATTAGGGATTACTTACGAACTCTACCGCACAGATATTTATAAGATATTAGAAGAAAATAAAAGAGAAGGCACAATTTATTGCAGCTTTTGCTCTCGTATGAGACGCGGTGCTTTATATAGTAAGGCATTAGAGGGAGGATTCAATAAGCTTGCCCTTGCACATCATCTTGATGATGCGGCGGAAAGCTTTTTTATGAATCTTACTTATAATGGAGCGATGCGTTCTATGCCACCGACATATCGTGCGCAAAATGGTTTGGAGGTTATCCGTCCTTTAATCTTTGTGCGTGAGCGACAGATTATTGATTTCATTGCAAGTAATCACATTTATATTGCACCTGATTGTAATTGTCCCATTAATTGGTTAGATTCTGATAAAAAGCCTCATAGTAGAGAATCAACAAAACAATTTCTCAAAAATATAGAATCCCAAAACCCAGATTTTTTCAAATCTCTTAAAAATGCTTTTAGCAATATCCACGCAGGAAGCTTTTGCGATAAACGCTATCTTGACACTTGAAAATAACAAACTTTTTAAAGTATTTACAAACAAAATCATTATAGAATCTAATCTCATTACTTAAGGAGTTGAATCTATGGAAAGCATTAAATCAGTTGCTCTTGCAAGAATCTATGAGATACAAGGGCTCAAAGAAGATGCGCTTAAAATTTATCGTGAAATTCTTTTAGCACACCCTGAAAATAAAGAGGCGCAAACGGCAATCAAACGTTTAATGCTTGTTCAAAAACATTTTCCTCCGACAAATCAAATTCAAAAAGAGCTTTTTGTTAATCCTCAATCTCAAGAGGATTCAATTCAATTTCAAAGGTGGCTACTCCAATGGAACTCAAAGATTTAATACTTGAAACCCTCAATGAATTTTCGACAAATGATACACCACAAGAGCACAATCTCACACAGCTTCAGATTATAAATCCAAGTGAAAGCAAAATTGCACCCATTACACCTTCACAGCTCTCTACAATTCAACGACTTCATCAAAGTAACGAATCTCTACGCGAAGAATGTGAATTTTTAGAGTTACTTCAAGAGCGACTTTTAGTGCTTTTTGAAGGCTTGAATGCCCCACAAAATAAAGACATACAATCTCGCCTAAACATCACAATAAATTTCCTTGAATATCAACTTAGCGTTATACAAGAACGGCTAAATGACCTTAAAAAATAACATTTTTCTAGAATCTACCAAAAAATTTGCATTGCTATTAAATTTTCATTTAATATTCTCCCTTACAATGCTTCTTAGCCTTTTGACCCGAATGAGATAGGGCGAGGTGATGGATTAACCCATATGTAAATGCCATCTCAAAAGGAGGTTATCCCCCTCCAACTTCCTCCTTGTTTCCTCAAGGCATTTACCGATAACCAAACCTTTATTGATACCGCTAAAGTCCCCCACTTTAGCGGCGTCTCCTCCATACTAACTTTAAGTAAGTTACAATATTTCCTTTTTAAAGTATCTTTTTATATAGAATCTTGCCTAGATAAAAGCTCTTAAGCTATCTAACAAGTTTTTTATTATACAATCCTCATTTTTAATACCTTAATAGACTACATTACATAAAGGTTTGGACTATGTTAGAAGTTTTAATGATTGAAGATGATGTGGAATTAGCAGAAATTATAACAAGTTATCTCGGGCAATATGATATGAATGTTACCAACTATGATGAACCTTATACGGGTATGAGCGCAGTCAATGCCAAACACTTTGATATTCTCCTTCTTGATTTGACTCTACCTAATCTTGATGGCTTAGAAGTATGCAAGCGTGTAGCAAAGCAAAATAGTATCCCTATTATCGTTTCTTCTGCGCGAAGTGATGTTGATGATAAAGTTGAGGCACTCAAATCTGGAGCTGATGATTATATTTCAAAGCCTTATGACCCAAAAGAGCTTGTTGTGAGAATCCAAACTCTACTTAGACGTTGTAATAAAAAAAGCGTTAAAGAGCAAGATAAAGAAAAAGATAGCGTGTTTAGAATTGATAAGTATAGCCACCAAGTCTTTTTTAAAGAGAAAAAACTTGAACTTACGCGTGCGGAATATGAGATTCTTACATTACTTATTAGTAAAAAGGGGCACGTATTTTCACGCGAAGCCATTGCAATAGAATCTGAATCCATTAACCCTGAAAGCTCCAATAAAAGTATTGATGTCATCATTGGACGCTTACGCTCTAAAATTGAAGAAAATCCAAAAAACCCACAATACATTATCTCTGTGCGTGGTGTGGGCTATAAACTTGAAACATAAAATAGCGAGATTCTATGTTTCAATTTCGGCATTCAATTTTTTTTAAAATTGTCATTTTATTTCTCTGTGCCTTGTTTAGCTTTTTTGCAATTTCTTATTATTTTATTCAAGACCATATTGAAAATGAGAATCTCCTCTCTGAATTTCGTTACAAACAATTTACAGCCACAATTAATGAAATTATGCAATATGGTGGAAATCTCAATATTATCAAGCAATATCTTCAAAGTATGCAATTTGTCCCCGCAGAAGAAGAAAAAATCAAAGAAGTTCTTCAAGAAGTAGGTAAACTTCCAGATAACTTTAGTGGAGTATTCGCAAAGGCAATTAATACACAAAATGGTATTTATATTCTTCTTGAAAGCCATAATGAAACTATCCTTTATAAGGATAATTCACGAAAGCTTTATGAAGATTTTTATGTAATTACTCTCATTGGCATTATATTGCTTACTTTTGTATTTTTTATCGTGCTTAAAAGCCTTATGCCCCTTAAGATTCTTAAAAGTCAAGTCAAACTATTTGCAGAAGGTAATTTCAATACTCAATATGAGCAAAACACCAAAGATGAAATTGGGGAACTTTATCACGAATTTTACAAAGCCTCAAACAAAATTAAATCCCTTAATGAATCCCGCAGTCTCCTTTTGCGCTCAATTATGCACGAACTTAAAACTCCCATTACCAAAGGACGCATTGTTGCAGAAATGGTGCAAGATTCTACACATAAACAACAGCTTTGCTCGGCATTTACACGCCTTAATGAGCTTATAAATGAATTTGCAAAGCTTGAACAAATTACTTCTAAAAACTATCATCTTAACAAACAAGAATTTCTGCTCCAAGATCTCATCAGTCATACAGAAGATATGCTCCTTATTGATGAATCTAGCCCTATCACACTGAGTTCGCCTCACGCCCTTATTAAAGCGGATTTTGATTTATTTGTTATTGCGCTTAAAAACCTCCTTGATAATGCTATTAAATACAGCAATGATGGTAAAGTATCAGTATATACAAAGAATGATAGACTTTACACGAGCTCTAAAGGTGAGCCGCTCCAATATGAGCTTAAAGCCTATTTTAAGCCTTATTTTAAAAATCATAAAAACCCTTCATCACAAGGCTTTGGACTTGGTATGTATATCATTAAAAATACCCTTGATAATCAAGGTTTTAACCTAAGTTATAAACACAAAAATGGTTATAATATTTTTATTATTCATCATTGCGTAGTTGAAAACTATTGTCTTGTTGATAAAAAACCAAAATAGAGGAGAATCTATGTTTAGACGATTAAAGCGCACACGATTAAAAGCGCCTATGAGAGCATTAGTAAGAGAAACGCGACTTGATAAAGAAGATTTTATCTATCCACTTTTTGTTATTGAAGGTCAAGGAATCAAAAATGAAATTACCTCTATGCCTCAAGTCTATCAATTCAGTATTGATAATCTCCTCAAAGAATGCGAAGAGCTACTCAAATTAGGTATTTATCACATTATACTCTTTGGGTTGCCAAACCATAAAGATTCTTGTGGAAGCGAAGCTCTAAGTGATAAAAGTATTATTGCACAAGCAACAAAAGCTATTAAAAAACAATTTCCACAGATGATAGTTACGCTTGATTTATGTTTTTGTGAATATACAGACCACGGACATTGTGGTATTTTAGACCAAAATCTTGGCAGCGTAAATAATGATGCAACACTTGAGATTCTCGGACAACAAGCCGTAGTGCTTGCTACTTGTGGAGCAGATATGATAGCACCAAGCGCAATGATGGATGGTATGGTAGAAACCATCCGCATATATTTAGACAAAAGTGGTTTTAATCATATACCCATTATGAGTTATTCAACAAAATTTGCAAGTGGCTATTATGGACCTTTCCGTGATGCTGCAAATTCTGCACCAAGTTTTGGTGATAGAAATTCTTATCAAGAAGATCCAGCAAATCGCAGAGAAGCAATTTTAGAAAGTCTAACAGATGAGGCAGAGGGAGCGGATATTCTTATGGTAAAACCTGCACTTGCGTATTTAGACATTGTGCGTGATATTCGTGACCGCACACTGCTCCCCTTAGCTGTATATAATGTCAGTGGTGAATACGCTATGCTAAAATGTGCGCAAAAAGCAGGGCTTATTGATTATGAAAGAGTATTGTTTGAGACACTCACAGGATTTAAACGCGCAGGTGCAGATATTATCATCAGCTATCATACTAAAGAAGTAGCGCAAATATTGCATAAGTTTCAATAAAGAAATTTGATACTTTAGTATACCAAATCTATTCCCTACTGCTTTGAACAAAACATTGCATATAAAGCTGTGCTTTGGCTATAATACATATTTTAGATTCTAAAATAAAGGATTTTCCATATGGGACGAGCATTTGAATACCGCCGAGCAGCCAAAGAAAAACGATGGGATAAAATGAGCAAAGTTTTCCCCAAACTTGCAAAGGCTATCACAGTTGCAACAAAAGAAGGTGGAGGAGACCCAGCAATGAATGCCAAACTGCGCACAGCTATTGCTAATGCTAAAGCACAAAATATGCCAAAAGATAATATTGACGCAGCCATTAAGCGTGCTAGTGGTAAAGATGGAATCTTTAGCGAAATTACTTATGAGGGTAAGGCTGCTTATGGTGTGCTTATTTTTATTGAATGCACAACAGATAATCCTACCCGAACTATTGCAAATATTAAAAGCTATTTTAACAAAACCCCCAACGCAAGTATCCTTACAAATGGTTCTATTGAGTTTATGTTTGCGCGCAAAAGTGCATTTGAATTTCACACAGACAAAAATATAGAAGAATTAGAATTGGCACTTATTGACTATGGACTTGAGGAATTAGAAAGCAGAGAGAGTGAGGAGGGAATCTATCATATTGCCTATGGAGACTATAAAGATTTTGGACGCTTGAGTGAAGGGTTTGAGCATTTGAATATTCCTATTTCTAAGGCTACCCTACAGAGAATCCCTACTTCACCCATTAGCCTAAGCGAAACACAAATGCAAGATATTGAAAAACTCCTTGATAAAATTGAAGATGATGATGATGTCCAAGCAGTTTATACAAACATTGAATAAGTCAATTAAGGGTAAAAAAGTAACCTGATTTATATATTTGTAAAATATTTTTTTACCAAAAGTATTGTTTTTTAGAATCTAGCATTATAATTTGGTTATTTAAAGCTTTACAACAAAAGGGAATTAAAATGAGCCATTCTACATTTGAACACCCATACTTCGGTGTATTTGTATTGTTTGTGCTAACCTGTGTTGCCTTTACTCTTACCCTCCGTCTGCAACGCATTATTTCAAGAAAACTCGCTAAAAAAGATAGAGAAAAACTCAAACTTTCTACTTATGAGTGTGGTCCCACCCCCACTAAACAACAAAATAGAATCTCTGCGCACTTTTTTATTTTCGCCCTTTTGTTTGTCCTCTTTGATATTGAAGTCATTTTTATGGTGCCTTGGGCAATTGATTTTAAACTTTTTACACATATCGGACTTGGAAATTTTGTATTTTTTGAAATGCTAAGTTTCATCGGCTTTTTGCTTGTAGGGTTCATTTATGCGTGGAAAAAAGGAGCATTTTCATGGCAGAGCATCAAGTAAATTATACTCAAAACAATGGCTTACCAATTGTTCTGAGCAGTGTTGATAAACTTCTTAATTGGAGCAGAAGCAATTCGCTTTGGGGAGTAACTTACGGCTTAGCGTGTTGTGCTATTGAAATGATGGCAACTGGTGGTAGTCGTTTTGACCTTGATAGATTTGGTTCAATTTTTCGTGCTTCACCTCGTCAATCTGATTTAATGATTATATCAGGCACTGTTACTAAAAAACACGCTGAATTTGTTCGCCGTCTTTATGACCAAATGCCAGAACCTAAATGGGTTATTTCTATGGGCAGCTGTGCAAATACGGGTGGAATGTTTAATACCTATGCCACTGTGCAAGGTGTAGATAGAATCATACCCGTGGATATTTATTTACCCGGTTGTGCGCCACGCCCAGAGACATTGCAATATGCTATAATGGTGCTTCAACAAAAGATTCGTAGGCAAAAAGCCCTACCTCATCTTAAACCAAAACGACTTATATGACAAAAGGTAAAGTATGATACGGCAGAATCCTCCTAAAACAAACGCTCAAAAAAATGTTTATTATACTCATCGTTTTGATGTTGCACCCACTTCTCCAAAACTTGCGCTTACAGGCTTTGAATCTGAAATAAATACTATTACTACTCCAATTAGCGAGAGCTATATACAAAATGATTTAGCCACGCTTTGGGTAGAATCTACTTATATTTTTGCACTTATTAAAGAACTTCATTCTTTAGGCTATGAAATTCTTACTGAAATGAGTGCTATTGATAAATTAGAAGAATGTAACGAGTTTGAACTTTTTTATCTCCTTCTTAAGCTTGAGGATACAAGCTCTAAACGTCTTAAGATTAAAACTAAAATTAAAAAAGGACAGCAAATTTCTTCGCTCACACCGATTTTTAAAAGTGCAAATTGGAGCGAAAGAGAATGCTATGATATGTTTGGCATCATTTTCAATGGACATCCCTACCTCCAAAGACTAATTATGCCAAAAGATTGGGTAGGACACCCATTACTTAAATCATATCCTTTACAAGGCGATGAATATGCTGCTTGGTATGAAGTGGATAAAATTTTTGGTAAATCTTATCGCGACATCATTGGAGCAGAGCAAAGAGATAGTGCAAGAATTGACAAAGATGATGATAAAAATTTCTCTCCCATAAATTTTGAATCTCGCTATCAAGAAGAAACAGCTCCTATACTGATTAAATCTTTTAAAACTACCAAAAAGCTTGAGAAACGCAGATGAAACAAAATTACACAAAACTCAAACCTAATTTTGAAAATATATTTTTTGAGCAAGAAAATGATAAAATGATTCTAAATTTTGGACCACAACACCCTTCAGCGCACGGGCAATTAAGACTTATACTTGAACTAGAAAATGAAAAAATTATTAAGGCTACACCAGATATCGGCTACCTTCATCGTGGTATAGAAAAAATGGCTGAAAATATGATTTATAATGAATTTATGCCAACAACTGATAGGCTTGATTATATTGCTGCAACAAGCAATAATTATGCTTTTGCACTTGGAGTAGAAAAACTTATAGGCGTTGATATTCCTCTACGTGCGCAAGTCATACGGACTATGCTCTTAGAAATCAATCGTATTATTTCTCATATCTTTCTTCTTGGCGTGCAGGGTATGGATGTGGGTGCACTATCTATCTTTTTATATTGTTTTATTGAACGTGAATATGGTTTGGATTTAATGGAAGACTATTGTGGAGCTAGACTTACGCATAATGCTATTCGTATTGGGGGTGTTCCACTTGATTTACCACATAACTTCCTTGAAAGCGTAGAAAAATTTACACATAGTGTGCCTAAAACGCTTGATTTAGTGCGTGGATTACTAGATAAAAATAGAATTTGGCGTATTCGCCTTGAAAATGTTGGATATATTTCACAAGATTTTGCTAAACAATGGAGTTTAAGCGGGATTATGGCAAGAGGAAGTGGTATTAAATGGGATATACGCAAGCACAATCCTTATGAACTCTATTCAGAGCTTGATTTTGAAGTCCCTATTGCCACTGAAGGTGATTGTTATGCACGTTATCAACTCTATATTGAAGAAATTTATGAATCCCTTAAAATCATTAAGCAACTTATTGCTATGTACCCTAGCACACCTAAGGAAATTATGGCAAAAGATGCGCGCTATATCTCTGCTCCCAAAGAAGATATTATGACACAAAACTATTCTCTTATGCAACATTTTGTGCTTGTAACACAAGGTATGCGCCCTCCTGTAGGTGAAGTTTATGTCCCAACAGAATCTCCCAAAGGCGAGCTTGGATTCTTTATTAATTCGCAAGGTGCTCCCTCTCCACATCGTCTTAAAATCCGAACACCAAGCTTTTATCATATAGGCGTGTTGCAGGAACTTTTAATTGGGCATTATTTTGCCGATATTCCTGCAATTTTGGCTTCAACAAATGTCGTTTTTGGTGAAATCGATAGATAAAGGAATGCTATGAGACGATATGACTTACGCCATCTTGCTGATAATTTTGAACAAAGAATGAATGAGTTATGTGAAGATCTCCCTTATGGAGAGGTAGCAATTTTTCTCTTTGAAGTGCGGGATTTTAGTAATGTTCAAAAAGCTATTGATTGTATTTTAAATCGCGGAGATGATCTTCTTAATAGTTTGCGCTTTAATGAAGTAGATTGGAGTATTGTAGTAAAAAGGAACAAACAATGAATACTTTTGCTCAACTCATTGCAAATATTTCTCAAAAGCCTATTAAAACAGATGTGTCAAATTACACATTACTGCTTAGTTTTGGCTATTTATGGCAAGAGCCGCTTAAAAATCCAAATACACCACTTTTTATTTTACACCCACTTTTTGCGCCTTTTAACCCATCATCACAATCTCGCACATTGCGTTATGAGATTGGCACAGAATTTGGTGTGGTATGGCTTTTAGCATACACGCTTGCTCCCGTGCTTGATATAAAAAATAATCAAATAACTGAACTTGAAAATATTGATATAGGTTTTCTCTCTTCAGAAACTAATCTTTCAGAAGAAGAATTAGAAGAAATAAAAGATCTTATGCACACGTGCTCTCAACCTCTTGGTATTGTCTTAGGAGCAGAATTAGCTATGCACCCACGCGCACAAGATATTGCCCTAGTTCTAGGCACACTTGGGAAAACAAATAAAATAGATTTTATTATACCTCAACTTGCAAACTCCATTATGCCCTATAATTCACATATGGAACATACATCACTAAGTCTATGTGAAGAGCTGCCAGAATCAAATGGACATTTTATTTATATTCTTCCCTCCGATACATCAACGCCCATTCTCAAGACTCCACCGCTTTTTGCGCCTACACTCAAACTTAACAACCAGCAAAAAGTTGTGCTTAAATTTGAATCTCAACAGATTCCTACAAGCTGTGAATATGATAGCACTTTAAAAGGAACAATCGCACTTTTATATATGCCAAAAACTCAAGATATGGGCTATCCTTACAAAAAAGTAGAGGTAATATTATGAGCAAAATTACTATCACAATCAATCATCAAAGTGTCTCTTGTGTTGAGGGTGAAAGCATCTTGCAAATAGCACGTAGAGAAGGGATTGAAATCCCTGCAATTTGCTACCTTTCAGGCTGTTCTCCAACAATGGCTTGCAAACTCTGTATGGTAGATATTGATGGCAAACGTAATTATTCTTGTAATACCAAAGCCAAAGAAGGTATGAATATCCTTACACATACACCTGAAATCAATGAAGAACGCAACGCTATTATGCAAAGCTATGATGTCAATCACCCGCTTCAATGCGGTGTATGCGATAAAAGCGGAGAATGTGAATTGCAAAATTATACACTTAAAATGAACGTTACAAACCAACATTACAGCATAAAAGAAAGCAATAAACCACATAAATCGTGGGCAAAAGCTGTATATGACCCTAATTTGTGTATTATGTGTGAGCGTTGTGCAACAACTTGTAAAGATAATTTAGGCGAAGCAAATCTTAAAGCGCAAAAGGCAGATTTAGAGCCATTAGATACCGCATTATGGAAAGAAAAAATGCCAAAAGATGCTCTAAGCGTATGGTCAAGAAAACAAAAAGCGCTTATTGAGTTTGTAGGCGATACGCCTTGTTTTGATTGTGGAGAATGTATCAGTGTATGCCCTGTTGGTGCTTTAAGCACAAATGATTTCAAATACAAAGCAAATGCGTGGGAGCTCGAAAAGGTAGAATCTACTTGTATCCACTGCGCTATGGGATGTAAAATTGCCTACGAAATTCGCCATAATGATACACTTGGGACACCTCACATCTATCGAGTAAAAAATGATTTTTATTTTAATCCTATTTGTGGGGCTGGACGATATGCTTATGATATTACTTCTAGCACTAATCCTACACAGAATCTAGAATCTGCTATTGAAGCATTTAAAAAAGCTCAAGCTATTAATGTCGGCAACCAAACAACCAATGAAGAAGCATTTGTGCTTAATCATCTTGCAAAATCGTTGCAACTTCGTCTTCACAATCAAGAAGCCTTATATTTTAAAAATTTCATTAATACCTTTCTCACATATGCCCAAAAAACCACACTAAATCACCTTGATAATTTTAAACAATCTCAATCTGTAATTGTATTAGGAAGTGCTATCAATTATCAAGTGCCAACATTACGATATATGCTTAATAATAAATTAAAGCTTGTTAAAGGCTCACAGGCAGTTTATATGCATTCGCTTAATGATAGCCTCATTCAATCTTTAAGCAAAAACCTAACAACTATTACCTATCACCCTGATGCACTAGGAATAGCTGTTGGAAGCATTGCTCTTGCGGCACTAGAGGAGCAAAGAATACAAGCAGAAAATACAGAACTCATTGATATTTTAAAACCCCTTTTGCAAAGTAAGCATACAATTAAAAAAACCATCAATAAAGAAGTGAAAAAGACTATCACAACAACGAATGAAACAGGCGAGGAAGTGAGTCAAGAAATTACAGAAACCATTGAGGATATACAAGAAGAAAGTGTATATCAAGCCCTTCTTGATGCGCATATAAATACAGAACATTTCATTGCTTTAAAAGACATTCTTAAAACACCACCCCTCCTCATACTTGGCTCTGATATATACCAACATACAGAATCTAGGATTCTTGCACAAATACTTGGTATCTTGGAGCGTAACAATGTAATTAAAGTGCTTCTTATCCCGCCATTCGCTAATGCACTAGGTTTGGCAATGATTTGTGATTTAAGCCCTGTGCAAAATGCAGATTTTACTATCGGCTTCCGTGATAAGGGAGATTTTGTCTGTGAATCTAATTTTATTGCAGATGATGAACTTCATAAAACACCTGTGTCAGATAACATACCCCATTTTATCCTTCCTGCACTTAACCAAATGGAGGGCACTTATACAAACATTGATTGTAGGATCTTACCTCTTAAACCTGCTCTTCCTTTTGTGGGCTATGACTTAAGTGATATTGCTAAAGCCTTTAATATGAAAGGTGATTACCTTATTGACTATACAAGTCTTATTTGTGGGTGTGAATTTGATGATTTTGAAAATAAATTTTTAAATGATGGCACGAATATGCGTGGCTACCGCTTTAAAAATCTTGCCCTCACACCTCTTGCACCTGAAGATTCTCACACGCTCACACTTCCTACATACAAAACTTATAATGCCTATATGTTGCACTCTCCCTCACAATTTAATACTTATACGGCTATGAGCAGACATCTCCAAAACAAAGTAGGTATTTACGTCAGCCCCGCTTTCTTTCAAGAACTTGGACTAAATGAAGGAGAACATATAACGCTTTCAGATTCCCAATACAATATAAGTGGAGCTGTATTTATTGATTACCATCTCAATGAGCCCTATTTCCTTATAAACCCTATGCTTCGTGGTGCAGATAAGATTTTTTCTTCAAATCAATGGGCTAATGTGCATATTTTACATAAGGAGCAAGTATGAGCGAATTAACAGGGGGCATTATTGAATGCATATTAAAAATTATTGTTGTCTTGCTCATATTTTCTGCACTTGCAGGTTTTGGGACTTATTTAGAACGCAAGGTGCTTGGATTCTTTCAAAGACGCATCGGACCAAACTATGTAGGACCTTATGGTTTATTGCAAGTGGTTGCCGATGGAATCAAACTCTTTGCCAAAGAAGATATTATCCCTCAAAATGCCATTAAACCTATTTTTATTCTTGCACCATCAATTGCTGCTATCACTGCATTTATTGCTATGGCACCTATACCTTTCTTTCCTGAATTTGAAATTTTTGGCTATGTTGTCCGCCCAATCATCGCTGATATTAATGTAGGGATTCTCTTTGTGCTTGCGGTAAGTTCTTGTGGTATTTATGCTCCGCTTCTTGCTGGCTTAAGCTCAGGGAATAAATGGTCTCTCATTGGTGGAGCTAGAGCTGCTATACAATTTTTAAGCTTTGAAGCTATCACTATACTCTCACTCCTTGCACCCCTTATGATTATAGAATCTCTCTCACTCATAGATATTAACAATTATCAACAAGGAAGTATGCTTGATTGGCTTATTTTCAAACAACCTCTTGCCTTTGGCTTATTCATTATTGCAGCCTATGTAGAGCTTAACCGCACACCTTTTGACCTGCTTGAACACGAAGCCGAACTTACTGCAGGATTTGCGACAGAATATAGTGGTTTAAAATGGGGTATGTTCTTTATTGGAGAATATGCTAATATGTTTGCCACCGCCTTTATCTTAAGCCTTGTTTTCTGCGGCGGCTTCAATGATTGGGGCTTTATCCCCGGTGGAATTGCTATTTTGCTTAAAGTATGCTTCTTTATTTTCTTATTTATGTGGGTAAGGGCTACCTTTCCTCATGTCCGACCAGACCAACTTATGCGTATGTGCTGGAAAATTATGCTGCCTCTTGCATTGCTTAATGTGCTTATCACAGGCTGTATTTTACTATTCTAGGAGAGCAAATGAAATTGCATAATGATTATCGTCTTTTAACTCCGCGCATTAATCGCGACAAACAATCTTTCCTTGCACGTGTAATCATTACACTCAAAACAAGTTTTAGCCTTGATTTATTTAGTGGGTTAAAAACTGCACTTGGAGCATTTTTTTCGCCAAAAGTTACTATACATTATCCTCTCGAAAGTGCTCCTCTAAGCCCAAGATATAGGGCTATTCATAAACTTCAACGCCTTTTGGAATCCGAAAATGAACGTTGCATTGGTTGTGGATTATGCGAAAAAATCTGCACAAGCAATTGCATTCGCATTATTACTGATAAGGGAGAAGATGGGCGCAAAAAGATTCTCAATTATAGTATTAATTTTGGACGCTGTATTTATTGTGGGCTTTGTGCTGAAGTTTGTCCTGAACTTGCTATTGTGCACGGAGATTTGGTTGAAAATGCAAGCACACAAAGAGCTTTTTTTGGCTTTAAGCCCCAACTCCTAGAGCATAAATCTTCACTCCTTGAATTTGGTGGATTTGGCTCTATCTCTGTTAATGCTGATGAGCGCGTGAAAATAACACCTTTGAGTTATTGCACGCAAGATTCTCAAAATATGCTTTCAGAATCTGCGCCACAGGAGAACACAAATGTTTGAAACAATTGCATTTTATCTTTTTAGCACATTATGTATTGTAAGTTTTCTTATTGTAGTTACCTCAAAGCGCATTCTCTATGCAATGACAGCTCTTGCAAGTGGAATGATTTTCATTTCTGGAATATTCTTTGTGCTTGATGCAGAATTTTTGGGCGTGGTGCAAATTATTGTATATAGTGGCTCTGTTGTAGCACTTTATGCATTTGCAATGATGTTTTTTGACACTTCTAAGGACATTATAGAATCTTACAAAAATGAATGGGTAGTTTGCATATTATGCTTTGGCATAGCAGTAGTGCTTGTATGTATATTTGGTATTCCCTTACTTGGAAGCAATCTTGAAGCAGTAGCAGATTCTCAAAATCTACTTAATATTGCAGAAATGAATAATATCCAAATGATTGGCTATATCATCTTTACTAAATATCTCATTCCATTTGAAATTGCGGCATTTATGCTACTTGTAGCAATGGTTGTTGGGATTATATTAAGCATTAAAAGGAGTGAGCAATGATTAGTCTTAATCATTATTTATTGTTGTGTGTGATACTTTTTTGCATAGGACTTTTTGGCATTTTAAGACGAAGCAATATCCTAATGCTGTTTTTTTCAACCGAAATCTTACTCAATGCCATTAATATTGGTTTTGTTGCCATAGGTTCATATCTCAATGATTTAAATGGCGAGATTTTTGCGCTCTTTATTATTGCTATTGCAGCATCAGAAATTGCCGTGGGATTAGGGCTTGTTGTTATTTGGTATAAAAAGCATCGCACGCTTGATATTACCACACTTCAAAATCTTAAAGGATAAATATGAGATTCTCAAGTGAAATGCTTATTCAAATGGTATACATTGCGTTATTTGCACCCCTTATTGGAGCATTTTTTGCCGCTTTGTTTGGACATAAAAAAAAGTGTTTATTTGCGGGTCTTATCCCTACAATATTGCTTTTTTTCTCTCTATTAGCTTCTTGTGTTCTTTTTTTGGAAATATATAGCTCTAATGTGGTAATTCATATTGATTTTTTAGATTGGATTGAAGCAGGCAGTTTTTATAGCTCATTTGGCTTTATGATTGATACCATTAGCGTAAGTATGATGGTTGTTGTAAGTCTTGTATCCGCAATGGTACATATTTATTCTATTGGCTATATGAAACACGATGCAGGATTTAACCGCTATTTTAGCTATCTAAGTGCCTTTGTATTTTCAATGATGCTCCTTGTGATGAGCGATAACTTTCTTGGACTTTTTGCTGGTTGGGAGGGGGTAGGATTATGTTCTTATTTGCTCGTAGGATTCTGGTATGAACGCCCTAAAGCAAATTTTGCCTCCATTGAAGCATTTGTAGCAAATAGAATTGCTGACCTTGCTTTGATTATTGGCATATTCCTTATTGCTTATCATTGCGAAAGTTTGAAATATGAAGAAGTGTTTTTATCCTTAGCATCAAATAACTTTGATATGAGCATATTGCTTTGGATCGGTGCATTACTTTTTGTAGGGGCTATGGGCAAATCTGCACAATTTCCCTTTCACACTTGGCTTGCTGATGCAATGGAAGGACCAACGCCTGTATCAGCTCTCATACACGCAGCAACTATGGTAACTGCTGGTGTATATTTAGTGGTGCGTGCTCACCCGCTTTATCAAATGATACCCGATGTAGGTTTCTTTATTGCCTCACTTGGAGCATTCGTAGCATTTTTTGGCGCAAGTATGGCACTTGTCAATAAGGATCTAAAGCGTATTATTGCCTATTCTACGCTCTCACAACTTGGATATATGTTCGTAGCTGCTGGACTTGGAGCATATTGGATAGCACTTTTTCACCTTATTACACACGCATTTTTCAAAGCCTTACTCTTCCTTGGAGCAGGAAATGTAATGCACGCTATGAATGACAAACTTGATATTAGCAAAATGGGTGCCTTACATAAACCTCTGCGCTGGACAATGCTTATGATGAGCATTGCTTCGGTGGCTCTTGCAGGAATCTATCCTTTTGCGGGCTTTTTCTCTAAAGATTTAATTTTAGAAGTCGCTTTTAGCAATCATCTTTTCATATGGGTTACACTCTTTGTGAGTGCTTTATTCACGGCATTTTATAGTTTTAGGCTTCTTATGCTTGTATTTTTTGTTCCAAAAAGACATCACGATAATCCCCACGAAGCTTATCCTTATATGCTTCTCTCTATGCTTCCTTTAGCAGTTTTAGCCATTATTGGTGGAATGGGTGAAGTGCTTGAACATTTCTTAAGCAACTTTTTGCCTCCCGTAACACTTTCTATTCCTCATCAAACACATATTCTTCTTATTGGCGGAACACTAGGATTTGTTTGCCTTGTAGCACTCTTTAGTATTGTTAAATACGCTAGAGGAGGATTCTCATCTTTTTGGGAGAGCACTTTTATATATAAAATTTTAAGTAATCACTATTATATCCCCAAACTCTATGAAATAATACTTATCAAACCTTATGAAAAATGCGCTCACTTCCTATGGCAAAAAATTGAGCTTGGTTGCATTGATGTATTTATAGATTCTTTAACACATTATACAAAAGCACTAGGTGCTAAACTTTCATCATACCAAAATGGCTCACTTACACGTATGTTGCGTCTTATGGCTGCAGGACTTTGTATTTTGTTGCTTGTGTGTGGTGTTTATTTTATGTGGAGGCAGTTATGAATTATCTTTTAAATATTGTTATCTTTTTTCCAGCATTTGCCGCGCTGCTTTTATATGTGCTCAAAGGTGAAAATAGTCGCATTTTTGCCATCATTGCTTCTGCCCTTGAATTACTTTTTATCATTCTGCTTTGGAGCGAATTCAATGTTAATTACGGAGGGATTCAGTTTTTTACACGCTATGAACTTATTGCCTCTTATGGCATAAGTTATTATGTAGGTGTTGATGGTATTTCACTTTTTCTCCTTGCTCTTAATGCTCTTATTACACTTCTTGCACTTTACTTTTTTAAATACATTAAGACTTCTCTTGTTATCTCAGTATTATTCCTTGAAAGCATTGTAATGGGAGTATTTAGCGCACTTGATGTAATACTATTTTATATTTTTTGGGAACTTTCACTTTTACCCGTGCTTTATATACTCGGTGTTTGGGGTGGTGAAAACAAAATCTATGCCTCAATCAAATATTTTCTCTACACCTTTGGGGCTTCACTCATTATGCTTGTGGGAATCTTATATTATGCCTATCAATATTCACTTATTATGGGTGTATGGAGTTTTAGCCTTATTGATTGGTATCAACTTTCGCTTGATACAGATATACAAAAATGGCTTTTTGTTGCCTTTTTCATCGGCACTGCAGTAAAGATTCCACTCTTTCCACTTCATTCGTGGCAACCATACGCTTATACTCAAGCACCCATTATTGGCTCTGCCCTGCTTTCTGGTGTATTAAGCAAAATGGGGACTTACGCACTCTTGCGTTTTGTATTACCTCTTTTTCCCGATACAAGTAATAATATTGGCATTTTTATAAGTATACTATGCGTATTTATGGTTGTTTATGGCGCAATGCTTGCTTACGCACAAAAAGATATAAAAACTCTCCTTGCTTATGGCTCTATTTCACATATGGGAATTATTGTGCTTGGCATTTTTTCACTCAATACAGAAGGATTAAGTGGGGCAGTATTTTTTATGGTATCTCACGGCGTAGTTGTAGCTGCACTCTTTTTGCTCATAGGCGTATTTTATGAACGTGTGCAAACAAGACAGATAGAACAGGTGCAAGGCTTAGCTCATTCAATGCCGCAATTTAGCACTATTTTTGGCATCGTAATGATGTGTTCTTTAGGGTTACCTCTTACAATGGGTTTTGTAGGCGAAGTGCTTTGTCTCTATGGTTTTTTCCAAGTCAATCCCATTATGGCTTTCCTGGCAGGAAGTAGTTTTTTTGTCGGTGCTATTTATATGTTAGTGTGCTTTAAAAAAGTTTTTTTTGGTGCTGCTCTACCCAAATTTATAAATTTAAAAGATTTAAATTCAAGAGAAAAAGTTGTTTTTATACCCGTGGTAATCCTTATTGTATGGCTTGGTGTGTATCCAAAACCCTTACTCAATCCCATTAGCACAAGTGCAGAAATGCTTTCTCAAACTATTGGGCTTAAAATTTCAGAATCCAGCCCTAATACCCCTGTCAATACCCCAGAGGATTTTGCCTATCCACCTCTCGAACTACCTCAAGATTTTGATGATGAAGGGGTGCTTATTATCCCAAAAATAGGAGATTAATATGCCAGAATCTATGAGCTTTTCATTAAACCAACTTAATTTGCAACTCCTTATACCTATGTGTATTTCGCTTTTTGGCGGAATTATTTTACTTGGTGTTGGCGTGTTTAACAAAACAAAATCACGCGACCTCTATATCACCATCAGTATGCTTTTTGTTGTTTTAAACCTTGGTTTTTTATTCCTTGAGGGTAACCCTATACGTCAATTTGGCTTTTTTAACCTCTTACTTGTTGATGGTATCTCGCTTTTAACGCAGATTATTATGCTTCTTGCAACATTTGTGCTCTTACTCTTTTTTATGAATCAAAATAACTTGCCCGAAACACAAGGGGCTGAATTTTATGCCCTTCTTTTATTTAGTATTGCAGGATTTGCCTTTATGGCATCAAGTCAGAATCTGATTCTTATCCTCTTAGGGCTAGAAACTGCCTCTTTATGTCTATATGCACTTATTGCACTTCATAATCAAAAAAGTGCATTTGAAGCTTCAATTAAATATTTTATAATGGGTGCTTTAGCCACTACATTTTATGCCTTTGGAGCAATGCTTCTTTATGCTGCTACCGGAAGTGTAGATATAATAAGTATTGCAACTTTTCTCCACCAACAAACTTATCAGCCCTCAATTCTTGTGTTTGCAGGTTTTGTTTTTCTCCTTTGTGCATTGGGCTTTAAGGTTACTCTTGTGCCTTTTCACTCGTGGGGACCAGATGTATATGAAGGTTCAAACGCGCTTCTTGCAGCATTTATTGCCATTGTGCCAAAAATCGTCACTTTTGCAGTAATAATACGAATCTTTAGTGTATTTATAGATTCTCATAGTGCCTTTGTTGAATATACTCTTTATGCAATCGTAGTGCTCACAATGACTATACCCAACCTCATAGCCCTTACCCAAAAAGATGTGAAGCGTATGCTTGCATATAGCTCAATTTCTCATTCTGGCTTTGTGCTTGCTGCTGTTTTGATTAACACTCCACAATCTCATAGTGTTATATTTTTCTATTGGTTTTTATTTCTTTTTGCCAATATTGGGGCATTTGGGATTCTATGGTTGAGTGTAGATTGCAAAAAAAATTATCAGACACAAATAAGCCACCCTTTTGAAAAATTCAGCGGTATGATAAAAACTAATCCTACACTCGCTATTTTACTTACTTTATTTATGTTTGCTCTCGCTGGTATTCCTCCTTTTTGCGTTTTTTGGGGAAAAATGTATCTTATGCAAAGTGCCATTAGCGCTAATTACACTATTCTCGCACTTATTATGGCAATAAATAGCATCATTGCAGGATTTTATTATCTCAAACTTGTTGTTTATATCTTTGCCAAAGAGCCTTATGAGATAAAAGATTCCCAATCATCTCTTGAGCTTTCAAGCAAATTTGCTCTCAGTATCACTGCTTTTGTCAGTGTAGCTTGTTTATTTATGGTCCAAAATTTGCTTGAGATTATCGAAAAATATATTTTGAAATAGTGGTTTAGCCCCTCGCTTTAAGCCACTTTAGGAGTGTGTGTGCGAAGGTTTATGGTGGCTTTAGCATTTTTTCTGCCCTTTTATGCTACTGGGCTTGATGTTACCATTAATTATGGAAAAGAAGCAAAAGAGCATTTCTCTGTGCTTAATATTATCCATAAAGAACCCCTTAGCTGTTCTGAAAATAAAAATACACAAGATGAGGTTACTTATATCGTTTGCACATTAGAGCGCACACCTGTTGCAAGCTTCTCTCCCACAGAAACACTTTTTTTTCGTTTTTGGAGTCGCGTTATTGATGGCAGATTCTATCTCTATGTTGAGCCAAAACATAAAATCAAGCTTTTTGCGACACCAAGCGATTTAAAAAAACACAATCTCATTACAAAAGAGCAGCCAAGCAAAAGTTTATCGTGGCAAATTATTGGTTATAAAAATGAAATACCTTTTCTTAATGATTATACTAATCAAGATAAGCCGCGAGGGCTGAATTTCCCTATTAAAATCATCAAAAATAAAGAGTTATTTTTTAATGATATTGATATTAATAGAGGTCCTTTATATTATGATGAGGGTGAAGATTTTGTAACTTATAGCCAAATTAAAACGCTGATGAACAATCAAAATTATATTGAAGCTGTAAAACTTATTGACGAAACGCTCATTGGGTATCCAAAAACTATTTTTGCAAAAGATTTACTGCTCTTTAGACTAAGAGCTTTAGAATCATTTGATTCTGTAGAAAATAGTGATATGATTGTGGATATGGGAACAAAATGGATTAAGAAATATCCTACAGATGCTAATGTCCCTGAAGTGCTTTATTATCTTGGCAATGCCTATGCAGATATGCGTATCCCTCAAGAAGCAAAATATTATTTTGATAGAACCATTAGTGAATATCCAAATTCGCGTTATATGCCCCTTGCTAAAATGGCACTCGCTAAAAATTTTAATACAGGAGCTGATGCAAATATTGCTTCTAAACTTTTTGCTCAAGCCTATCAAGAAGCCAAAGACCTTGATAGTGCAAGTGCAGTAGCGATTGAGTGGAGTAAATTTCGCTTACATAATCACGACAAAGAACAAGCCAAAAAACTTCTTGAAACAATGGTAAAAGTCAATCCAAGCTATATTATCAGGTATCCTATCAAAAACTACGAATTTTTAAAATTCCTAGCCGAAGAGCAGCTTTATCTTATAGCTGCCGAGCTTGGTGAATATCTCTATAATAATCTTTTAAATGATGATATATCTAAAGAAGATTTGCTTGATAATGTAAGTCTTTGGTATCAAGCTGCCAATGCAACCCAAGATGCTCATAGAATCAATAAAATTTTTCTTCAAGAGTTTGAACATCGCCCTAAAACAGAAGAAATCAAAGAAAGAGATGATAAGCTTCTTTTTGCCCTTGCAGAAGATGAAAGTGCAGATGCCAAAATTGAAAAATATGACTATATTATTGAAAATTATGCGAATACACCTGAGCAAGAAAAAGCACTTGAATTAAAAGCTCAAACACTCTTTGATGAGGGTAAATATCAAGAAGTTTTAGCACTCAAAGATATACTCAAAGACAATACACTCATTGCACAAACTTATGCCGAGTTACTTCACAAAAGCCTCAAAGATAATGATTGCAAACAAGCCACAAGCTATTATCTCAAATATCCACAAGCCTCGTTGCAACCACAAGAAAAAATGCCACTCTTTGATTGTCTTTATTCTCTTGCACTCAATAAAGAGGCAGCTCAAGTATCTGCAAATATGGCACAAGAGAGTAATGAGCTTCCCTTAAAGCTTGAATGGCTCTATCGCGATACACTTAATTTTGCTAAACTTGGAGATTCTAAAAGCACAGCACTTGCAGGAAGAGACGCTCTAGAACTTGCAAAAAATCTAAAAAATACAAAATATTATGATGTAGCATTTATACTTTTTGATGCGCTTACAAACCTTAATGACAAAGAGGGTGCGCTCAAAACTTATGCATTTTTAAAAGAGTATCAAAAAGACAGCCCGCAAATGTTTGCCGTGAATCTTAGTCTGCTTAAAAATGCAGAATCAGAAAAAGATGAGTTGGGTATTGAAATTTATGCTAAAGATATTTTACGTCTGCAAGGTCTCACTCAAAATACTGCCGATTCTCCTTATGTGGATTTTGCTCTAGCACAAAGCTATATACGCACACAACGCGCAGATGAAGCTATTTCCGTGCTTGATAATCTACTTAAAAAAGATATAAATAACGATAATAAACAAAAGGCTTTATACCTTAAAGGCTCACTTCTTAAAACCTTGCAAAAAGATGCACAAAGCACATTTGAACAATGCACTGCTATCCCCTATGAGGGCGCTTGGAAAAACCTTTGTGTTCAAGCACTTGATATTCTCAAAGGCAATCCTTAATGTATAATTTTACGCAAGAGCAGCTAAGGCGCTATGCACGGCATTTTAGTTTGAAAGAATGCGGATTCAAGGGACAAGAGAAAATTTTAAAATCTAAAGTGTTAATTGTTGGCGCAGGAGGGCTTGGCTCGCCTGTTGCATTTTATCTCGCAGCAGCTGGAGTGGGAGAGATAGGCATTATTGATGGAGACAATGTAGATTTAAGCAATTTACAAAGGCAGATTCTTCACACTACTGCAGAAGTGGGCACACCAAAGATAGAATCTGCTATGGCTAAACTCTCCGCACTCAACCCGGAAATCACACTCACTCCCCATTTTACTATGCTTGAAGCGCATAACGCACTTGAGATTCTCTCCCTCTATGATGTTATTGTTGATGGCACTGATAATTTTGCTACAAAATTTCTTATTAACGATGCGTGTGTATTGCTCAATAAACCTTATTCACACGGAGGTATTTTGCGCTTTAGTGGGCAAAGTATGAGCATAAAGCCAAAAGAGAGTGCTTGCTATGCCTGCATATTTGATAGCCCACCGCCGGAAGGGAGTGTGCCAAATTGTGCAAGTGCAGGAGTATTTGGAGCAATTGCGGGAATGCTTGGCACAATCCAAGCCACCGAAGTGCTTAAAATCATCACAGGCATAGGACAACCTCTTTATAATCAGCTCCTAAGTTTTGATGCTACTACGATGAATTTTCGCAAAATCAAGCTCAAAAAAAATCCAAAATGTCGTGTATGTGGAGATGAGGGTATCACACAGCTTCAAGAATATACAAATCCTACGTGCGAAATCAAACTCTTTAGATAAGGTATATTGAGATAATACAGCAAAATAAGATGAGATACTATAAAATGATGTATAACGGACAACATAATGATGTGAATACTTGGTGTTCTTGTGATTTAATGGATATGAAAGGAAACAATGAATATGCCCTTATGGAATCCAAACCTATTTTAAATTGGCAAATGCCGATATTTAAGATTGATGAGAATGATGGTAAGATACTAACTGATCTTGTGCATAATGATTGTAGTTGGCATATCGTTTCGCCGCGATTTATGGAAGTTATGGGAGATTTAATTCAAGATTGCGTGCAATATTTGGATGTTGAGATACAGAGTAAAACGGGGGATTACTCAGGGTGCAAGGTTATGCATGTCATTAAATCACTTGACGCTTTGGATTATGAACATTCTGTTTATAGATATATGGGTGAGAATAATGACTATTTGAGCATTACCAAAGCCGCGCTTATACACTCAAAGCTTGATGAAAGCCATATTTTTAGATTAAAAGACGATGAGCTTCCCGTCTTTGTATCGCAAAAGTTTAGAAAAAGAGTAAGGGAAAATAATCTTTTAGGCTTTAGCTTTATGGAGCTTGGCGTGTATTAAAGGAATACATAAGGATAAACAATGACAAGAGAACAAGCGGCATTTAAACGAAATCTAATGGAAAATACCTTTTTGCAGGATAGATTTACCAACTATCTTCCAAAGTAGATTAAAATAGTGTAGAATTTATTTTGGAGGGCAATACAATGAATCTCAAACACTGCAAAACTTCAAATATATATCTTAAATCTATATTTGCAACGTTTATCGTATTTTTTACTTTAAGTATTATGTATGGCAATGAAACTACTTGGAAAAAATTTCCAAATTGTAAGGTATATTTTGAAAAATATGAACCTGAGCGATTATCACATTGGGAAGAAAATAGTAACCATTTAGAAGATATGGAACCATGTGGTTTTCCCTTAGAGACTATTATAGAAACAAGCGATATAATACAAGCCTACAATAAGTATCTCTATTTTAGCTATGAACCACCTACCCATAACGAACCTCATAAGAGCAGAATAGACAAAAGCATATTGCAATCAAATTTACCAAGCAAGAATACAAAATACAATCCCACAGACTCTCTAACTGATGTAGATTATATTATCAATAAAGATACAATCCAAATAAATATAGAAGAAGAATGCGTATCTTCAACCATTATTTTCAAAAGAATAAATAATAATATTCATATTGTAGAAACTTCATCAAACTGCTAAGATTTAGAGTCAAGTGATTTATTATAAATTAAAAAAAAGAAAATATGCTTTGAGCAATTTGCAGCACAAGCACACTTACAATCCCCGCTAAAACACCAGCAAGTGCATCATCACCTACCACACCTAAGCCACCTTTTACCTTTTTATCAAGTCTGCCGATAAATGAGGGCTTATAAATATCAAAGATTCTAAAAAAGACAAAAGCTAAAATAAGTTCCCAAAGCCCAAAGCCGACGATTGACATTGCTAACCACATACCCACCAACTCATCAATGACAATACTTTTGTCATCGTGGGTTTGAGTGTGTTCTTCATAAATATCAATATGCTTTATTGCTACGAGTGCAATAAAAATACTTGCCAAAAAAAGTGTTTCTTGGGAATAATACACAATAGGCATACCCAAGATTAAAGCTAAAGCACTCCCTGCTGTGCCCGGAGCTTTGGGAGAATATCCACTATAAAATAGACTTAAAAATAAGTCTTTGATGAGTTTTTGCTTTTTCATTGGGATTGTGGGGTGTTTTTATTTTTACGAATAATACCATACTTCTTACGCTTTTCCCACAAGCTCTTGCGACTCATACCAAGTTTTTTGGCAAGCTCAATATCAGGATAACGACTCTCAAATTTGGTAATAATGATTTTTTCATATTCTTTCACAGATAAAATCTCCCCGCTTAACTCTACACTATTGGTTTGGCGCGAAATATCAATCACTTGTGGAAAAGTAATTTTTTCACTTGAGACAACCGAAACAATAACACTATGCTTTAAAGCCATCTCTAAAAAGTCTTTTCTATCGCTTTTTTTAAGTTCCTCAAGATTAGTAATGTAATAAACCTCATTCTTCTTTGGCGGCACACGAAAGATACTTTTCCAAGTTTCTTCTTTAAGCGAATAGAATTGGAAATGAATATGTTTCTCGCGTGCATATCGCATTGCATAAATATCTGCACTCCGTTGAGTATTGGTTTTAATCACAAAAGGTGGATTATATAAGAATGGCTCGGGTGTGCTAAGCTCACGCTCTATAAAGCTAAAATAACTCCGATAAAATTTAATTTCCTCATTAATCTCACGATAAGCTTTATAATGTGTTATTTTACGTATAAGTTCATCAACAATAAAAGGCTTAACAATATAATCTGTTACGCCATTACGCAAAGGCTTAATAACAGTATCATCATTTATGTATGCAATCATAAGAATCATAATAGCTTGTGGATATGTTTTGCTAAGCTCCATATAGCCTTCACCAATCGTGCCAAAAGAAGCTAAAATAACATCATAGTGATCTTTTTGAACATCTTTGAGTGAATGAGCAATAACACATTCTAAATGAGAATCGCTTATTTTATTGGCAATACTTTGTGCTAGATAAATTTCATTTTCAATAATTAAAACTTTCATACAAACTCCCCTTTATAATGAATTTTATACATCGTGCAGCCTCCTTATTTAATGCAAATCTTTTATATATGTATGCCAATTTATAAATCCCATACTTACACACGCCTCCACACATACACCTTCTTCACGACCTACAAAGCCTAATCCCTCTGTTGTAGTTGCCTTAATATTAATGTGTGCATTTGGCACTTTCAGAATACGAGCTATACATTCACGCATTGCACTCTTATAAGGAGCAATTTTGGGTGTTTGCGCTATGATACTTATATCTGCATTATAAAGCTCATAACCCACACTTTGGGCAAAAGTATAAATTTCGCTCAACATCATTTTAGAATCTGCATTTTTATATGTCTCGTCTGTATCAGGAAACCACTCCCCTATATCACCTCCACCAATAGCCCCCAAAATCGCATCGCTCAAAGCGTGTAACACCACATCACCATCACTATGAGCTTTAAAGCCAAATGGGGATTCTATCTCAACTCCGCCAAGCCACATTTGCTTATTTTTTTCAAATTGATGCACATCTATGCCATTACCGATAAAAACTCTTTTTGAAGGCGGAGATAAACGTGTGATATGTGCCTTCAAATCACTACTAAAGGTTAATTTATTCATTAACTCACTTCCTTGCACAAAAGCAATTTTTTTACCAAGTGCGTAAAGTGCGGAGCTTTCATCACTAAAATCCTTACTTGTGTCCTTAAGAGCTTCTTGTAAATCCTCTACTCTGCTTAATTGCGGTGTTTGAATAAGTTTAATGTTCTCACGTTTAAGATATTCTCCTTCATAAAAACTTGTATCTGCCACACCTACAAAAGGCACAACACAAGCTACACTTTCATCAAGTGCTTCTAACATTGTTTTAATGATAGAATCTGAACTATCCCATCGTGCCACATCGCTTACAAGAACAAGGGGCGTATCAACATATTTAAGAGCATTCCTAAGAGATTGACAGCGCGTTTGCCCACCTTGCACGACTTTATAAGGACTTATATTTTGCATATAAACATAATCTTTGCTTGAGGCAGTCAAAATCACTTGTTTGAAAGAAAAATGATGAGTAAGATTGCGTGTAGCCACAAGCCATAATGGCTCTTCCCCCACGCGTAACCATTGCTTTTTACACCTAAAAGTCTGTGCATTTGAAGCACAAAATCTTGTAGAATCTCCTGCTGCCATCATAATAAGTGAAACATTATCTAAAACCAAATTCTTGTCCTAAACTCTATTTTAAAATCAGTATTGTATCACTTCAAAACAAAAAATAAACTAAAAATTGTTACTTAAATACCCATATTATTTAACTTTTTTTTAAAGAATCTAAGGTATATTTTGGAAATTTAAATAGCATAAATGCAAGTTTAAAATCAAATCATATTTTGGAGGACTTTCAATGAGAACACAATGGGTGCAACAGCGTGCGGACGATAAAATTCGCACACAACTTCACTATGCAAAAAAAGGCATTATCACAAAAGAAATGGAATATGTAGCTAATATTGAAAATATAAGCGCTGAACTTATACGGCAAGAAATTGAACGTGGCAGACTGATTATTCCCGCAAATATCAATCATACCAATCTTAAACCTATGGGAATTGGCATAGCTACACGCACTAAAATTAATTCAAATATTGGTAGCTCCTCACTTGCAAGCTCCATTGATGAAGAAGTAGAAAAAGTTAAAGTATCTATTAAATATGGTGCGGATACGATTATGGATTTAAGCACAGGTGGGGATTTAGATGAAATACGCACTGCAGTTATTCAAGCCTCAAGTGTGCCTATTGGAACGGTGCCTATGTATCAGATTCTCTATGATGTAAAAAATGATATATTGCAGCTTGATATTGACACTATGCTTTCGGTGCTCAAAAAACAAGCTAAACAAGGGGTAAGTTATTTCACTATTCACTGCGGATTTTTACTTTCACATATGCCATTTGTCGCTAAACGAAAAATGGGTATTGTCTCACGTGGTGGTAGCCTTATGGCAAGTTGGATGATGCACTACCACAAAGAAAATCCTTTTTATGAGTATTTTGATGAGATTCTCAAAATTTGCCAAGAATATGATGTATCTCTCTCGCTTGGAGATTCCTTGCGTCCGGGTTGCTTGGCTGATGCGAGTGATGAGGCACAATTTGCCGAACTCAAAGTGTTAGGTGAACTTGCTAAAAGGGCGTGGGAGGCTGATGTGCAAGTAATGATAGAAGGACCCGGACACGTGCCGCTTAACCAAATTGAACGCAATGTTGAGCTTCAAAAACAATATTGTAACCACGCACCTTTTTATGTGCTAGGACCTTTGGTTACAGACATTGCGGCAGGATATGACCATATCGCAAGTGCTATCGGTGCGTGTGTTGCCGCTTGGAAAGGAGTAGCAATGCTTTGTTATGTAACGCCAAAAGAACATTTAGGGCTTCCTAATGCCAAAGATGTGCGTGAGGGTATTTTAGCTTACAAAATTGCTGCACACGCTGCAGATATTGCTCGTGGGCGTATAGGTGCGCGTGATAGAGATGATGCAATGAGTGATGCACGATATAGTTTTGATTGGAATAGGCAATTTGAACTTGCCTTAGACCCAGATAGAGCGCGTGAATACCACGATGAAGCCTTACCTCAAGAAGTATTTAAAGATGCTGAATTTTGCTCAATGTGTGGTCCAAAATTCTGTAGCTATAAAATCTCACAAGATATTTTTAAAGCCCATAATGCTAGAGAATCTGAAGATACTCAACCTCTAGCATCAAATCAATGATAAGGAGAATTATATGGGAAATTTATTTGTCTGCCTCGTGCATTATACAAAACCACTTGAGGAAGTGCTCCAAAAGCTTGATGCTCATCGTGCTTATCTTAAAAAAGGTTATGATAAGGGGATTTTACTCGCCTCAGGCGCTAGAATCCCTAGAGATGGTGGCATTATTATTGGTAAATTTGCAAATAAAGATGAAGCTTTAAGCTTTTCTCAAGCTGACCCTTTTACACAGCATAATCTCGCACGATATGAGATTTTTGAGTTTGAGCCTATACTTCACGCACAAATACTTACAGATTTTTTAAAACAATAATTTTAAAATCTCTAATATCTATAATAAGAAATGCCATAGCTGACAAAAATACGAATTTTAGTTTTGCTTGTGGGACGTGGATAGTCTTTATAGGCAATTTCTATTGTGCGCTCACTATTGCGGTCTAATAGCATATAATTTGAAGAAACAATTATTTTAAGCCCGCTAATATCGCCATTAGGGTGGAGATAAAATTCCACTGCACTTAAACCTTCCTGCCCTAAACGCAATGCACTCGGTGGATATTGCAAGTAACGTTGTGTAATGCGACCAATATCTCGTAAATGATTAACTAAAAATTCTTGTTCAGCTAATCCATAATCACCAAATTCAGCTCCATAAAGTTCCTCAATGTCCCTTTGTGCAAAGTTATCCACATTTGGAAATTTCGCAAGAGCTTTAACACGACTTTTAGGCTTAAGAGTTTGTCTTGATTTACCTTTACCCTCATAAAGACTTAAAGAGCCAAAATCAAAAGGCTGTGAGGCATTCAATGGAGAATGTGGTTTGGGAATGTATGTGGAAGAATATTGTTTAGAAAACGAGCTTGATGTCTGCTGTTGTGTATTTTGCATTGATTCTAGCTCTCCACCGCCCAAGATTTGGAATCCGGCTACTTTCATACGTGTATCAGTAGAAGTTCCTTTCTTAAACTGCATTTGTTTAAAATGTATAAGTAAGAAAGCAATAATTATTATATGAATCAAAAATGATATAGTGAACCACAACCAAAGGCGGGAGGGAAAATGTGTAGGAATTTTATATATCATTATGACTTGTCATTATGGAGATACTTAGAAAGTCGTTCTTGCTTTTGTTCCAAAAGTTTGCTAAATTGGTCATCAAAACGTAATCTTTCCTGTGCGCTAATGTTTTGTGGAATAGGATAGCGGTCAATTAAAGTTGTATTTGCAGCTCCAATAAGTATCAAATACCGATAGCCATTAGATTCTATAGTAAGAATACGATGTTTAGAATCAAGGTTTTTTTGTGATACCACTTCTATTTTAGTAGGGTCAAATGCCTCTTTTTGAGAGCCAAAACGCCCAAGATAATGTCCAAATTGCTTTTTATTTACCACATATCGCTTTACAAACCATAGCACGAGCACGAGCATACCCATTACAGCCAAAACTGCTACATATCGCCACGTATCAATTCCTATATCATTCTTAAAAGGCAAAATACTCTCTTGTTTCTTATTGTGTGCCTCTAAGGGCTGGGGAGTTATATCAATAACTGGCACTTGTGCTTGATGGGACTTTTCTAAAAGTTTTTCAATCTCACTTTGTGGTGGTATGATTTTATTAAAAGTAATTTTAAGCGCACGAGATGCTCTGCTCACACTTACATCTATAAATTTCGTATCTCCTATACCTAATACATAAAGGTTATTTTGAATATTAAAAATTTGCATTTCATTCACAAAAAAATTTTTAAAGCTTTGATTACGAGATTTTGCTTGTAAATCAGGAAATATGACACCTTTATAACCATTTTGTTCTGTTAAACGTGGGGCTTTGCTATAAGCATCGCTTAATGTGAGAATCAACTCAAGCATATTGCCTTCTTGCTTTATCTCCATATTTTGCACTTGCACTTGAGCATAGAGTATATTTGCAGATAAAGCAAAAAACAAGAGAAATATATGAATTCTCATTTGTTTCTCTCGCTTGATTTATTTTTTCTCACGTGTGAGATAATATACAATCGCATTAGAATCTAAAATTTCATTAATACGAATAGCAAGATTGCGTTCATAAACCATTACTTCACCCTTTCCAATTACACGTCCGTTAATAAAAATCTCAACACTCTCTCCAGCAGGCTTGCCGAGGTCTATAATTGAGCCTTTTTCAAAACGCAAAATCTCACCAAGTGGAATTTTTGTGCTGCCAAGCTCGGCATTAAATAATGCCTCCATATCCAAGAGTCCCGTATAGTTTTTCATCATATCTTCAAGATATGTAGCAAGTTCTATCTCTTTGGCTGAATGGATACGTTGCTTATCTAAAATACTTTCGCCTGCCATTATAACTCCCTAAAAATTAATCTACACGCCTTATATATATGCTACATCGTCCATTATCAAGCCGAAAATGCAATCCGTGGTCATAATTTTTAATCAAACGATGTCCCAAAAAATCAGGCGTAGAAATATTAAAGCTTTTACCGAGCTCTTGTGTCATTACCTTTGCTCTTCCAACGGTGAGATTCGCTAACTCTTTTGCCATATCTTCTAGCGCTTGTTCATCTGGATTCTCTTCACCCAAAAACTCTACGCAAAAAATACGCAAAAATGCTTTATCAAAAAGCAAATACACATTATTATGTGTGCCAATCATACTAATCCTGCTTAAATACCCCTTTTTAAGCGGCATAATTGAATCATGGGGTGTTTTATTAATGCTGTTTTGCACAATATCAAAAAAACTACGATGAATAATATCCATACCAAACCACCTTTACCTTACAAGATAATATTGTATAGCATTATACAATATACAATTAAAATATTGAAGTCTATATTTCAAGCAGGTTTAAAATTACATTTTTTTTGACAAAATTCACCTACAAAACAATTTTCACACATTGGTTTCAAAGCCTTGCAAGTATAGCGACCAAAAAGCACAAAGGCTTGATGAAGAGTAGAAAGTTGCGTTTTAAAAACTTGTGTAAGCTCTTTTTCCGTCTCAAGAGCGCTTTTAGCTCCACTCAATCCCAAGCGATGAGAAACGCGAAACACGTGTGTATCTACCGCCATATAATTTTGCTCAAAAAATTCTATAAGCACTACATTAGCAGTTTTTTGCCCTACACCTGCAAGAGTCTTTAACTCCGCTTGTGTAGTTGGTATCTCCCCATTAAAATCATTCATTACTTGATTCGCCATTGTGATAAGATGTTTAGCCTTATTGTTAAAAAATGAAACAGATTGAATCAAAATCTTAACATCTTCAAGATGTGCTTGACTTAAAGTCGCTACATTTGGATAAGCCTTAAATAATGCTGGCGTTACAAGATTCACACGCTTATCTGTGCATTGAGCTGAAAGCATTACGCATACGAGCAACTCATAAATATTATGATATACAAGTTCAGTTTTTGCATCACCATAATGTTCTAAAAATCGCGATTTGATAATCTCAATTTCTCTTTTATTGTGCTTTTTAAAATCCTTTGATTTGGATACAGATTTTTTTATAACTTTTTGTGTTGCCAAGATACTTTCACTTTATGGGTTCAACAATAATCAATTTTGCTTCAGAATCTCGCAAAGCTACCTGTGTGCCCTCAATTATTACTGCAACTGCCAAATGATTAATTGAATGACTCACTACACGACATACTTTATCTTTAACTATACCAAAAGATATGAATCTGTCTTTAAGTGCATTATCTTGCGTATCACAGCGCACTATTTTGCACTCTTCTCCAAGATTACAATCATAAAGCGTCATTTTAATCCTTTGCTCACTATCCTTATTTGTGCTTTTAAAAAGCACAATTATAACTCAAATCAGATAACAAGATTACTCCTCATTTTTATTTGTTATTATTCTTGTTGTGGGATATTGAGGTTATCTTGAGGTAATTGGGTAGAATCAAGCATCTCTGGTGGCGCATCTATACTTTCATCAAGCGCATTTGAAATATTATTTAAAAGTTTTTCCACTGGCTTTAAGATTCTACCAACCATTTCAAAAGGGCTTAATAAAATATCTTCTACAACACTCACTTCACTCTTTGGATTATCAAGTGTGCCCTTTAGCATAATTCCCGTAGTTATTTTGCCATCATTCCCTAAAATAACATAATTAAGCAATGGGATAGTATTAATAATATCCGTTAAAGTCTTGAGAGTAGAAGCTTTTAACACTATATCCAGTTCTTTATTCTTTAACTCAACAAGTCCTCCACCCTCCACATCAATAGAACTTCCCTCCAAATTAATATTCTCAAGCACCAAATACTCATCATTAATAACAAGATTTATCTTTCCATTTTTAATCTCATAACCATTTGCACCAAGTCCGGGTTTGCGAAAAGTTAGTAACGCAGGAATTGTATCAATGAGTGCAAGAACATTTTGCACAATGGCTAAATCTTGATAAATCGTATTTTGCATACTAATTTCGCCTTTAAGTATGCCCTCATCATAAATGCCCTTAAAATTAAAAAGTCCTCCACGAAAAATATCACGTTGCCATACACGATTAAGAAACTTATCGCTAAAATTGCTCAAACGTAAAACTGCACGTGAATATGCCATATCTACATTTGCCACTCCATTGCCATAGGTAACATCAGCTCGTATTATCCCATCACGCAAGGTAATCGATGCTACGTCTGATGGAATCACATATTGGTTGAAATAAAAATCCATATTACGTGTCTCAAGATAAACAATATGTGGCGAGAGCTTATTTTCACGCTCATATCTTTGTTTTGCTCTAATAAATTCTTCTTGTTTTCTACGTTGCTCTGGAGTAAGAATCTCTTCTTTCTCATTTTCTTGTTTAATCTGTGCGAGTGCGGGAATCTTGCTTGAAAAAACTTCGTCAATGCGCAGATTATATCCATCAAGAATAATTTTAACAACATTACCCTCTTTTATAAATGTAAATTTTTTATTTTTTGAATCAATGAATATACCGCTCTTATTAATTACTCCCTCAAGGAAGAAATGACTTAAACGTTGAGCATCTTTATCGTAAAGTGGATAGGTTAGATTATCTACTTTAGCATTTAAGTGCATCGTTTCAAAATCCTTTGTCCAAAGCTTAACTGAACCATTTGGTATGCCAAAATACTGCAAAATAGGTGAATATGGATAAATTTTGGCAATATCACTCAATTCAAATACACTCTCTTCTCCTATGCGAATTTTCATACCAAAATCTGGCAAAGTAATAATTTTATCTTCTCCTAAATCTCCTATAATACTAATTTTTTTAAGATTACTTTTATCAATTTTCACAATCTCTTCACTAAAACCTTTTTGTGATTCTTCATAAATAGCTTGAATAATCCGCTTTGTTAATTCATCACTTTCTTTTGGTATTTTCGGTAAAGACTTAGCTTGAGAGAGATTCTGTGAGCTAAGAGCAAACTTATCAATAAGCAAATCTCCTTGTAACTTAGAATCTTGTAGATTCCATAAGATATTAAGTATGCCCTGAATATTATTAGCATAATTAATTTTTGTATTAAGAAGCTGTATATAAGCTCTATTAGGCGCATTAACAAAAATAAGATTGAAATTATCTGCTATAAGCTTTTGTCCTCCTGCTTCTAATGTCGTGTTTGGCGTAGTGATATTACCATTAACAAATGTATGAAGCTGTTTATCTTTGCTCTGTATATCAATATTTAGATTTACCTCTAAATTAGAATCTACGCTGCGCAAAGGCACATTAATGTGATATGTATGAAGCAAATCACTCAACTCATTGTTAAGCATAGCATTATGAGAACGAATGGCAATTTGAACACCAAGCGGCTGGGTAAAAATATTACTTATAGTAACTTCGGAACCATCAAGATTCATATTTGTAAAAAATGGCTCTTTGAGCAAAAAAGTAAGTTTTTCATCTCGCATATACAAAATCGCTCGTGTAGCCTCAATAGGCTTAAGATGAGGTGCAAGATAAACTTTTGGAGATTCTATAGCTAAATCAAGAGCAAGCGTTTTTTGGAGTTGAGCAAAAAAATGCTTATTAAGTGTGCTTTGAAATCTAAGAGAATGGAGTTTGAGAACATCATAATGCACATTTTTAAATAACCAATCATTAAGTGTTGGATTATTGAGCTTTAAAATATAAGGCTTAATGCTTTCAAGGTTATAAAGGTGAGAACTGGAAGCTTCCATATTGATTTTGTGAAAATCTGTAATACTATGCACAAAAAGCGTAGGTTGTTCCGGGTCATTAGTTGGTTCTTTAGGTGAAATTGCTATGTTCATTTCAAGTGTTTTTTTGAGTGGTTGGTAGGAAAATTTTCCCTGCACTTGCAAACCAAACTGCAAAAAATCAAGTTGATAAATAAAAAGATCTATAATTTTATTATTATCTTCTACACCCATTCGTGCAATAAATGCGGGCAAGTTAATAACATACTCTTTACCATCATAATGCACACTTCGCTGAAGTTTATCTGCAAAAACAAGATTCTTAATATCAAGTTTTTCAAAATAAGAAGTAACAAATAAAAACTTCTTAATCCAGCCCAATATCTCATCAGCACTCATAGATGTATCTTCTTTGTCCTGTAATTGGGAATTATCTTCAGTTTGCCACGCCGAGATGTCAAGTTTTTGTATTTCTAAAATCAACTTGTTATTTAATCTAAGATACAATCCCTCAATATGAGTCTTTCCAAAACTAATAGAAGGACTATAAATACCATTGGAAAGAACCTTATATCCTATAATTGAGAGCGAAAGTAAAATGAGTAAAAAAATAACTATACTTGCAATGCTTTTGGATTTTTTTATTATCATTGTTATAACCATATTGTTTTATTTGCTTCACCCTGTGCAAACTGAACGCATAATCAATCTGCCCAAAGGCTCACTGCCCAAAATTATAGCATACTTAAATGATAACGGGCAACACATTAATAAATTAGACACTCTTTTTATTCGTTTCTTAGGACAACCACAAAGTGGATATATTGATATGAAAGCTGAATTGTTACCTAAAGGTGCATTTTTTAAATCTCTTGTAAGCTCAAAAGCTGCAACTAAAGAAGTTACACTGATTCCGGGTGAAACTCTGTATTATTTCATTCGCATACTCTCCCAAAAATTTAATCTTTCTACAGAAGAACTCCAAAGCGCTTATGATAAATATTTTCCTTATCCTGATGGCGTGATTTTTCCCGATACCTATAGCCTTCCTGTTGGTATTAAAGAAGATGAAATAATGAAGATTCTCTATGAAATCTCCATAAAACGACACGAACAAAATGCGATAAAGCTACTCGGCTCATACAATCAAGAACAATGGTTTAAAAATGTGAGTATTGCTTCTGTGGTGCAAAAAGAAGCAGCAAATAACGAAGAAATGCCCATTGTTGCAGCCGTAGTGTTTAATCGTATCAAAAAAAATATGCCTCTACAAATGGACGGCTCACTTAATTATGGGCAATATTCACATTCTAAGATTACACCTGAACGTATCCGTAATGACAATAGCCCCTATAATACTTATAAAAATAAAGGTGTGCCACCATATCCTGCTGGAAGCGTAAGCCTACAAGCCATTGAAGCGGTGCTTAAGCCTGCTGATGTGGATTATCTCTATTTTGTACGAGATAGAGCCACAGGCACACATAAATTTAGTAAAACTTACGAAGAACATCGTAGCTATTTCTAAGTTTTATTTGCTTTTAAGTTAAATTGTTTCATAGTTAGCAAGTTAAATTTTTTGTTTAACTTTTAAGTATTGTGATGAATGTCTTAAAAGCCATACAAAGATATTTTCAATCTCTAAAAAGGAAAAAAATGTTTGAGAAAATTGCTATCATAGGCGGCTCTGGCAATGTCGGTTCTCATATTGCATTCTTAGGTGCTATGCGACATATTGCAAAAGAGATTCTCCTTTTTAGCAATGATATTCCTCGTTGCAAAGGTGTAGGGCTTGATATTTCCCAAGCTGCAGCTATTTTTGATATTCCTATTCTTATTAAGGGTTGTAATAGCTATGAAGAAATAGCTGAAAGTGAAGTGGTTATTATCACCGCTGGATTTCCACGCACACCAAATATGACGCGTAATGATTTGCTTCTTAAAAATGCAAGTATTATACAAGAAATCAGCTCAAATATCGCTAGAATCGCTCCTCAATCTTTACTAATTGTTGTTTCAAATCCACTTGATGCAATGTGTCTTGTAGCAAAGCAGTGGAGCAAGTTTGAAAAAGAACGTGTCATCGGTATGGCAGGGATTCTTGATAGTGCGCGACTTACCTATGAAAGCAAAGTAATGCTTGGAGATTTTAACAAACATATACAATCGTATGTAATAGGCTCTCATAGCGATGATATGTTACCCTTGCTACGTCATTGCCTATGTGAGGGCAAAGTTTTTACTGATATTTTCACTCCTAAAATGCAAGAGGAGCTCATCAAGGAAACAAAGGGGGGTGGAGCTAAAATTGTAAATTATTATCAGAAAGGCTCAGCGTATTTTGCTCCTGCGAGCGGGGTGATAAAAATACTTGAAGCTATTAGCACTCTAAATGAGGAAATACTCGTATGTAGCGTATTTACAGAGGGTGAATATGGAATAAAAGATATTTATCTTGGACTTCCAATTAAACTTGGCAAAAAAGGAGTAGAACACATTGTAGAATTACCACTAAATCAGCAAGAGCAGGAAATGTTAAATATTTCCACACAAGGTATCAAAGAACAAGTTGAGATTCTTAAAGATAACAAGTTGTTGTATTAAAGAATCTTAAAGTAGATTTATTCTAAAACGAGAAAGGAAGGGAAATGGGAATCAAAAAAGCACCGCAAAATGTGCCGGTATGGGTCGATGAGACACGTTGTAAAGCGTGCGATGTATGTGTGTCGCTCTGTCCGAGTGGCGTTTTAGGTATGAGAAAAGACGAACATAAAGTTCTAGGGAAAATCATCTCTGTAGCTTATCCAGAAAGTTGCATTGGTTGTAGAGAATGCGAACTGCATTGTCCTGATTTTGCGATTTTTGTTGCTGATAAGGAAGAATTTAAGTTTGCTAAGGTCAGCAAAGAGGCACAAGAACGTGCTGCAAAAATCAAAGAAAATAAATTTATGGTGATATAAGGAGAGAAAATGCGTGAGTTAATTACAGGAGGAAATGAACTTGTCGCGTTAGCTGCGATAGAGTCAGGTTGTCGTTTTTTTGGTGGCTATCCCATTACGCCTTCAAGCGAAATTGCCCACGAGATGAGTGTTGAGTTACCAAAAATTGGAGGAAAGTTTATTCAAATGGAAGACGAAATTAGCGGTATCGCTGTGGCATTAGGAGCATCAATGAGTGGTGTCAAAGCGATGACTGCCACTTCTGGACCGGGTATATCTCTTAAATCTGAACAAATTGGTTATGGTTTTATGGCTGAGATTCCTCTTGTGGTAGTTGATGTAATGCGTGGAGGACCTTCTACAGGACTACCTACGCGTGTATCGCAAGGTGATATTAATCAAACCAAATCTCCAAGTCATGGTGATTTTTGTTCAATCGCTCTTGCAGTAGGAAATCTTCAAGAGGCTTATACACAAACTATTCGTGCTTTTAATCTTGCTGAAAAGTATATGACACCTGTTTTCTTGCTTCTTGATGAAACAATAGGGCATATGCACGGCAAAACACTTATTCCTGATTTAAAAGACATTAAGCCTACAATTTACAATCGCGAAGAATTTAAAGGTGACCCAAAAGATTACCAACCTTATGGTGTTGCGCAAGACAAACCTGCTGTCCTTAATCCATTCTTTAAGGGTTATAAATACCATATTACAGGGCTTCATCACGGAGGAAGTGGATTCCCAACTGAAAATGAAAAGCTTTCGCAAAATCTCATTGACAGACTTTTTAACAAAATTGAATCCCACATTGATGATATTGTGGAATATGAAGAATATGAGCTTAATGATGCAGAGATTCTCATTATCGCTTATGGTTCTGTTTCGCTTTCTGTAAAAGAGGCTATTCATACTTTAAGAAAACAAGGTGTGAAAGTGGGGCTTTTCCGTCCTATCACAATGTGGCCTAGCCCTGCAAAACAGCTTAAAACATTGGGCAAAAAGTTTGAGAAAATTCTTATGATTGAACTCAATAAAGGACAATACAAGCAAGAAGTGGAACGTATTATGCAAAAAGATATTACTTTCCTAGGCAAGGCTAACGGACGCAGTATTTCGCCCACAGAGATTATCACAACAATCAAGGAGATGTAAGATGGCTTTTAATTACGAAGAATATTTACGAATGGACAAAATGCCAACACTTTGGTGTTGGGGCTGTGGCGATGGTGTTATCTTAAAAAGTGTGATACGCGCTATTGATGCACTTGGTTGGAATATGAATGATGTGTGTATAGTAAGTGGTATTGGTTGCTCAGGAAGATTTTCTTCATATGTAAATTGCAACACTGTGCATACTACACACGGGAGGACAATGGCTTATGCTACAGGTATTAAGCTTGCCAACCCAGATAAAAAAGTAGTTGTTATCTCTGGTGATGGAGATTCTATGGCGATTGGCGGGAATCATACAATTCACGCTTGTCGGCGCAATATTGACCTTAACCTTGTAATGATTAATAACTTCATTTATGGGCTTACTAATTCTCAAACTTCGCCTACTACACCTAAAGATTTTTGGACGGTTACGGCGCAATATGGTAATATTGACCCTAATTTTGACCCTTGTGAAGTAGCGAGTGCAGCAGGAGCAAGTTTTGTTGCTCGTGAAAGTGTGCTCACTCCCAAAAAACTTGAAAAAGTCCTTATGGAAGGCTTTACCCATAAAGGATTTAGCTTTTTTGACATTCATAGTAATTGCCATATTAATCTTGGTCGTAAAAATAAAATGGGTGAAGCAACATCTATGCTTAAATGGATAGAATCTCGCCTTGTGTCTAAAAGTAAATTTGATACACTTTCTGCAGAGGAACGTGTAGGCAAATTCCCCACTGGAATCCTTAAACATCAGACAGATAGAATTGAATATTGTCAAGCGTATGAAGAGGTAATTAAAAAAGCTCAAGCTAAAGGGGGACACTAAGATGATGCATCAATTACGATTTACGGGTGTAGGAGGACAAGGTGTGCTTTTGGCAGGAGAAATTCTCGCTGAAGCACAAATTAAAGATAAAGGTTATGGAGTAAAAGCGGCAACTTATACGAGCCAAGTGCGTGGAGGACCAACAAAAGTGGATATTCTATTGAGTAATGAAGAAATCCTTTATCCCTATGCAAATGAGGGCGAAATTGAGTTTATGCTTTCTACAGCACAAGTGAGTTATGATTCTTTTAAAAATGGTGTAAAAGAAGGGGGTGTTATTGTTGTAGAGCCCAACCTTGTGCGACCAAGCCAAGAGGATTTTAAAAGGTTTAAAATTTATGAGATTCCCATTATTACGATTGCTAAAGAAGAGGTGGGCAATGTCGTAACACAATCTGTTGTAGCACTTGCTATTACAACTACCTTTACTCAATGCGTAGATAGAAATCTTGTATTCCAAACAATGATAGAAAAAGTGCCTGCTAAAGTTCAAGAAGCAAACAAAAAAGCTTTTGAGCTTGGTGAAAAGTATGCAAAAGAAGCCAAAGTGAGTTCATAACTCATAATTGAGAGAGTAAGAGATTTTGCTCTCTCAAATCTTAAACTTTCTGTTCTTTACTTACCTTTTTACATTAAGTGTCCCATCTTTAAATACAACTTCTAAAAAACCATTTTACATTGTTATATTATTTTTGATAGAATCCCCTAAACATTTTACTTCATAAAGGATTCTCTTGGCACATACGGCATTTGAAACAAGCTTGGACACTTTGCTTGAAGAACCAAAAATGTATCGTGTTTTGCTTTTAAATGATGATTGGACAGCAATGGATTTTGTAGCGCGCATTCTTATGGAAGTGTTTGACAAAACTTCTGATGAAGCTACAGCAATTACACTTAAAATCCATAATGATGGAAAAGGTGTATGCGGTATCTACACTTATGATATCGCTGAGCTCAAAATGCAAATTGTAAGTCAAATGGCGAAACAGCACGGATATCCCTTGCGCGTCATTACTGAAGAAATGCCTTAACGAGGAATATTAATGATAGGGCAAAACCTCACACTTGTATTTAATGAATCTATTGATATTGCACGTGAAATGCGACATAATATACTCACAACAGAACATCTTTTCCTTGCTACCCTGAACAACACGCAAGGTATGTCTATTTTAAAAAAATGTGGCGGTAATATCCAAGAAATGCGCCGAATGACAAATCTCTATTTACAAAAATATGTCCCTTTCTCTCACGAGCTCACTAAAAATCCAAAACAAACACCAGCACTTGATAGAATCATTGAAGCAATGGTAAAACACGCCCAAAATAGCAATCGTCAAAATATAGATGTTGGCGATTTACTTGCTTCAATTATGGAGGAAAATCAAAGTTTTAGCACACAGATTCTCAAGTCTCAAGGCATAGATAGATTAAGTGTATTAGAAATTATTACTCATCAAGAACAAGAGCAAGATATATATCAAGAGCAAAAAGAATCACCACGAGATATAAATGAAAGCTACCTAAACAAATACACAAAAAATCTTTCTACTCTTGCCAAAGAAGGAAAAATTGACCCAGTAATTGGACGAGAGGAAGAGATTTGGCGTGTAAGTGAAATCCTCGCTCGGCGCAAAAAAAATAATCCTATCCTTGTAGGAGAGCCAGGCGTAGGCAAAACTGCCATAGCCGAAGGCTTAGCACTTGAGATTTACCATAAACGACTCCCAAAAGTGCTACACAATGCACAAATTTTTGCACTCGATGTAGGTGCAATGATTTCAGGAAGTAAATATCGTGGCGATTTTGAAAAACGTCTCAAAGGTGTGCTTAAAGAAATAACACAAATGCCTCATAGTGTGCTTTTTATTGACGAGATTCATACTATTGTAGGTGCAGGAGCCACTTCTGGGTCAAATCTTGATGCGTCAAATCTCCTTAAACCTGCCCTTGCCAATGGTTCATTGCGATGTATTGGAGCGACCACATTTGCTGAATTTAAGACGCATTTTGATAAAGATAAAGCTTTATTACGCCGCTTTAGCAAGATAGAAGTCAAAGAACCAAGCTTAGAAGATTGCTATAAAATTATTGAGGGCTTAGCCCCTATTTACGAATCTTATCATCATATTAAATATACAAAAAATGCGCTCAAAGCCTGTGTGGATTTATCTGCAAGGTATGTAAGCGATAAATTCCTTCCTGACAAAGCTATTGACTTACTTGATGAAGTGGGTGCAAATATGAGAATCTATCACAACAAAATAGATTCTATCCCAACTATTACAATTAAAGATATAGAATCTATCCTTAGCAAAAGTGTGCATATTCCCAAAAGTTCTATAAGCAAAGATGAAGGAAAATCTCTACAAAATCTCTCTGCCAAACTCAAAGAGCGGATTTTTGCGCAAGATAAAGCTATTGATGAGCTAAGCAATGTTATTAAAACAAACAAAGCAGGGTTAAGTGAAGGCAATAAACCCATTGGTAGCTTTGTTTTTGCTGGACCAAGTGGTGTGGGAAAAACAGAACTTGCAAAAGAGTTAGCACGAATACTTGGGATAGGCTTTGTGAAGTTTGATATGAGCGAATATATGGAATCCCATTCTATTTCGCGTCTTATTGGAGCTCCTGCTGGATATGTAGGCTTTGAACAAGGAGGATTACTTGTAGATGCGGTGCGTAAAACTCCTCATTGTGTTTTATTATTTGATGAAATAGAAAAAGCTCATCACGATATTTATAATATTTTATTACAAATGCTTGATGCGGCAAGTTTAACCGATAATACAGGGAATAAAGCCGATTTTAAAAATGTAATCGTTATTATGACAAGTAATGCGGGTAGCCAAGATGCAAATACTCTTGGTTTTAACGCCAATTTACAGGGCAAAAATGATGTAGCGATAAAATCACTCTTTTCTCCTGAGCTTCGTAGCCGCATTGATAGAATCATTGCATTTAATCCACTTGGCTTACGAGAATACAAACTGATAGCTAAAAAATATATTGATGACATTGCTACTTCATTAAAAGCACGTCAAATTCATCTTAGCATAGATTCTAAAGCACTTAATTATCTTGCTTCACAAAGTATGGATAAATCTCTTGGCGCGCGGGAGATGAAAAAAATCATTGATAGTCAAATTAAACTTGCTCTTAGTGATGAAATTCTCTTTGGTGCGCTTAAAAAAGGTGGGAATGTAAAAATTACGATTGCTCCATTGCCTAACCCACATATTACACTCCTATGCGATAAACCCTCACATAAACCTAAAATTACTTCCAAATGCAAAAAAAATGTTGCCAAAGCTCTTTAATTTTTCTTGGGAAGAAAATCTTGCTTGTGTGTATCGCGCAACATTTGAAAGCTTTAATGGATATTTTAAACCCACTGCAGACTTTACACGGCATACTCAACTTATCGGTTTAGAAAAAGAAATTACTGCCTTAAAAAATAATACACTTGCCTTTATGCAAGGAAAAAAAGCTTCTCACGCTTTGTTGTGGGGGGCTAGAGGTTGTGGCAAAAGCTCCTTAATTCACTTTGTATTAAGTCATTTGCTCTCACCTACTTCACCCTTACGCGTCATAGAAATCAGTAAGGAATCTTTAGGAATTGTGCCTATGGTGCAAGATTGTGTGCGAGAATTACCTTATAAATTTATAATCGTATGTGATGATTTATGTTTTACTCCTTATGAGGAGCATTACAAATCCCTTAAAACACTCCTTGAAGGCTCTTTTGAAAATAAAGCACATAATATTCTTTTTTACACTACTTCAAATCATCGCCACCTCATTACAGAATCTTACGCTCAAGATACTCTTCATCTCAATGATGCTCAAGATGAGATTCTTTCTTTAAGTGATAGGTTCGGGCTCGTGCTAGGATTTTATACCCTTAGTCGCACTGAATTTATGCAGATTCTCAAAATACTTCTTAATATGCCACTTGATGAAAATATCAAACAAAAAGCATTACAATTTAGTGCTATCAAAGGCTCATGTAGCCCACGAATTGCTCAAGAGTTTTGCACACTCTATTACAATGGGATCCTTTAAGTAAGCTTCTACTTTCTTAAACATAAATCATCTCTTATATTTACACAAATAACAAATTTCTTTGTTATAGTTGTTTTTATATAAAACACTAAAGGAGTATATTTATGAAAAATATAATGTTATCAAAAGTTTTATTAAATCTAGTAGCTATTATAGGCTTGATAAATGCTGATACTGCAATGGCAGAAGAAGCTGTGCATTCGTCTCATATGCACCAACATAAGAAAAAATCTCCCACTATTTCAGAGACAATGATAAATTCAATGCATAAACCTATGATGGATACAACATTTGCAGAAAGTGATAATATAGATTTAAACTACCTTTCAAATATGATTCCTCACCATCAAGGCGCAATTGACGCTTCAGAAATACTTTTAAAATATTCTAACAATCAAAAAGTAAGATCTCAAGCTCAAGCAATTATTAAAGAACAAAAAGCTGAAATTAAGGAGTTTCAAAATCTTCTCCCACAGCTTCAAGAACAAAAGAATCTTTATAGTCCCAAAGAAGTAACACTCTTTAATAACCAAGCTAAAGCAGATATGGATACTATGATGAAGAATATGAACGCAACTAAGCTTACTCACCAAATTGACCGCGATTTCCTTGAAGGTATGATTCCTCACCATCAAGGCGCGATTGACGCTTCAAAACAAATATTACAATACACGCAAAATGAAAATATCAAGAATATCGCTAAACGTATTATCCAATCTCAAGGACAAGAAATTGAGACATTCAAAACCATTCTTAAGACTATCAAGTGAATCTAAAAATGCAGGGGTTAAAAAAACTCTTGCGCATACCAAAACAACAAACAAACATTATATTGCAAAAGCTATACAAATAGGCAAAATACAAAAGTTACGCATTATGCGCCTAAGCAAGTATGGTGCATATCTTGGCACACTACCACAAGATTCTATACAACATAGAGAATCTACTTATTCCGCACAGATTTTTACAGAAGTGCTTTTACCTAATAAATTCCTTCCCCCACAAAGTGCAATCAATGATGAGTTAGAAGTATTTGTGCTTACAGATTCAGATGATCGGCTTGTTGCGACTACACAAACTCCAAAAGCACAATATGGCGATATAGTAGAGCTTGAAGTAATAGATTATGCTCCTTTTGGCTGCTTTTTAGACATAGGCGTTGATAAGCATATTTTTATGCCAACTCAAAACCCTACACGCTTTAAATTGCACCAAAAAGTAGTCGTAGTTATCACACTTGATAAACAATCACGCCTTATTGCTAAAACTAATATCAAATCTTATCTCAAACCCGCACCAATGCTACTATTACACAAAAAAATAAAAGCATTTGTCTTTGAGCAAACACCTTTAGGTTTTGGTTGTGTGGTAGAAAATGCTTATTATGGCTTACTTTATCATAATGAATTACCACAAGGGATTACATTAAATATAGGCACACACATTGATGCTTACATCAAAAATACCTCATCACATTCACACCAACGCTCTGATGGCAAACTTGACCTCACACTTAATCCTCCACACTCACAAGAACAAAAGCAATTTTTACTTAATCAAATGCCCTTAGCACTTGATTTTTCTGCCTCGCCCCAAAAAGTCTTTAATACTCTACAAATGAGCAAAAAACTTTTTAAACGACTTATTAATGAACTCACAAGAGAAGGTGAGATTGAATTCATAAGTCACAAGCGTATGTTTGAACGCATCAATAAACCTCAAAAAAAGGAGATTTTATGACAGCACTCATCACTGGAGCATCATCTGGTTTTGGTAAAGCAATCGCTCGGCTTTTTGTCCGCAATGGGCACAAAGTAATTATTCTTGCACGAAGAGAAGAACGAATAAATACGCTACAAAATGAGCTTGGTGCATTATGTGAAAAAATTATATGCGATGTGCGAGATACACAAAAAATAGAATCTGCACTCAAATTGCTTCCTCAAGAATTTCAAAACATTGATGTGCTTATCAATAATGCAGGTTTAGCACTTGGTTTAACCAGCGCGGATAAAGCAAATATTGCCGATTGGGAACAAATGGTAGAGGTTAATATCTTAGCTCTCATAAAGCTTACACATCTTATTTTGCCCCAAATGGTAGCTCAAGGTTATGGGCATATCATCAACATTGGCTCAATCGCAGGCACCTACTCCTATCCGGGTGGCAATGTGTATGGTGCTACAAAAGCTTTTGTAAAAAGATTTAGCCTCAATCTCCGTGCTGATTTATATGATAAAAATATCCGTATAAGTGATATTGAACCGGGCTTATGTGGTGGAAGTGAATTTTCACAAGTGCGCTTTAAGGGTGATGAAAGTAAGGCAAAAAGTGTATATGAAGGCACAACACCTCTTATGCCTGAAGATATTGCTCAAAGTGTATTGTGGGTTGCCTCACTGCCCCAACACATCAATGTTAATACACTTGAAATAATGCCCACAACCCAAGCTCCAGCAGCACTAAATGTATATAAAAATACAAAATAACAAAAAGTATGGTAAAATCTCATCTTTTTTAGGTTTTATGCACGATAATAAAGGAGGATATTATGCAATGGCACGCAAAAAGTTGGAGAAACAAACCCATCAAACAACACCCTATTTATAAAAATCAACAGCTTTTAGAATCTGTTGAAATGCAGCTTAAATCTTATCCGCCACTTGTTTTTGCAGGTGAAGCGCGTGCATTACAAGAACGCTTAGCTCAAGTATGCAAAGGAGAAGCATTTTTATTACAAGGTGGAGATTGTGCAGAGAGTTTTTCACAATTTAATGCCATTAATATTCGCGATTTATTTAAAGTCATCATTCAAATGGGTGCAATCCTTACCTTTGGTGCTTCGTGTCCAATCGTTAAAGTCGGGCGTATTGCAGGACAATTTGCCAAACCTCGCTCAAGTGATATAGAATCAAATGGAGATATTGAACTCCCAAGTTACCGCGGTGATATGATTAATGGTATGGAATTCACACAACAAGCGCGTGAGCACGACCCAAATCGCCTTATTCAAGCTTATAATCAAAGTGCAGCCACACTCAATCTTTTGCGTGCATTTGCACAAGGAGGCTTCGCAGACCTCAATCAGGTGCATAAATGGAATCTTGGTTTTGTTAAGAATAATACATTTGGGCAAAAATATGAAGAACTCGCCTCTCGTATAACTCAAGCTCTTGAATTTATGAAAGCCTGTGGCATTGATTCTGAACATTCTCCTACATTGCGCGAGACAGAATTTTATACCTCACACGAGGCTCTTGTGCTTCATTATGAAGAACAACTTTGCCGACAAGATTCTCTTACGGGAGATTGGTATGATTGTTCGGCACATATGTTATGGATTGGTGAGCGCACAAGAGGACTTGATGAAGCACACATCGAATTCTTGCGTGGTGTAAATAATCCTGTGGGTGTAAAAATTGGACCAAATGCCACAAAAGAAGATATTATGGGTATTTGCGATAAACTTAATCCGCTTAATCAAAGTGGCAGACTTAATCTCATTGTGCGAATGGGGGCTGAAAAAATCAAAAGTAATCTGCCTCTATTATTAGATTCTATCAATCCAGAAGGACGTGAGATTTTGTGGAGTTGCGACCCTATGCACGGCAATACAATCAAGGCAAATAATGGTTACAAAACGCGTGTATTTGATAGTGTGCTTGATGAAGTTAAAAGCTTTTTTGAAATCCATAAAGCCTATGGAAGCTATGCTGGAGGGGTGCATTTAGAAATGACAGGAGCAGATGTAACAGAGTGTATTGGCGGTTCACAAGCAATTACCGAAGAAGGGTTAGCTTGTAATTATAATACTCAATGTGATCCACGACTTAATGCTACTCAAGCTCTTGAAATGGCTTTTCTTATTGCAGATATGATTAAAAATCGCTCATAAACTCTCTATAAAGTTTTAATAAACCTTGTAATTAAACTTTAAATGGTAGAATAAGATTTCATTTTAAAAAAATTATATAAGGAAATCATATGATGAAAATATTAGTTTTTATTGGTATTGCTTTTGGCATACTATCTCATAGTTTTGCAAATGAAATAATTATCAAAAATTATGATAAAACAAATATAAAGATAAATGATTTAAGTAATGTTGATTGGATTAAACAAAGACCAAAAAAGCCTAAATGACAACTACCACAGCAATGGCAAATCCCCCATCGTGGCTGATGCTTAGTGCAATATTTGTTACATTAAAATCATTTATTTTTTCAGATGCAAGATGAATGCTGGGTGCGTTTGTACTACTCTTGCTTATGTGCATATCTAAAAAGTTTAGCTTGCTCCCTATACCTACACCTAATGCCTTAGAACACGCTTCTTTTGCCGCCCAAAATCCAGCTGCACGAGGAATATTTATAGATTTATTGGTATTCATACAAAGAGCTATCTCTTTTTCACAAAGAAAACGCTCCAATGCACCTCTGCCAAACTTCTCTATAAATTTCTGCATACGAGCAATACTAATAATATCAATCCCTATCAATCAACTAACTCACCACAAATTCAACAAAAAAGATATCACTCACTTGTCCATCAATCAAAAATTCATTAATACGTTTTACAATCTCATCTTTGACACGATTTTTTCCTTTTACTGTAGCAACATCTTCAATAGATTTTGAAGAGAGAATCTCAATAATGGTATCTTGCACCATAGGCAGTTTTTTATCCAACTCTGCCTTAGTAGCATTTGCTTTTATCTCATCTTTATCAAGCTCAAATTGCACACTTGTTTTGAGATAACGTTTGCCTGTTTGCGTCATTAAATTCACCGTAAAAGGGATAGGACCCTCTGCAGGATAAATCAATCCCGGAGCAAATTTATCTGTGCTACGCACTGAAACCGTATTGCCTACAATGATTTTAGCAGCTTGTTGTGAAGGTGCACTAGTTTGAGTCTGGGCAACCTCTGCAGGTTTTTGTTCGTGTTCTTCCTCATCGTGTCCTCCGCCTGTCATCATTAGCACTACAACACCTACTAATAGAAGAAGCACTACCACAATGCCAATAATAACAAATAAAATTGCTTTGCTTTTTTTATCTCCGCCACTTTCTGCTGCTTTTTCTTCTTCTGCCATAATTAATCCTTTAATATGTAATAAGTGAGGCTGCTTTTACCAAATTGACGAGTCTTAAGCAGTATATATTCCCCAACAATGGAAGGCATATTATACCCACTCCAATGTTCAAAAACAATAAAATTCACACTACATTGTCCAAGATTTTCTACCATTGTCAAAAGACGTTCATAAATATCTCCCATACCTTCCCTAATGCAAAAGGGTGGGTCAAAATATAAAATCACATTTTCTTTTGCAGTAATCCATCTTTGAAAACTTTGTGTAAAAAAATCGGTATTGTAAGCATAAAATTTTAGCCCTGATGCTCTTTTTTGTGCAAATGCAAGATTTTGCAACAAAATATTATATGCTCTTTTGTCTATCTCATAAAATATTGCTTCACTTGCTCCGCGAGAAAGTGCTTCAATTCCCATCGAACCACAACCACCAAATGCTTCAACAAATACACACTCTACAATATTTGTGCCCATTGTGTTAAAAAAAGATTCTCGCACAATAGATTTCGTTGGGCGCGTGCTTTCTTGATTATTCCATATTAAAGGGAGATGTTTAAGTATGCCTGCTTGAATATGAAATTTTACAACGCCCATCTTTGTATCGCTTGTTCTATGTTAATGTGCTCAATATTTATTAAAATGTTATGTATGCTTCAAAAGAGCGATAATTTTTTGTGTAAGATCTCTTGCACTTTCTTGACAAATTTGTTCTATTTGTGCTTCAAGTTGCCCTTGAATTTTGCGCTGTGGATAACTAGGTGGTGACATAGGTGGCTCAAAGACTTCTGGCAAACTCTGCACTTCTTGTAAATGTGCGGATTGACTAGGCATATCTACTGCTTGAGATTGAATATTCTCATAAAAAGCTTGTATATCTTCAAACAAACTTTGTTGTGTAAAAGGTTTGCGAATGTGTGAATGCACATCATCACTCACAAAACACACTGCTTTGGTATATTTTTTCTCATTGACATCATCAGTAATAATAAAATCACATTCACTTTCACTACTCAGATAGTCTTTTAAGAAAAAACTCAAACTATTTTGCATTAATGGCGAAAAACAAGATATAGCAATTTTCATTTGCTCTCCTTTATTATGTTAGGTTATACAATACTTTATTATAGCTAATCTACCTCTATACTATATTTAAAGGGTCTATATCAATTTCATACATACGCCCTAAATCCTGATGAGTATGAGCATTAAGATAATGTAATAACTCTAAAAGTGCTCGTGCAGAAGGTGAGCGAAGCAATAATATAAAACGATACTTATTATAGAGTCGCTCTACCAATGCCTTAGAATCCCCCACAATCTCTACCTCTCCTAAACCGCGTTTTAAAAGTATTTCACGCACATTTTGCATAGCATTAAGAGCTTTGGATTCTATCTTGTGTGAAAAAGTAAGAGTAGCTAATCTCTGATAAGGCGGATAGAGATGAGGGCGGTTGCGCAATTCATAATGTAAAAAATCCTCATAATCTCTCAAAAATTGCTCTAAAAATATACTATTAGCACTTTGAACATACACTTCGCCATCGTATTTACGCCCACTACGCCCTGCAATTTGATGTAACAAACTTATTGCTCGCTCATTGCAGCGATAATCACTTCCTTTGAGCACATAATCAATACCTAATATTATCGCAAGATTCACACGATGATAATCGTGCCCTTTACTTAACATTTGTGTGCCAACAAGCACATCAATGTCACCATCATTAAACTTTTGAAGTATCGTTTTGAGTTTTGTGTGTGAGGTGATATTATCCCTATCAAAAAGTGTAATTTTTGCGTTTGGAAGTGCTTTTTGTAAGGCTTGTGCAACTTGAGCAGTGCCAATACGATGAGAGTGCAAACTCTCACTCTTACACTTAGGACATAATGTAGGAATAGGTGAACTCCAATGACAATAATGGCAAATAAGTGCATTCTTATCAAGATGTAAAGACATATTTACCGAACAAAATGCACACTCTATACCACTTCCACATTCACTACATACCAGCATCTTATAATGTGCACGCGTAGGGATAAATACAATGGCTTGTTCATTATGCTCAAGTTTTTCTTTGATTTTTGCTACAAGCCCTTCATCAATGGGTGTAGATTCTGTTTCTATTGTCATTTGCGGATTTTGGCTTACTATATAAATAGATTTATGCGAAGTAAAATATCGCCCCCTCAAGCGATATACGCTGTCTTGCTTAATTGCATTATAGTAGCTGACTACACTTGGTGTTGCCGAACCTAAAACAACTTTGATATTTGTTTTGCTCCCGAGATAAAGTGCCATATCACGTGCATTATAATATGGTGTACTTTGGGATTTATAAGCGTCATCGTGTTCTTCATCAACAATAACAAGCCCAAGCTCTCTTATAGGTAAAAATAATGCACTTCTTGCTCCTGCAATTATGCGTATCGTGCCACTATGCAAAGCCAAAAGAAGTTTTCTTTTTTGTGCCGGAGTAACTTTGCTATGCCAAATTCCTACCGCATCACCAAATACTTCTCTAAGGCGGGATTCTATCTGTGGCGTAAGAGCGATTTCTGGCATTAAAAAAAGTGTGTTTTTAGCTTGAGCAAGTGTGTGAGCAATAAGATGAATGTATATTTCTGTCTTTCCACTTCCTGTGTCACCAAAAAGCAAAGGATTAGTGTGAGATAACAAAAATTTGAGAGCTTCATTTTGCTCCCGGCTTAAAGTTTTAAGCTCAAATGTTAGCTCTGCGAGATTCTTATTTGCGCTCTCTTCGCTCTTGCTTTCTTGAGGGACAAAAAGCCCATAACTTTCCCCTAATCCCACACAATAATATTGTGCAATAAATGAAGCTAAAAGTATCTGATGGGGCAAAAAACAATTTGTAATCTTATGCGCAATTTTACATTCAAAAGAAGGTTTATCAAGCGATTGCAATATTACACCAAGATAGGATTTACCGCGCACAACAATAGAACAGATACTCTCTTTGGCACATTCCTCTTCACACTCATAAACAAGCGGCGGGGATTTTAGTCCAATCGGAGCTATAAGGTAATAATTCACAGATTCTCTATGGCGTGAATCTCCACACTTGTATGCGGAGTAGGCATCTCTACACTTTCAAGGCTTTTATAGAGATTTTCAAGTGATTGACAGATGAGGGCATATTCTTGTGCCTTAGTGATATAGAGTTTTAATAGAGTGAGTGGTTCAATTTTTTGGGCAGAAAGTTCTTTAAGTTTCCCCCTTACCTCATCGTGCAAACAATCAAGCGAAATCATATAACGTTTGCCATTAAGTGCTATTTCAAGGCTTTCTTGTGCCATTATTTTAAACCTTCATCAATTCTAGCAAAAAGGTTTTCAAAGCCTCTATCTTTAGAAGCAATTTCTTCATATAAATTAGAGATTTGGCTATCTTTGGCTTCATTTTGTGCTTTAAGTGAAGAAATTTCAAGATGTAAAGATTCTATTTCTTCTTTTTGATGAGCAATTTTTGAGAGCATTTCTTCAATTTTGTGGGAGAGTTTTTCCATTACGCTACTCATTTTACAATCCTTTGGTTGTGAAAAATAGATTATAATTTTAACACAAAATCTTCAAGGAGTGTGGATAAAATGGGAAAATTTATCTTAGATTCTCAATTTGCGCCCGCAGGAGACCAGCCCCAAGCTATCCAAAAAATCACACAATTTATTCATAATGGCGCACAATACTCTACTCTTGTAGGTGTTACGGGCAGTGGCAAAACTTACACAATGGCAAATATTATCGCTAACCTTAATATCCCCACACTTATTATGACACATAACAAAACTCTTGCTGCGCAGCTTTATAGCGAATTTCGTGGATTTTTTCCTAAAAATCACGTGGAATACTTCATCTCGCATTTTGATTATTACCAACCAGAAGCATATATACCGCGCCGTGATTTGTTTATTGAAAAAGATTCTAGTATTAATGAAGATTTGGAACGATTGCGTCTATCAGCTACAACCTCACTTTTAGCTTATGATGATATTATTGTCATAGCAAGTGTATCGGCAAATTACGGCTTAGGAAACCCTGCCGAATATCTCACAATGATTCACAAATTTGAAATCGGACAAGAAGAAGCTCAAAAAACACTTCTTTTAAAACTCGTAGATATGGGTTATACACGCAATGACACCATTTTTGAACGTGGAAACTTCCGCGTAAATGGAGAAGTCATTGATATTTTTCCTGCATACAATGAAAAAGAGTTTATTCGCATTGAGTTTTTTGGCGATGAAATTGAACGTATTGGCGTATTTGATGCATTAGAGCGCACCGCTCTTACACAATTAGAATCTTTTGTCCTCTATGCAGCAAATCAGTTTATTGTAGGGGCACAAAGACTTCAGAGTGCAATTAAAAATATAGAAGCTGAACTTGAAAATCGCCTTGAAGAATTTGTTTCCCAAGATAAACAAATTGAATATCAGCGACTTAAAACCCGCACAGAGTTTGATTTGGAAATGATAAAAGAATCAGGAATTTGCAAAGGGATTGAAAATTATGCACGCCATCTCACAGGCAAAAAAGCAGGTGAAACGCCTTATTCGCTCCTTGATTATTTTGAACAAAAAGGCAAACCTTATCTTCTTATCGTTGATGAATCACACGTAAGTTTGCCACAATTTGGAGGTATGTATGCAGGGGATAGGAGTCGTAAAGAAGTGCTTGTAGAGTATGGTTTCCGTTTGCCAAGCGCGCTTGATAATCGTCCTTTACGCTTTGATGAATTTATCAATAAAACGCCTCATTTTCTCTTTGTCTCTGCAACTCCTGCTCAAAAAGAATTAGAACTTAGCCAAGAACATATTGCCGAGCAGATTATCCGCCCCACAGGATTGCTTGACCCGCTCTATGAAGTGCGAGATGCTGATAATGCCGTGCTTGATTTATATGATGAGATAAAAGCAAGAATTGCCAAAAATCAACGAGTGCTCATTACCACACTTACAAAAAAAATGGCAGAGGAGTTAAGTAAATATTATGCTGAACTTGGCATTAAGGTGCGCTATATGCACAGCGATATTGACGCGATTGAACGTAATCATTTAATACGCGCTCTAAGGCTTGGAGAATTTGATGTGCTTATAGGTATAAATCTCTTGCGTGAAGGACTTGACTTACCTGAAGTGAGCCTTATTGCCATTATGGACGCAGATAAAGAGGGATTCTTGCGCTCTGAAACAAGTCTCATACAAACAATGGGTAGAGCTGCACGCAATGTAGAGGGAAAAGTAATTTTGTATGCAAAAAAGATTACAGGTTCAATGCAAAGAGCCTTCGAAGTTACTGATTATCGCCGCACTAAGCAAGAAGAATTTAATCGCATTCATAACATTACGCCCAAATCTGTGCAAAGGAATGTAGAGCAAGAGCTTAAAATAGAATCTAGTGGCTTAAGTAGGCTTTATGAAAAAGCAAGCAAAAAAATTCCAAAAAGTGAGCGCGAAAGTATCATTAAAGAGCTCAATATTAAAATGCACCAAGCAGCTAAAGCACTTGAGTTTGAAGAGGCAGCAAGATTAAGAGATGAAATTGCTAGAATCCGCACTATGTAGCAGGATTCTAACTCTATAATTAATGTGCTACAGCCTCACTTGCTCCTATACCACTTTGTGCACGGAAATCCTGTGCTTCAAAACCTGCTCTATCAATTTGTGCTCGTTTAGAATTATCCAATTTTGAAATAATAAAAATAAGGATAAAGGTAAGTGGCATAGTAAAAATCGCAGGGTGATCATAAGGGAAAATCGCACTTTCAAAACCAAAGCTTTTCACCCAAATACTAGGACTTAAAATTACAAGTGTAAGCACCACTATAAGCCCTATAAGTCCGCCCCAAAATGCACCCTTTGTGGTAAGGTTTTTCCAATAAATACACAAAAGCAAAATAGGAAAATTCACACTTGCGGCAATCGCAAAAGCTAATCCAACGGTGAAAGCAACATTTTGCTTTTCAAATACAATGCCAAGTGCAATTGCACATATTCCAATACAAATTGTAGCGATTTTAGTTACTCTCATTTCAAGTGCAGGGTCACATTGTCCATTTTTACAAACATTGACAAATAAATCGTGGCTGATTGCACCTGCACCTGTAATTGCCAATCCAGAAACAACTGCCAAAATTGTAGCAAATGCCACCGCACAAATAAAGCCATAGAAGAAATCTCCGCCAAGCACAGAAGCAAGATTTACAGCAACCATATTTGTAACACCATTATAAGCACCATTTGCATCTGTATAATCTGGATTCCCAAGTAAAAGTGCAATTGCACCAAAACCAATGATGAAAGTTAGAATATAAAAATATCCAATTAACCCTGTTGCATAAAATACAGATTTACGAGCTTCTTTGGCATCTTTTACCGTGAAAAATCTCATTAAAATATGAGGCAATCCTGCTGTTCCAAACATAAGAGCTAACCCAAGCGATACTGCAGAAATACTATCAGGTAAAAAACCTCCAGGCGACATAATAGATTCTCCCTTAGGGTGATGTGAAACCGCCTGTGAGAAGTAGTAGCTTAAGTCAAATTTTGTCAAATACAAAATCATAATTGCCATAAAACTTGCACCCGCTAAAAGCAACACTGCTTTAATAATTTGCACCCAAGTTGTAGCGTGCATTCCACCAAAAACGACATAGCAAATCATTAAGATTCCCACAAGCACCACTGCTACACTATAAGGTAAGCCAAAAAGCACCTGTATAAGCTGTCCTGCACCAACCATTTGTGCAATGAGATAAAACACTATAACACTCAAAGCAGAAATAGCAGAAATAATACGAATAGGCTTTGCATCTAAACGATAGGCAGTAATGTCAGCAAAAGTGAATTTACCCAAATTTCTAAATTTTTCAGCAATCAAAAACAAAATGATAGGCCACCCAGCTAAAAATCCTATGGAATAAATAAGTCCATCAAAGCCATTTGTAAATACAAGCGCAGTAATACCTAAAAAGCTCGCTGCACTCATATAATCTCCAGCAATAGCTACACCATTTTGCATACCAGTGATATTACCCCCTGCAGTATAAAAACCACTTGCAGATTGACTCTTTTTGTTAGAAAGATAAGTAATAAATAAAGTTGCAAGCACAAAGGCTAAAAACATACCTATCGCTATTGGATTAATGTCTGATTTTGCACCACCAAAATCAATAGATGCACCAAAAAGCGAATTTACACTTAATAAGCTTAAGCTAAAAAATAAACTTTTCATTACTTTTCCTCCTTTTCTGTTTCAGCTGCTTGCTCTTTATAGTGAATCTCGCCACTTTTAAGTGCTTCAAGCACACCATTTTTTTCTAATTGCTCAAGCACTTCATTTTGGTCTTTATCAAAATAAGTATTTGCCAAAAATGTATAAAGCCCTGTGGCAATAATACAAAGCGCAATAAGAAAAATTCCTAGTATAATACCAAGTGTAATAGAGCTAGGACCTAAACGATAGCCCAATACTTCGGGGAAAAGCCCCACACCTATTACAAATACATAATAACAAACCAAAACAACAAGTGATAAGATAAGTGAAATTTTATTTCTAAAAGCAATAAAATTTCTAAACTTTACAACTGCCTTTTGCTGATTTTCAGATAGCTTCATACTCTCCTCCTAAATTTATTTACGTTAATCCCATTACTCAAAAGCTTGTGCAAAAGGTAACATATATTTATACTAAAAAAATATATGAAACTAAAAGTAATTATTGTATAAAACTTTATTGAAAAATAGAAGAATTGTAACATAATAATTTCATAGTTCTATTTGAGATTTTAGACAAAAGCAAGAAAACAGAATTATAAAATAACAAAGAAATTAAAGAATAAAGTAGCTTGTTAAAGCTATCCTCGCACAAAAAGTGCAAGGTTGTAGCTTTTGTATCATCTTAGAGCTTATCAGCATTTTTAGCAAGGTATTCTGCTACACCTTTAGCATTAGCTTTCATACCCTCATCACCTTTATTCCAGCCTGCAGGACATACTTCGCCGTGCTCTTCAACAAACAACATCGCATCTACCATACGAATCATTTCATCAACATTACGTCCAAGTGGAAGGTCATTAATGACTGCGTGGCGAACTACTTTATTTTTATCAATAAGGAAGCTACCGCGAAGTGCAACTGCACCATTAAAAAGCACATCATAATCACGAGAGATTTGTTTTGTAATATCAGATACCATAGGGAATGTTACTGCGCCAATCCCTCCTTGATTTACAGGCACATTTCTCCACGCAAAATGCACTTCTTTAGAATCAATAGATACTCCAATCACTTTTACACCACGTGCTTCAAAATCTTTCACGCGTTTGTCAAAAGCAATAATCTCACTAGGACATACAAAAGTAAAATCCTTAGGCCAAAAAAATACAACTGCACCATTCTTACCGATGTTTTTGTAGAGGTTAAAACTATCCTCAAAAGTTCCATCTGCTTTAATCGCCTCCGCTGTAAAATCTGGTGCTGGTTTTGTAACTAACATATTGAACTCCTAATAAAAAATATTAATAACAAATTGTTATTGAAATGCTATTGTAATACGCACAAGTAACTCAATAGTAACAATATCAATTTATTGTATTAAAAAGTATATTGATAAGCTATGCTTGCGAGCATTGGGCTTTTCCAATAAAATTCCTCATCATAGTTTGCTTTCATCGGCATTTTGCAATACAACTCCAAATGATGTTTTGCACCACCGGTAAAAGCCAAACCAAAATTATAAAAATTTCTTCCACCTTTTAAATACACATAGTTCAATATACTTTTGTGCTTTCAAAATTTAAACTTCCAAATCCAACTCCACTAAAAAACCCAATATATTGATAAGTATTAGGAATACGTAAATCAACAAGTACATCAATATTCCAAGCCATAAAATCTTGTTCAACTTGTGTTAAAGTATTCTCTGTTTCTCCTCTGCCAATATGTGCATCAGCATAGATTCTAAAGCCAAATATACTATTATTGATGGAAAAATATTGATAACCCAATCTTGCGCCACCCACAGCCAAATCACCTTTTGCAGAATGTAATAAAGTCTTATATTCCATAGGCATAAATCCCGCACTAATGCCCAATAACACACCGCTACGATTTTTTCCAAACATTTTATCAGATTCTTCATCAAGCTCTTGTGTGATTTTATTAGTTTGCGCAAAATCCTGCTGCACAGGATTATTTTGTAATTTTTCTTCAGGATAGGAATATTGAAGTGATTTGAGCCTCTGCTCAAGCTTTTCTACTTCTTTTTACTTCTTTTGTTCCTCTATGGCTTGTTGAGATTCAATCTCACGAATTTTTCGCTCAAGTTCCGCTTTTCTTTCACTCAAACTATCTACATTAAGAATCTGCGCAGTTACTAAAGCATAAAATATATAATATCGCTTTTTCATCAAAATCTCCTTAGATTCTTACTAAAAGCGATATTATACCCCCTTAAATTCTGCTTAAAAATACACTCTCATTTTTGTCCATATACTGCGTCCTGGCTCATAGATTCTAGTTGTGGGCGCAATATCTAATGCTCCAATGTCTATGCCATTTTTAGAGAGATGATAAGCATAAAGTGTATTTGTGAGATTATCTACTCCTGCTAGAAGCATAAAATATTTATGTTTGTAGCCTCCATAAAGATTAAGCGTTACAAATCCTTTAGAATTCCCTAAATCCTTACCTACCACATTACCATAATTAAATGCATAACGATTTTGTGCAGCGTTTGCAATTACATCAAGGCGTAAAAGCCAATTGCCATTCTCATAAAAGCTTGAGATTTGAGCCTGAAGTGGGGCGACTTGTGGAAGTGGTGAATGAGATTGTAAGCCTTGTTGGGTACTTAGATTTAAACCATAAGTATAAGCAAGTGAACCATAGAAGTGCAAACTATCCCACACAATATACTCTGCTTCTACCTCCCCACCTGCAAGAAAAGCATCGGTATTAAAAGCACTTGCTGTTGCTGGAATATAGTTGATTAAAATATAATTTGCCATATGCGAAGCATAGGCTGAAACCTTACTCTTAAATACATCGTCTTGATAAGTAAGCCCCACATCAAACTGGGTATTTGTTTCTGGTGAAAGATTCATACCATTAGCCTTACTTCGCTCCCAAAAGTCCGCTCCTCTCTGCGCTACACCTAATCCCGCATATAATGTGGATTTATCTAGATAATGTTCATATCGCACAAAGGCACTTGCAAGGTTATTTTTATCCTCTGCTGCACTTCGTGCTGCTAGCTGTTTTCGTTCTGTTACAAGATAATCATATCTTGCACCAAAGGCTATACCAAAGTTTGATTGTGAATGATATTGCCCTTGTGTGAAAAACCCTAGATTTTTGAAAGTAAAGTTTGGATTGTATTTTTGGTTAAGCACATTATTTGCATCTTGCAAAGTCGCACCTCCACCATTGCGACTCTCGTGCGAATCGTGGTTATAATTACTCCCCACATAAAACTCTACATTCTCACCAAAATAGAATCTCCCCTCTACCCTACCACCTGTATTTGTGCGTTTAGGATTACTAATATTGTAAAGATTATTATTTATTGCTTGTGGTGGGCGATGTGAAAAATTATCCATAATATGGTCTATAGCATTATGCCAAAGCCGCACATCAAGCCTATCAAAAGTATCATTAATATGCTGCTCTAAGGCAAGGTTATAGGAGATTCTATCAAATGTCCGAGCGTCCATTGCTCTATCTGCATAAGAAGCCCAGCCACGTCCTATATCAATATCAAACTCAAGAGCTGTGCTTGAAGTAGGTGTAAGTGTGCCTATAATACTTGCAGATTCTCTATTATAGGCTGAATGCACGATTCTCCTATCTCCAGCACGATAATCTGCAGATTCATAATGTGAAACTATCGCCTGCAAAGAACCATATTTTCCCCCAGCTAAAGCATTCGCATTTATATCAAAACGATTAAAACTCCCATACATTGCACTTGTATCAACATTAAAACTTCCCTTACCAAGTCTTAAAATATCGCGTTCAAAAAGTAAGCCACCACTTATAAGTGCACCATAACGAACATCTTGAGGACCTTTAAGAAAAGTGATACGATTGTAATTTTCCGGAAATATATAAGTCGTAGTCGTATCCATACGCCCGCCACAAGCACCATTTAACACACCGCTATTTAAAAATATAGGTAATCTTGAAGCAACTTGTGAGCGAAATATAACCTCACTTCCACCACCACCTTTGCGAGTCATAGAGAATCCAGGTACTTGCAGCATTGACTTGGCAATATCGCCGCTGTGCAAAATCGTATCTTTACCTTGCCAGGTTATATTTGTTGTAGATTGTAAATCTTTGCTAAAAACCGCCTTTACTACAGATTTAGGTAATACACGTTTATTTTCTACAATGCCTCTACTCGTGTTTGAGCGCTCATTTGCAGCAGATTCTAAAATATTATCTGCATAAGCAAAAGTGCTAAAAAGCATCGCTACTCCCATAGAAACATAAATTTTTCCCATAAAACTCTCCAACCCAAATTAATTTCTAGACATTATTGCAAAAAAAAACAAATTTGAATTGTGTGCAAGTCTTAATGTTTTGCTAAATGCAATGTGCAAGATTTGCAGAAAATACAAAATACAATATGTAAGTTTAAAATTTTGTGTTAGCATTTCACATAAAATTTAAATTACAAGGCGAGTTTATGAAAAAATCGTTTCTATTCACTTCAGAATCCGTAACAGAAGGACATCCAGATAAAATGGCTGACCAAATCAGCGATGCAGTTCTTGATTATATTATTGAGCGTGATAAAAAAGCTCGTGTAGCGTGTGAAACGCTTGTGAGCAATGGTTTTTGTGTTATTGCAGGCGAACTAAAAACAAGTGTGTATGCGCCTATGCAAGAAATTGCCCGCAAAGTAGTGCAAGAAATTGGCTACACAGACGCACTTTATGGTTTTGATTATCGTTCAGCAGCAGTGCTTAATGGCATTGGTGAGCAAAGCCCAGATATTAATCAAGGCGTAGATAGAGAAGATGGCGAAATTGGTGCAGGCGACCAAGGACTTATGTTTGGTTATGCGTGTAAAGAGACACCTTCACTTATGCCTCTGCCTATTTGGCTCTCTCATCGCCTTACGGAAGGTTTGGCACAAAAAAGAAAAGATGGCACTCTACCTTTTTTGCGCCCCGATGGCAAATCACAAGTAACCGTGCGCTATGAAGATGGCAAACCTGTGAGTATTGATACGATTGTTATCTCAACCCAACATAGCCCAGAAACGCAACAAAGTCATTTAAAAGATGCTGTAATTGAAGAAATCGTGCAAAAAGTGCTTCCACAAGAATATTTAAATGATAATATTCGCTATTTTGTTAATCCCACAGGCAAGTTTGTTATTGGAGGACCACAAGGTGATGCAGGCTTGACAGGGCGCAAAATCATTGTAGATACTTATGGCGGAAGCTGCCCTCACGGCGGTGGTGCATTCAGTGGCAAAGACCCTAGTAAAGTGGACAGAAGTGCTGCATACGCAGCACGCTATGTTGCTAAGAATCTCGTAGCAAGCGGTGTATGTGATAAAGCCATTGTGCAAGTAGCCTATGCTATTGGGGTAGTAGAACCTGTTTCAATTCTTGTTGATACGCAAGGCACAGGAAAAGTTGAAGATTCTAAACTCACTGAATGCGTAAAAGCAGTATTTCGTTTAACACCTAAGGGTATTATAGAATCGCTTGATTTGCTCCGTCCAATCTATCGTAAAACAGCAGCTTATGGACATTTTGGACGCGAATTAAACGAATTTAGCTGGGAAAAAACAGATAAAGTTGAAGCAATTAAAGATTTTTGTGGTATAAAATAAATTATAGAAATTTCTTATACAAATCTGCGATTTTTAGATTCTCTATGCGATACTTTACTTGGAGATTCTTTTTTTGCAGATGTATTTTCCTCATCTTTGGCATTTTTGCCCTTTACACTTAATAAAATTGGCACACCTTCAAAATCAAATTGCTCCCTTAACATATTGATAATATATCGCTTGTAGCTAAAATGCAAACTTTCTGGGCGATTGCTCACAAGCGCAATTTGTGGCGGATGTGTGGCATATTGCGTAGCATAATAAATTTTGACAATCTTGCCGTGATCGCTTGGAATATGATGATGTGCTACTGCTTGAGCGATAACATCATTAAGCGCACTTGTAGGGATTCTATATGCAAAACGCTGATAAACCTTCAAAATTTCCTTTTTAAGTTTATCAATATTACGCCCATTAAGAGCACTCAATGTCATCACTGGAGCGAAAGAAAGAAATGGGAATCTATGCTTAAATTCTTTGATGATTTCTTTATATTCCTTATGCTTTTTGTCCCATTTATTTAGCACAACAATCACTCCCAAAGCGTGTTTAGGAATAAGAGAGCTAATTTTTTCATCTAATTCAACAAAACTTTCGCTCGCATCAAGGACTAAAATCACAATATGACTTTGGGCAAGTGCTGCATTTGTGCGTAAAAGTGCAAATTTTTCAATCCCCCAAATCTTACTCGCGCGTCTAATCCCTGCCGTATCCACAAATCTTACTCTTTTGCCCTCTATATCCATTTCATCATCTACAGGATCAATAGTCGTTCCAGCCACTTCACTTACTACACTTCTCTCTTTACCCAAAAGTGCATTTAAGAGGGAGCTTTTGCCTACATTTACGCGTCCAATAATCCCAACAGCAATGTTTTCCTCACTCTTATTTGGAGTAGATTCTAAAATACCCAAAAACTCCTCTAAACTCTCATCAATCTCTTCGTTATCCATTTGTGAGCGCAAATTATTACTTAAAGATTGCTCCTTTGCAAGAGAGAGGAGTTCAAAAATAGCTTCAAGCAAAATACTTAACCCACGATTGTGATGCACAGAAATAAAATACATCTGTTCTGCACCAAAACACGCAAAATCCCACGCTTGTTGCTTGATTTTATCATTATCAACCTTATTGATAACAAGCACAAGCGGTTTTTTAGCCTTTTGAATTGTGCGAAAATATGCAATATCATCATCTTGAGGCACAACATTCCCATCAACCATATATAAAACTAAATCTGCCTCTTGCCCTGCTCTGAGCGAATTGGCAGATACTTTGGCAAATAAACCCTCTACCTTATCAATTCCACCTGTATCAAGTAGTTCTACTTCTACGCCACTTATATCAAAACACGCTCTTTTTACATCACGCGTTGTCCCACTTACATCTGAAGTGATAGCTAAATGTTGCTTGATAAGTCGATTAAAAAGGGAGCTTTTGCCTACATTGGGTTTGCCCAAAATTGCAATTGTTTTCATTGAGATTCTCTATTTGATAAAATATTTTTACAAGACATCTTAACCAAAGTTGGATTAAATTTGGATTTTAGATTGATAAAATAACTTTTTGATAATTTTCGCTTAAACCCCTTGCAAATACCAAATATCAGGCTTTATAATACTCATTTTTTGCTTACTTAAGGTGTGAAAATAAAAAGGGGAATAAAATATTTAAAGACTTTTTATAGCTTCTTTTAATAAAATATTTTTCCAACGATATTTTATTAAACTTAGATTCGGATTAGCAATAAGGAAGCACAAATGAGAGTATCTCTGCATCTCGCCATCTGCTATATATATCTTGGATTAAGCATACTTATCACAGGCTGCGCAAAAACAAATGCACCCTTAGAAAATCAACCCTCTGCTAAACAAGCTCAGGAAGAAAGTGCCAAATCCCAATCTCATTTTAAAACAAAATCAAAATTTGAAGAAGTCTATGTCAATGAAGGTATAATCTTTATACTAAAAGAAGATGATGCAAATATTGCCCTCTATGGTAAATCTTACGCACTTTTACCTCGCTCTAAAGCTCTTAAAGCATTTCTTAATCAGCAAAAATCAATATTTGATGTGCGCACGCTTCGCTCCAACAAAAGTATGACGCAAATTTACAATCAAGGTAAAAATATTCTTTTTTATTACTCAAGCACCAAAGGCTCAAATCTCTATAATAGAATCGCTCCTAAACGCTTTAAACTCACGCTTGAAGAATTTAGCGATGAAAGTAAAGAACCTCACGAAATCTTACAAATTTATAGAATCCATCATTTTAACAAAGCCATTTTAAATACGCCTTGTATTATTGTCCAAAGTAATCAATTTATCCGTGATAGGGCACGGAGTGAAATGCTCATTAATCTTGATAAACATATCAATGCTAAGCTTTTAAGTCAAAAAGAAACAGAACTTTTCTTAGAATGCTCCATAGAAGAAAATGAAGATATTTCAAACCAAATAAGCCAAATATAAAATGACATTACCTATAATACAAAACATTTAACTTTACTTTTTAAAGGCTATTCTTTATGCGAGGTTTTAAAATCTTTAGTGGTTCAGCTCATACACTTTTTAGCAATGAAGTTGCCAAATGCCTTGATATTTCCCTCTCTAAAACAACAATCAACCGCTTTAGCGATGGTGAGATTAATGTGCAAATTGGAGAATCTGTGCGTGGCAAAGACATTTTTATTATTCAACCTACTTGTGCTCCAGCAAATGACCATTTAATGGAACTTCTTATTATGACTGATGCACTTAAACGCAGTGGAGCAAAAAATATCAATGCAGTGATTCCATATTTTGGCTATGCAAGACAAGATAGAAAAGTAGTCCCACGCGTGCCCATTACTGCTAAACTTGTAGCAAATCTCATAGAACAAAGCGGTATCCACCGCGTCATCACAATGGATTTACACGCAGAGCAGATTCAAGGATTTTTTGACATACCCGTGGATAACCTCTATGGTTCTATTGTATTTCGTGACTATTTGAAAACTAAATCCTTTAAAAATCCTATTGTTGCTTCACCTGATATTGGAGGTGTAGCGAGAGCTAGACATTTTGCTGATAGAATCGGAATGGATTTGGTTATCGTAGATAAAAAGCGTGAGAGGGCAAATGAAAGTGAGGTGATGAATATCATCGGTAATGTAGATGGCAAAGACGTCATTCTCATAGATGATATGATTGACACTGCTGGGACAATGTGCAAAGCCGCTGATGTGCTCAAATCTCGTGGTGCCAATAGTGTTATTGCATTAGGCACACACCCTGTGCTTAGTGGTCCAGCACTTGAGAGAATAGCCAAAAGTGCGCTTGATGAAGTTGTGGTAACAAACTCTATTCCTCTGCGCGTTGCACACCCAAAAATTAAAGTTTTAAGTGTTGCACCACTTTTTGCAGAGGTTATCCGTAGAATCTGCCATAATGAAAGTGTCAATTCACTCTTCTTCTAAATCGTTATGGGAAATATAGAGATTATAAGCCTTTTAAGCATTGCTTTTTTTGCCTCATTTGGGCATTGCATAGGTATGTGCGGAGGTATAGTATTAGCATATAGCACACTTTATATGCCTGTGCAAGATTCGCAAGTAAGCACAGCTTCACACACTTTACAAAAGCCAAAAAGCCATATCACATCTTTTATCTCCTCATTCATTACACAAATACCCTTTCACCTCCTTTATCATTGCGGTAAAACTACTACTTATGCTATACTTGGTTTCTTAGCTGGGAGCATAGGATATATTGCTTCACCAAATAATGAAATAAAATATGCAATAATGCTTATTGTAGGCACGCTTCTTGTCATTTTTGGCATAGGAATAGCGTGGCTACCTAAAGTTACGAGATTTTTACATACACCACTTCCTTTTCAATCACTTAGCAAAATAATGCGTTTTTTGCTCACAAAAGGTTCAATATGGCGACTTTATGCACTTGGCTTATGCAATGGATTACTCCCTTGCGGCATAGTCTATTATTTTCTACTCACTGCCGCGGTATCTGGCAGCGGTATCAATGGCGCAATCACAATGTGCCTTTTTGGCATAGCTGCTACACCTGCATTACTTGCACTAGGTCTTATAAGCACAAAAATGCAAAATAAGCGAATATTATTTTTGCGACTTGGAGGCGTGGGTATGATAGGCTTTGGTTGCTATGAAATATATAAAGCTCTTAGGGCTCTAGGATTTATAAGTGCTTGATTAATACAAAAGAAACACAGCTTTTTTGTATTATAATTTTTTATGTTTTGATATTTTATGACATTAAATTTATGGCAAAATTATAAATTATAGGAAACGGATATTCTTAGTTCTATATTAAACTTGAGAGAAAGTGAAGTGAAAATCTAAAAAAATTGCACAAAATTTATAAAATACTCACAAAAAATAAATAAAATTTGTTATAAATACTCTAAATATTTTGAGGAGAGTTTATGCAAAAATGTGCATTTTTTGATAGAGATGGAGTGATTAATCAAGATAATGGCTATGTATATAAAATTAAAGACTTTATCTTTTGTGATGGGCTTTTTGCATTACTAGAGACACTTAAAGCACAAAATTACCTCTTACTTGTTATTACAAATCAATCTGGCATTGCGCGCGGCTATTATAGCGAATCTGATTTGAACACACTTCATCAATATATGCAAGAGAGACTCAAAGCACAACTTGGCTTTGGTTTTGATAGAATCTATCACTGCCCTCATTTACCGAGCGAAAATTGTGATTGTCGGAAACCTAAAATAGGTATGATTAAAGCGGCTTGCAGAGATTTTAATATTGATTTAGCACATTCATTTTTTATAGGCGATAAAATTACAGATATGCAATGTGCACAAAATGCACATATTAATGGGAAATTTTTACTAGGAGAGGCACAAGTAAATGATAATTCGCTTAAAAATGTGCAAAAGATTGCAACTTTACACCAACTCCATAGTATAATAAAAGAATCTCACTTTTAAAGGAGCAAGTATGAAATACATTTATGATGACCTTGCAGAAAAAAAAATACTCATTACAGGTGGAGCTGGATTCATTGGAAGCAATCTCGCCTTTTATTTTCAAAAACATCACCCACTTGCTCAAGTATATGTATTTGATAAGTTTCGTAATGATGAGACTTTCCCTAGTGGCAACCCAACAACACTTGGACATTTTAAGAATCTTATTGGTTTTAAAGACAAAGTGATTGTAGGCGATATTAATAATCCTAGCGATTTAGAAAAGCTTAAATCTTATGATTTTGACATTATCTTTCATCAAGCTGCTATTTCTGATACCACCGTGCTTAATCAAGAGCTTGTTATGAAAACTAATCACGAATCATTCTTGCGCTTGCTTGATATTGCCACTCAATCCCAAGCAATGGTTATCTATGCTTCATCGGCTGGAACTTATGGTAATTCTCCTGCACCCAATAGTGTAGGAAGCGGCGAAATGCCGGAAAATATTTATGGATATTCTAAACTCTGTATGGACGAAAGTGTAAGGAGGATTCTTACTTCAAATCCTAGTTATCCTATTATTGGATTAAGATATTTTAATGTTTATGGAGAGAGGGAATTTTATAAAGGCAAAACTGCCTCAATGATTTTGCAACTTGGACTACAAGCACTTAAACATAAAAAAGTGAGACTCTTTAAATATGGTGAGCAAAAGCGAGATTTTGTCTATATTAAAGATGTTATTCAAGCTAATATCAAAGCCATAGAATCTATGCAAAGTGGTATTTATAATGTCGGCAGTGGCGAGGCAAGAAGCTTTAATGATATTATTGCGTGTCTTAAAGATGGAATTGGAGATTTTGAAGTGGAATATTTTGATAATCCTTATGCTTTTTTCCAAACTCATACACAAGCTGATATTGCTTCTACAAAAGAACATCTCTCTTATATGCCACGTTTTAGTCTTGAAGAAGGCATAAAGACATACCTTAAAGAAATCAAAGCAATTTTTGAACGTGAAAATCCAAAAATATAATATTAAGGATAAAAGAGTAGATAATGTTTGGTTTAGAATCTAAGAGTCCTAAAATTCTTGTTATTGGTGATTTAATGATAGATCATTATGTATGGGGAAGCTGTGAGCGTATCTCGCCTGAAGCTCCTGTGCAAGTAGTAGATGTCAAAGATGAAAATAATCGCTTAGGTGGAGCGTGCAATGTCGTGCATAATCTCATTGCTTTGAATGCACAAGTCTTTGTGTGTGGCGTTGTGGGTAATGATGAGGCAGGATTCTGGCTTGGTGAAAAATTAGAATCTATGGGGGTGGATATTTCTTATCTTTTTGTAGATACTTCGCGTCCTACGACTAAAAAAACGCGCGTTATCATTGCTAATCAACAAGTTTTACGCGTAGATAGGGAAAGTAAAATGCCCATAGATTCTCATATTCATAATAATATTGTCCAACATCTCCACGTTGTACTTGATGAAGTGGATTGTATTATTATTTCTGATTATGGCAAGGGATTATTAAATGATGAACTCACACATTTTGTCATTGATTATGCAAAAAGCAAATCTAAGCTTGTCCTCTGCGACCCTAAAGGCAAAGATTATAGTAAATACACAGGTGCAACACTCCTCACTCCTAATAAAAAAGAGGCTGAACTTGCCACAGGCATTACTATCTGCGATAAAGATTCGCTCATCAAAGCAGGTATGGCACTCAAAACTCAATGCCAGCTTGATATTTCACTCATTACACTCAGCGAAGATGGGATTGGCATATTTGATAATAATCAAATACATATTATCCCTACTCGTGCAAAAGAAGTATATGATGTTACAGGTGCGGGAGATACGGTAATTGCTGCGCTTAGTTTTGCTCTAAGTAGTGGTTGTGATATTTTTCAAGCGTGTGAATTTGCAAATGTCGCAGCAGCAGTCGTTGTGGGTAAAGTTGGGAGTGCAGTTGCAACTCATAGTGAGATTCTACAATATATCCACACTCAACCCTCTAATCTACAACAATATATAGAATCTAAAATCATCTCTCAAGAAAGCTTATTCACGCTCCTTAAAGACTTGAAACAAAGCAAAATCGTTTTTACAAATGGTTGCTTTGACATCTTACATATAGGACACTTGAGCTATCTCAACAAGGCACGTGATTTGGGCGATATTTTGATTGTGGGATTAAATGATGATGATTCTATAAAACGACTTAAAGGAAAGGAACGTCCTATCAATACCTTACATAATCGTGCCCTTATGCTTGCTGGCTTAGAATGTGTAGATTATGTAGTGAGCTTTTGTCAAGACACACCCTTAGAGCTTATTAAGGCTATTAAGCCCGATGTGCTTGTCAAAGGCGGTGATTATCATAATAAGGAAGTTGTTGGGAAAGAATACGCCAAAGAAGTTGTGCTTATTGATTTTATTGAAGGGCACTCTACTTCAAATATCATAGAATCTATCCAAAGGAGCAAAATATGCAAACACTCATAGAATCTGAATTCAACGCTCATTTACAAAGCGCACAAAAGATTTTTACTCTCACTCCTGCAATACAAAAAGCAGCAGATATTCTTATTCAATCTCTTAAAAATGGGGGCAAAATTCTCATTTGTGGCAATGGTGGTAGCGCAGCTGATGCACAACATTTCGCTGCGGAACTCACAGGACGTTACAAAAGAGAACGAAAAGGCTTGGCAGGCATTGCTTTAAGTGTAGATACTTCTGCGCTTACAGCCATTGGCAATGATTATGGTTTTGAATATGTATTCTCACGACAAGTAGAATCTCTCGCACAAAAGGGCGATGTATTTTTTGGTATTTCTACAAGTGGCAATTCTCATAATGTTCTTAAAGCTGCACAAATAGCACGCGATATGGGCTGCTTCGTTATCGGACTTAGTGGGCGTGATGGAGGAAAACTTAGTGCGCTTTGTGATATTAATCTTATTATGCCAGATAATGACACGCCTAGAATCCAAGAATTACACATTTTAATTATTCATATTTTATGTGATATTATTGAAAGCGAATGTGGCGAAAATGGCAACACAAATGTTATTTCCTAAAACTATTCAATCTTTCCAAAACACGCAAAAACACGTTATCAAAGATACACTTTTTGATATGCTCCATAGTGATGGCATCAGTGTCTCATCGGTAGATTTAATCTTTGGACACTATTTTATATATGTTCTTCTAGGCGAGGGTATGCTTGCGCCTGTGTTTTTATATGAAAAGCGCATTAGTTATAAACAATCTCAAACAAATGGTTTGCCTCGTCTGCATTTTTGTCAATGTGATAATATTCAAACTGACTTTAATCCAACAAATAAGCACCACACACTCACTCATCGCCATTACACCGCCAAGATTACAAAACGCAATGCTTTTAGCTTGAGCATCAAACAAGGAATAAGCGAAGTGGGATTATATAACGACTACCCACTTGAGCTCTGCCCATTATGCAGTGATATTTTAAAACAAATGAGAGAAGGACAAACTATTGATAGCACCTTAAGTGTATATGTCTTTAAAAATCAATATTTAGAACTTTTGGAAGCAAATCCCACCTTGCGGCAAAAAGAAATGATTGCTTTGCAAGTCGCCAATCTTGAATGCTATAAATGCAAAAAACATATTGATATAGATTCATCAATATGGATACAGATTCACGACAATATATTAAAAATTTGTTGTTGTTGATGCATCGTTTTTTTCCTTTTTTTGATACAATGTTATTTTATGCTTGAGTTTTGTTTTTACTAAGGGGTTTTTATGAGTTTAACGCTAGGGATTGATATTGGTAGCACAACAGCAAAAGTCGCTCTTATGGATGGAGATGACATCATTTTTCAAGTGTATGAGCGACACTATTCAAAAGTGCGCGAAAAAAGCATACAAATCGTGCAAAGTATTGCTCAAATTATTGGCGATAGAGAATTTAAAGTTGCTATTTCAGGCTCTGCGGGATTTGGTATTTGCAAACTTACAGGGATTGATTTCGTGCAAGAAGTATTTGCCACAGCTGGAGCAGTGCGCCATCTTGTGCCTGATGCCGATGCAGTCATTGAGCTTGGCGGAGAAGATGCAAAGATTATATTTCTCACAGGTGGAACAGAGGAGCGTATGAATGGTTCTTGTGCAGGTGGAACAGGCGCATTTATTGACCAAATGGTAACTTTACTTGCAATTACACCAGAAGAATTTGATAATATTTCACTTAAATGCCAAAAACTCTACCCCATAGCATCTCGTTGTGGCGTATTTGCTAAAACTGACGTCCAGCCATTGCTTAATCAAGGTGTCAATAAAGAAGATATTACTGCAAGTATTTTTCAGGCTGTCGTAGATCAAACTATCACAGGATTAGCTCAAGGACGCAAAATTGAAGGGAAGATTCTCTTTCTTGGAGGACCGCTTTTTTACTATAAGGGCTTGCAAGAGCGATTTGCAAAAACTTTAAAACTTGATAAAGAACACGCCATTTTTCCTAATTTTGCACAATATGCCGTGGCGATTGGCGTCTCTCTTCAAGCACGTGAGTTAGAAAAAACTTATACTTGTCAGTCACTCATTACCATACTTGAAGAAAGCAAAAACACTACTTCAAGCAATAAATATCTTGAGCCACTTTTTGCTTCAGAATCTGATTATAATGCCTTTATTGCACGGCACGAAAGTGCAAGTGTAGAAGAAATAGAAATTGAGCAAGCCTACAAGGCAAATAATCATCACAAAATTGATGTGTATATCGGCATAGATTGCGGAAGCACAACAACAAAGCTTGTTATGCTTGATAGTCATAATGCCATTGTATATCAATATTATAATTCTAACAAAGGCAATCCCGTAGAAGTCATATCAACGCAACTTACTTACATTTATGAACATTTTGGTGATAAAATCAACATTAAAGGAAGTGCGGTTACTGGCTATGGTGAAGAGCTTATAAAGGCTGCCTTTACCTTAGACGCTGGACTTGTAGAAACAATGGCACATCTTAAAGCTGCTAAATACTTTAATCCTAAAGTAGATTTTATTATTGATATTGGCGGACAAGATATGAAATGCTTTTATATCAAAAACCAAACCATAGATTCTATAATGCTTAATGAAGCGTGTAGCTCAGGTTGCGGAAGCTTTATTGAAACTTTTGCAAAATCTATGGGTTATGATATACAAACTTTTTCTAAGCTTGGTTTAGAATCCAAACAACCTGTGGAGCTTGGAAGCCGCTGCACGGTGTTTATGAATAGCTCGGTTAAAGAAGCACAAAAAGAGGGTGCAAGCATTGAAGATATTAGTGCTGGGCTTTCTATGAGTGTAGTTAAAAATGCTATTTATAAAGTTATACGCGCACGCGATGCAGATGATTTGGGTAAGCAAATTGTCGTGCAAGGTGGAACATTCCTCAACAATGCAGTGCTTAGAAGCTTTGAGAAAGAAATCGGTAGAGAGGTTGTCCGACCTAAAATCAGCGGACTTATGGGAGCATTTGGCGCAGCATTATATGCAAAAGACTTAGGGTTAGAACATTCAAGCACAATGAAACAAGAGGAATTAGCCACTTTCAAACATACTGCAACCGCAAGTGTATGTAAAATCTGTGGGAATAATTGCCATTTAACGATTAATCGCTTTGGCGAGGGCAAAAAGTTTATATCAGGTAATCGCTGTGATAAGCCACTAGGCTTTAAAAAGCTCCTCTTTTTGCCCAACTTGTATGATTATAAACTCAATAAAATTAAATCTCTTTGTGCTTATGAAAATATGGACAAATCTCGCCTTACAAAGGGAAAAATAGGCATTCCCTTAGGGCTTAATATGTATGAGAATCTACCTTTTTGGCATACATTGCTTAGTGAATTAGGCTATGAAGTGGTAGTTTCTGATATTACCACACGAAAAACCTTTTCCTTAGGGCAATATAGTATCCCAAGCGATACGGTATGCTACCCTGCTAAGCTCCTGCACGGACATATTGAGAATCTTTTGAAAAAAGGAGTGGATAAAATCTTTTATCCTTGTATGAGTTATAGTTTTGCTGGCGATGAAAAACACAAAGATTCAAGCACAAATAATTATAATTGCCCTGTTGTGGCTTATTATCCCGAACTTTTAAATGCAAATGTTGATAAATTACGCGAAGTAAGCTTTTTTTATCCGTATTTTGGATTACATCAAAAAGAAGATTTTAAGAAAAAGGGCTTCGTATTTTTCAAAAAAGAATTGGGTGCGGATAAAAAGTCATTCCTCAAGGCAGTAGAAAAAGCCTATGAAGTGCGTGATGAATGGCTCAGTGATGTAAAACTACAAGGTGAAAAAGCTCTACATTTCGCACGAGCAAACAAACTCAAGGCTATTGTGTTATGCGGACGTCCATATCATATTGACCCAGAAATCAATCACGGCATTGATAAGCTCATTAATTCTTTAGGGCTTGTTGTGCTAAGTGAGGATAGTGTCGAGCATTTAGCAGATGCGGGAGAACTTCATATCCTTAATCAGTGGAGCTACCATTCACGGCTTTATAATGCAGCAGCCTTTGTAAGTAGTGATGAGAATCTTGAGCTTGTGCAGCTTGTAAGCTTTGGTTGCGGAATAGATTCTATTACAACTGATGAAGTGCGCGAGATTTTAGAATCTCACGGGAAATTCTACACTCAGCTCAAAATTGATGAAATCAGCAATTTAGGCGCGGTAAAAATCAGAATCCGAAGTCTGCTTGGAGCAATGGAAGAAAAACAAGCGCAAAAAAATGCAAAAATTTTGCTACAATCAACTCAAATACTTGAGAATGCTTAAATTTATTTATAAAGGAATCCTATGACACAAAAAATGACCCCTCATATTAATTCTTGGCAAACGCCAGATTCTCAATCATTGATTATCAAAACAGAAAATAAGCGCGAACTTAAACGCGTGCCATTTACTGCAGAGATGAAGCAAACACATACAATTCTTGTGCCGATGATGTTGCCTGTTCATTTTGAATTGCTTGTAAAAATCTTGCACTTACACGGCTATAATGCGGAGCTTTTGCATAATGATGGGAAAGGCGTGGTAGATGAAGGTTTGCGCAATGTCCATAATGATACTTGTTATCCTGCATTGCTTGTGATTGGGCAAATGATTGATGCGCTTAAAAGTGGTAAGTGGGATTTGCAAAAAGTCGCATTACTGATTACGCAAACAGGAGGGGGTTGTCGTGCAAGTAATTATATTTATCTCTTGCGAAAAGCTCTCAATAAAGCGGGATTTGGGAATATTCCTGTTATCTCTCTTAATTTTAGTGGATTAGAAGCTGACCAAGGCTTTAGCGTTACGCGCCCAATGCTACAAAATCTTTTAAACGCAATTGTGTATGGGGATTTGATAATGCATATTGCTAATCAATGCCGTCCTTATGAGAAAAATAAAGGTGATACCGATGCAATGGTAGATAAATGGGTACGTCGCATTACAAGTGAGGGCACGAATGAGGGATTAAGAAAATATAGTGCGCTCAAAAAAGATATGAAACTTATCCTTGATGATTTTGCCTCTATCCCTAGAGATACCAAGCAAAAAGTGCGCGTAGGCATTGTAGGTGAGATTTATATCAAATTCTCTCCGCTTGGCAATAATAATCTTGAAGATTTCCTTTTAGCAGAAGATTGTGAGGTTGTAATTCCGGGCTTTATGGACTTTTGCTTGTATTGTATCAATGATACAATTGTGGGTGGCAAAATGTATGGTGGCACACTTATGCAAGCACTTATTTATCGTGTGGTGTATTGGTTTTTTGCAAGCAAACAAATTGATACAATTAAAGCCATTAAAAAGCACGGTGTATTTAGAGCACCCACTGCGTTTAAATACACGAAAAAAGCGGTGCAAGGCTATGTCTCTGAAGGTATGAATATGGGCGAGGGGTGGTTGCTTACTGCTGAAATGCTTGAACTCATTGAGCAAGGCGTGGAAAACATCGTCTGCACCCAACCTTTTGGTTGTCTGCCTAATCATATTGTAGGGCGCGGTATGATGAAAACGATAAAAGAGCGCAACCCACAAAGCAATATCGTCTCTATTGACTATGACCCGGGTGCGACAAAAGTTAATCAAGAAAATCGCATTAAGCTTATGTTAAGCAATGCTAAAAAGGCGCACACTACAAATGCTTAATGTGCATTTATGCGCACCCAAGCAAGTGAGTAAAATTGTAACTTATATAAGATTGTATTCAGTATTCAAAGGGGTTTCATACTCTCTTTTCTTTTTATGCACCCTCACATATTACTTATCCTAAAAGTAATGCTCAATACATTAATAAAAATTTAAACTTTATTATGGAAATATGACTAAGACTACTTAAAACTTGATAGTTTTTTTGTAAAGTCAATTTTTACATTTCAATAAAGGAGTTCTTTATGAACAAATTTGGTTTGGTTTTAACTTTATCTTTGGGTTTAGCTTTTAGTCCGCTTTGTGCGTTAGAATCTACTTCACAAAAGAATGCACACAATGCGCAAAACACATCTCTTAGTCAAGCTGATGCAGCATTTCTTTTTACTGCAAATGCAAACAATCTTAATGTAGTGACTTTAAGTGATGAGGAAATGCAAAAGACAGAGGGAGAGTGGCTTGGTTTTGCTGCAGGAGTTTGGGGAGGTGTAGTTGTTTGTAGAGTATTAAAAGCTTTTTCTAAGGGTTGTTAATAAGGAGAAACTATGAATATTTTAATAACATTAAAATATTGTTGTCTCATACTTATTCTTTGCTGTGGGTTGTGTCCTAATGTATGGGCGTATAAATGTTCGGATACAAGCTGTGATGACTTACGCATTGGTTTGGGAGTATATTATGGTGATATGAATGCCTCTTCCAACCCAAAAGCCACAAGCTATGGCGGATACATACCTGTATCTGTAGGGAAACACTGGCGTTGGTTTGGCATAGGAGCTGATTTTTTAGGAGGAATATCTCACTCACAGATTGAGGGCTCTCTCATCGGAGCAAATGCTCCTGCTAAAGATATAGGAAACTTTGTATCTGCTAAACCTCGCGTAGGTATCAATCTCGGCTCACTGGAAAATCCGCTCTTTATGTCTGTTATCGTGCCTCTTGAGGTTTATGACTTTAGGATACAAAAGGGTAATCACCTCCAAAGTGCCTTTGTATTTATAGGTGGAAGTATTTCGGGACGCAAGAGTCTTAATAAAGCTGCCCTAGAGTATGGATTAAGTTATAGCTATGCAGTAGGCTCAAATCAAGGGCATACTTTCAAATATCAAGGCACTGGAGATTCTGGGCGTTTAAATATTGATGGTGGGAGTTTGTGGGAGGGTTCTTTGGGCATAGTATTTGGCAAAAATATGGCTCAATCTTATGAAAAAAGCCCTGTGTATTACACAAAGCTTAAGATGCGATATTTTGATTTAAATGCCGGCTCTTCTAAAAATACTACTCCTGCTTTTACCTATCCTGCGACAAAAAATCTCGTCGCTATGCTTGAATTTGGCGTAAGTTTGGATTTTCGCTATTAATTGAAATACAACATTTGAGTAAAGATAAAATCAAGATTCAATACAAGGAGTTCTTATAAACAAAATCATTTTAGTTTTTCTCCTTTACACTAATGCCTTTGCCTATACTTGTTATAGCTCACATTGTGAGGATATACGCATAGGGCTAGGGGCACATCATAGTAAAACTTATGATACAGGCGTATATCTCTCTGGATATGCTGGAGGACATTGGGATAAGCTCTATATCGCAGGGGGTGTGAATATAGGACAAGTCAACCCTACCTTTGCACCCACAATAGATTCAAATAAGCAAAATTATAATTCTCTTTTAGCTTCTGCCTACGCGCATATTGGCGCAAAACTTGGTGGAGAGAATCCTCTTTTTCTCTATGTTGAAACAAAAATTGAGCGATACAGCATTGGAGAAAATACCACCTTTAGTGCAAATCAACTCTTTATGGGCGCATATATCGCCAATCACGCAAAGATAAGCAGTGGCATAATGTTAGAGATAGGATTAGGAATAAGTCCAAGTATTGTAAGATACTACACAAGCCAAAATGCAGATAAAAACTCTATATCTCAAAGAAACAATATTGATGGAAGCTATCGCATTGATACCTTTATCGGTATACGCTTTAAAAGAGGAGATGAATACAGCAAGAAAAGCGATATTTATGTAAGAGCAATGGGTATTTTTTATCACAATAAAACATATAATACCCCTATCACGCTGCCTCCACGCAATGATTACGCACTTATGCTTGAATGTGGTATAAGCCTTGAAAATTTATTAAGTTAAATTGTAACACTTTTATGAGTTTCTATAATGTTTGGGGAATTTCGTAACTCTTAATGATTATAGAATCTTAGTATATCTTTTGCTGAAGCAGGGGGTGAGATTCTTGGAGTTGGTGTAAGCAAAGCAAAGGGTAGTAAAAATGAGCCGTTCGTTTGGTATGATGCTCATATCAAGTTTGGAGTAAATATTGCTTCCCAAACAAATCCACTCTTTTTAAATGTAGCGTATTCATTTAATCATCAATGGAATGACGCAATAGGTAAAGACTTTAGGACAGGGCTTCATATGGCTGGATTAGATTTGCACGGCTTCATTCAAAGTGGCGCTAAGACAACTTATGAATACAATGTAGGCTACTACTATGTATTTCACGGCTATCACTATCTTGGCGAAACCCGCTCTGGCATAAATGATTATAGCTATGTGATTAAAGGGCATAGTGGCTTAAAATCTATTTTGTAGTGTCTTTGTCATTTTTACTATGCTTATGTAACCATTGCTTGACTTTTGTAAAGCACTCTTCAAAAACATTCTTATAAGGCTCGCTCTCAATGCCAAAGCTTTCTTGAAGCTTTTCAGTAAGCGCTCTTTGCTCGGCATTAAGCTTTGGAGGATAAGTGATTTTAATCTGTGCGACAAACTTCCCTCTGTATGCGCTATTGACATCTTTTATCCCCTCATTATCAAAAACAAATTGCTCTTTATCCCGTGTATTTGGCGGGATTTTAAGCTCTAATTCTCCACGCAAAGATGGAATCTTAAGCGTTGTGCCAAGCACGATTGAAGTAAAAAATACCGGCACTTCAATATAAACATTCTCTCCATCACGCACAAAATTTTCATCTTCTGCAACACTCACGGCAATATATAAATCTCCCCTGCTACCATTCTTATCAGCATTTCCTCGCCCACCAATGCGGATTCTATTCCCATCATCGATGCCTTCAGGGATACTCACTTCAAAGCTCTCCTCACTTATCTCAAACCCGCTACCCTTACATTTGGAGCATTTCTCGCTTGCACTTTGCCCCTCACCCTTGCAAGTAGGACAAGTTTGCGCAAAAGTCATAAATCCTTGTCGCATATATACCTGTCCCTTACCACCACAATCCTTGCAAGTATTGAGTTTGCCACCTTTAGCACCTGTGCCTTTACAATCACTACACGCAATTTTAAAACTATTATGAATTTCTTTTTTGCACCCAAATACGGCTTCTGTAAAGCTTAACTCTAATCCCACAATCTCATCTAAATTATATTTACCCCCGCCTCGTTTTTGAGTTGAGAATCCAAAGTTGGCACCGAATGCAGATTCAAAAATTGAACCCAAATCCCCAAAAATATCACTAAAATCGCGACCGCTAAAACCACTAAAACCTGAATTTTGCAAGCCTTCCTTGCCATATTTATCATAAATTTGGCGCTTAGAATCATCGCTTAGCACCTCATAGGCTTCATTTACGCGTTTAAACTGCTCTTCTGCATCTTTATCATCAGGGTTTCTATCAGGGTGATATTTAAGTGCCATTTTACGATAAGCTTTTTTGATTGTCTCCTTATCACTTGTGCGCGTAATTTCAAGGATTTCATAATAATCAAATGTCTCCAAAACTCACTCCTACTTTAATCAAAATTAAATCTGAAATTGTAGCGAAATTTTATAAGGCGAAGTTAAATTCTTTATAGCTATGATTGCAAGTTTAATCTTAGTAAGGGCATAATAATGAATCAATATAAATCCAGCCTTAAAGCGTTTTCAGAGCTTATCTCTACACTTGAGAAACTCCCCGCCATTGGCAAAAAAAGTGCGCAAAAAATGGCATATGCTCTCTGTATGGAAAACAAATTCTTAGGGCTTAATATCGCTCACGCCATTGAAAATGCTGCCCTTTTGGTGCAAAAATGCCATAAATGTTTTGGTATAAGCGAAAGCGAGATTTGTGATATTTGTCTTGATAGTTCAAGGGAAAATGGAGAATTATGCATCGTAGCAAATCCACGTGATATTTTTACGCTTGAAGATATGGGAGAATTTAAGGGGCGATATTTTGTGCTAGATTCACAAGGAGATTTAGAGCAAATTGACTTTACGCTCCTTAATCAAAGAATTGATACCGAATCTGTGCGTGAAATTATTTTTGCACTCTCGCCAAGTCTTGCAAATGAAGCAATTATGCTCTATATTGAAGATAAAATTAAAATGCCTTTGCATTTTAGCAAAATCGCACAAGGTGTGCCCACAGGGATAGGACTAGATGCTATTGACCAGCTCTCTCTTTCGCGTGCAATGAGTTTGCGCGTCAAGCTTTAATTAAGAAATAATTAAGAAATAATTAAGAAATAATTAATTTCTTTGGGCGTATAATTTACGTGTTTTCTAACTCCAATAACAGAAAGGAACAAACAATGAAAAAGTTGCTTTTACTCACACTTTTGGGTTTTGCTAGTCTTGCTTTCGCTGATGCTCCTGCAGCATTCAAAAAATGCGTTGCTTGCCACGGACCTGATGCAAAGAAAATTGCTCCGGGCAGCAAAGGTGATGTAACAATAGCTGGTATGGCAAAAGATGATTTGCTCAAAAAGCTTAAAGGTTACAAAGCTAAAACAGAAGATAATGGTGGTGCTAAGGCTATTATGTATGGACAGATGGCAAATGTAAGTGATGCTGATATTGAAGCATTAGCTGATTACATTTCTAAACTTCCTAAATAAATTTATTTATGCGGATATGACATTGTATCCGCATAAGCGACATTATGTCCGAAATAATTATTGATTCTCAATCTTACAAACACAATCTCAATCTCATATCTTCACACATCGGAACAAGCACAGAACTTGCTATTGTATTAAAAGATAATGCCTATGGACACGGCTTAGAGCAAATAAGCACTTTAGCGAGAGAATATGGCATTAAGAGTGTGTTTGTCAAAAACTATGCCGAAGCAATGCAAATCAAAGATGATTTTCCTTGTATTACTGCACTTTATGGAATGCCTCAAGGCACATTCCCTCCTCATATCGCCTTTGTTATTAATCATAAAGAACATATCTCTATCTTGCCAAAAGGCACAAATGTAGAATTAAAAGTGAATGCAGGAATGAATCGCAATGGCATACAAGCAAGTGAGATAAGTGAGTTTGTTGAACTTATTTTGCATCGGGGCTTAAACCTTATAGGTGTATTTTCACATAATGGCTATGGCGATGATATTGATGAAGAATTTGAACGCACACAGGAACGATTTGCACTTATCAAACAAGAAATCAAAGAATTAGCCCAAAAGTATGGATTTCCTCTGCCACGTTTTCACTCCCTAAGCTCCTCTGGGGCAATTCGGGAAGCAATGAATAATAACATTAATGATGATTTGGTGCGCATAGGTATTGCAGCGTATGGTTACCTTGATGTTGCCTTTGAGAATCCTATTAGCGCGAAATTACGCAAAGTTGCAGCCCTCTATGCTGATAGGATTTCTACACGTGTTTTACCCCAAAATGCGCGAATTGGTTATAGTGGTTGCACAAAGATGGATTCTAAAAATATAGTAAGCACTTATGATATAGGCTATGGTGATGGATTTTTCCGCGTGAGTGAGCGACACAAAGTCTATACTGCCAAAGGCTATCAAATCTTGCCCCGCTTGTCAATGGATTGCTTTTCTTGTATGTGTGATGAGAGTAGAATCTGTGTCTTTGATGATGCAAATACAATCGCTCAAGCTTTTGGCACAATCACCTATGAGATTCTAACTCATCTCTCGCCCTTTATCAAACGCACTATTATATAGCTATGTCGCCGCACCTTCCCCAGCTTACAAACATTTCTAGAATCTACCCCTTTACACACACTCCCATAGAATGCCATTTCAACACCTCACCTCGCGATTTTGTGATTAAAGAAATTCCTCTTTATGAGCCAAGCGGAAGTGGTGAGCATTTATTACTTTATGTGCGTAAAAAAGGCTTAAGCACTTTTGAACTCTTAAATATTCTTTCTAGCTCATTAGGCTGTAGAGTGCGTGATATTGGCTATGCAGGGCTTAAAGACAAAGCAGCTACAAGCTATCAATATTTAAGTATTCATCGCTCCTTACAAAATCGTCTTGAATCTGCCTTGCCTCATTTACACTCTCAACATATTAAAATTCTCACTATCACACCTCACAACCATAAGCTCAAAATCGGACATCTCAAGGGGAATAGCTTTTTTATGCGCCTCAAAAAAGTTTCCTCAAACAATGCTACTAAACTTCATTCCACATTAGAATTACTCGCTTATAGTGGATTCCCAAATTATTTTGGCAATCAACGTTTTGGCAAAGAAGGAGATAATTTTCAAAGTGGAAAAGCTATCAGTGAGCACAAACTCACGCTTAAAAACAAAAAAATAAGCAATTTTCTCATCTCAAGCTATCAAAGTCATCTTTTTAATGCGTGGCTTAGCTCAAGGATACAACTCACACAAATACTTCGCTCCTTTAAGCCAAATGAAGTTTTAAGAGCACTGCAAAGCCCAAATTTTCCTACTTTGCATACTTTTGCTAAGTCTTGCACACCTCAACTCATTAAAACTTTGCAAAGCCAAAAACAACCATTTGTGATTCTGCAAGGTGATATAATGTGCCATTATCCATTTGGCAAAAACTTTGTATGCAATGATACATTAATAGAATCTACACGTTTTTTGCAAAAAGATATTGCTCCAACGGGCGCGCTCTGTGGCACAAAATTCACTCATTCAAAATGCCTTGCCTATGATATTGAAGAACAATTTTTAGATTCTCAAATCAAAGCAAATGGCACAAGACGTTATGCGTGGGTGTGGGCAGAAAATATAGAGGGGCGATATATTCCACAAGAAGCACATTTTGAATTGCATTTTAGCCTCCCTAAAGGAAGCTATGCAACTATTTTCCTTGAAAGCCTACTTAGCACACACAATTGTTAATAATTCGCTATGTCTAAAAGATGTTGTTCTTTCATTGCTTGAGCAATCTCTTCATAACCCTTCAGTGCATCTTGATCGCATAAAACCCATTCATTAAGTCCCTCTAAACTCATCATATGTGCAATTTTTGGGTCATTTTTAAGGGCATTTTGTGATTTCATCATTTCTACAAAGCTTCTTTTTAAGTAAGAATCAAAACTTTTTAGGGTTGTAAAATTACAATGACAATAAGCAGGGCTTGTGTAAAAATTCACCATTTGAGGATAATTTCCCTCTTGCATAACCCTCACCCAAGTAGTAGAGCCAATCGCTCCTGCATCTAATTCTCCACTTTTTATTTTATCCAGCACATCAAATTCACTTTGCCCTGTATCGCCGTGTTTGCCCACATCGCTATTAAAGCGAAATATCCCCACACTCCCACTTTCCACCTGTGTGCTACCAAGCAAAGCAGGAGAAATTTCTTGCAGTTTAAATCCATTTTTTTGTAAATAAAATAAAGGCATAATCGCCGCTTGAGCAGAATCTAAACTCCCTAAACCAAATTTTTTACCCTTCAAATCCTCTAAGCCCTTCATTGTATCTCTTTTACCTACAAATACACTTTTAAAGCCAATATCAGTATCGCGCATTAAAATTGCCTCTGCACCATTATTTGTGCAATACTTAGAGCGGATAAAAGCCACATTTGTATTCCAAGCAATATCTATTTTTCCCTCTTTAAGCCACTGCACTTGCCGCTCATAGTTGCTAAATAACACATAATCTAGCCTTATATCTTTAAAATAATCATTAGCATATTCCCTAATCGTATCCCAAATAGGGACAATTTGTGGCGCATACGCCACCGCACCTACTAAAATTGACTTCATATTTACTCCTTTGGTAAAAGTGCATCAGAGAGCCACACTTGTAAAATATCAAGACTTGGCGCCATTACTTGTGAAGCGAACGCATCTCGCAAATATCGTTCTAGTGGTAAGAGCTTACTATAAGCTTTTCCTCCACCAAGTCGCATTGCAAGAGCACAAATGTCCATAACAAGCTGTGTGGCGTTAATCCTACACGCAAATATTTTGCACATTGCATCAGATTCTTTATTATCAAATGCCCTTGCAGCCTCTTTTGTCAGTGCAATTTGGCTTTGCGTTTTGGTATAGAGTTCTGCGATATGGATTCTCACTAACTCTTTATCTGCCAAAGAGGAGCCATCAGTATATTTTCTACTCTTACAATGACTAAGTGCGCATTCATAAGCAGCCTTTCCTACACCGCTATACACCGCTCCAAGCCCCACGACAAAATACATTGCTACAACTCCAGCTTGCGCTTCACCCTCTCCGTCAATGCCTAGCAAATATTGTTTTGTATGAAGCTTCACATCATTATATTGCACAGGTTTTGAGACATTTCCGCGCATACCTAACCCATTCCACACGCCCTCTTCGTGATAAATACCCTCTGCATTATGAGGTGTAATCCAATTATTTTTACCACCATTTACCTTGCAAGAATTTGTATAAGTAAGATAATAGTTAGCTTGTTGAGCCGAAGTTACAAAGCTTTTGCGCCCTTTTAAGATTCTATACTCTCCCGCTTCTGTCTCTGTTATATCAGGCAAACCAAAGTGTGTCCCAGAGCCACTTTCACTATAAGCAAGAGCAAAAGAAATCTCCCCTTTTGCTATTTTTGGCAAAAATTCCTCTTTTTGCCCCTTTGTCCCAAAAGTTGCAATACAAGCCGTTGCAACATTGTGCATCATATAACAAAGTGCAGTAGAAGCATCAAATTGTGCTAAAGTATAACAAGTTAAAGCGTGATGAGAGCAATTTCCACCGCTTCCACCATACTCTTTAGGCACAAGTAGCCCCATAAACCCTTGCTTTTTGAGCTCATCATAGGCTTCTTTTGGGAATCTTGCTTCTTTGTCAATAGATTCTGTATGAGGAGCAACAAATACCTTACCAAACTCCGCTGCTTTTTGTTCTAAGTTTTCCAAACTTAACATATTTTCTCCTTACATAAAATTAGGTGTATGAGCCCTGCTTAAATCAAGGGCAAGTTCCTCATCAATGCCACATTCCACAAGCCGCTTTGTGCGATTTTTCTCCATTTTTTTCTTTAATTCCTGCACCTCCTCAAATCCATTTGAAATTAACGCGCTATCCTCACCTCCTCCACGCAATAGAGCCATAGATTCTAAAAGCAGGGAGGATTCTCCACTTTGCGCATCTAAATAATTTTTACGCGCAAAAACGACTTCCTTTAAGGCAGCAATTTTGGCAGGATTTTGTGCTATTGCTTGTTTCACATTATTGATTCCATAGGCAACGTGGCGACTTTCATCTTTCCTTGCTAAAGCAAGTAAATATGCACTCGCCTCATCTCCTAATGCCCTAAAGCTCTCCTCTAAAAACTTTAATAAATCAATGAAAGTCCCTTCCCCCATAATATGCAGCAAAAAGCTAGATTTGAAATAATCTTTCTCATTCCACAGACTAAAAAGGCTTTGTTGTGTTGTAAGTGTGGAGTATTGCACACCAAGCCCTGTAATATTTGCCCTTTTGATAAAAGATTCTATATGTCGGCTCTCATCACCGATAATAGAGGAGAGTAAAAGCGGAATAGGCGTGAAAAAGGGTGAAATCTGCCCTAAAAATCGTGCGGGGATATACAGAGCTGAAAACTCATTTTCAGTTAAAGAAGTCATAATCTGTGCGATTGCAAATTGCAGGGCTGGGCTAAACTCTGGTATTTCTTGCCATTTTATATCTGTGGTGGCATTCCATTGCGACTTTTTAGAATCCTCATAAATTTGCAAAGCATTACTGCTCCAAATATTATTATTAGATTCTATACCAAAATGATAATTTGGACTTGCCAATTCCACTTGCACACCATTTGGTGCCAAACCTTGAGCCGATGGACTTATGTGAGAATGACAATCAAATTTTTGGAATCTTGTGGGGGATTTTTTGCACAAAATATACACAAAATTACCCTTAGAATCTGCATTTTGACTTATTGCACACTTTTGGACAAACTCCTCACCTTTGAAAGCACACCACATAATAAGGTCATTTTCTAAATTATCTACATCACTTACAACTTCTATCAATGCGCCTTTTTCTGTTAATAAAAAAGCATTTTCAAGTCGCATAAAAAAGAGTGTGCTTGCAGGCAATGCGCCCATAAAAACACAGGATTTTGAATTTTGCATAAAATAACTTTGTGTTAAAACTACATTCAAGTTTAAGAAGACTTGTATTCTTTCTTACAGAAAGCTTAGGAATAAATAATAAAAATATTTAACTTAAATAACTCTTAAGGCAGATACCTTTCATATAAAGTTTAAAATATCTTCTAATACTTGCTCTTTATTTATTTCATTTAAAATCTCGTGTCTTGCACCCTCATAAAGTATCAACTCCACATTAAAGCCGCATTGCTCATATTGATATGCAATTTTCTCTACACCTGCACCAAAATCTCCACAACTATCACAGCTACCACTTATAATTAAAAGTGGAAGATTCTCTCCTTGTAGCCCTCGCATATCATTTACCTGTCTCATACCCTCAAAAAGTCCTATAAAGCTCTCTAGACTAAAAATAAACTGACACGCACTATCTGCCTTATATGCCTCTACTATGGCTTTATCGCGACAAAGCCACGCAAAGCCACCTTTTGTATTATCTTCACCCTCATTGTGTAAAAATGGTTTATTAAAACTGCCAAAAGAAAGATTATTAATTAAATGCTTCCCCCATTGCTCAAGTCGGCAGACATTAAGCATCTGTGCCAATGCTTGTCCAAAGCCAACAAGTGGATTGTATGCAGGTGAGCCTGATAAAATAAGTGTATCAAGCTCGTGTTTATAACTTTTAAGGTAACTACGCGCAAGTAGAGAACCCATAGAATGCCCAAGTAAGACAAATTTTTGCGGCTTAAAATGCTGTTTGAGTAAAAGCGTAAGCTGGTGCATATCTGCCACTGCTTTATCAAATCCACTGACATTATTTGCCTCATTTTGTGCACTTCCCTTCATTTCACCCCATATATGATACCTATCAATACTCTTTCCGTGCCCTCTATGGTCATTTATCGCCACAATAAATCCCGCTTTGGCAAGAGATTTGCCTACCCACTCATAACGTCCTTTATGTTCCACCATACCGTGTGCTACTTGAATGACAGCAACATACTCTGACAAAATGCTTGGCATATATACATCATAAAAGATTCTAAGTCCATCTTGTGCTGAAATAAAACTATTATCTTTTTGTATAAAAATTTCTTCTGTAATATTTTTTTGCATATTTTATTCCTTATTCTTTTTAAGCCATTGTTCTAACTCTGTTTGTCCTCCATTAAACACATTTAAATCAATATACTTTTCAGCCCCGCTATATCCCTTTAATACACCTTTTGGATTATACTGCCAAAATACCCACGAGTTTTTATCAAAATACACATTAAACAACCTTGCCCATAGAGAATGTGGGGCAAAAAATACCGAACGTATCCATAATGGATTATCTTTATATCGCCCACGCAAATACATATCATAAAAACTCGGTGTTGTATAAATAATAGGCTTTACTCCATAGTATTGCTCTAAGTGCAAAAGAAGCTTATCAAGCTCTTTATATACAGATTGAGCACTTGGAGGATTGCTTGCCTTTGTGCCATAAAATTCTATATCTACCACAGGAGGTAAGCTCTTAGGAGATTTATCATTTTGCACATTACGAATAAAATTTTCTGCCTGCGTAAGCCCACTGCTATCAAAGCTAAAAAAATGATAAGCTCCTACAAATAATCCTTGATTATGTGCATTTTCAAAATTATATGCAAAACGTTTATCTACCCATTTGCTTCCCTCTGTGGCTTTGATAAAAGCAAAGCTAATGCCTTGCTCTTTTAGAATCTTCCATTCAATTTGCCCCTGATGAGCAGAGACATCTACACCTTTGATAGGATATGCCTTATCACTTGGCATATTAAACCACACTACACCATTATGCTGCAAAATAAAAAAAATAAAACCTAACACACATAGCACACCTATACGAATGGCAAACTTCCCTACTCGCCGTAAAAACACTAAATAGCGCAAATATTGCAATCTCACTTTAATCTCGCATCATATTTTTCAAGCAAAAATGATGGCTGATAGGAAAGTTTCGCCTTTCGCAAGCCCTCAATGCCCAAATCTTCCTCACGATTAACATAGCGATGATTTGAAAATTCATTTTTTAATAAAGCTTGATTAATCGCTTGATATGCGCCACCAAAAGCAATATTAGCCTTTTCAATATGAATAAGTGCCAAATCGTCATCAATCTCTTCACCAAAACTAAAAGCGATAATCTCCCCATCACAACGCAAAAGCCCTCCTCGCAATGAGAGTTTATCAAAATGAGAGAGAGCATCATTAATGCCTAGATTCTCAAAATATAATCCCTTATCTTCGCTATTTCCTGCTTCAAACCACATATTATTTACTTTTAGAACTTCGGTAAGATTAGCATTTGAAAAAGATTCATATTGTGTTTGTGGATATGTAAGCCAAAAACGATTCAAATGATTTTTTTTCTTATGAAACTTGCGTCCAGAGAGTGTTATAAGCTCCTCTACATTATACACATAATCAAATCTATCACGTCTTTGAGTAATTTCAAAAGTATGTGGAAAATAAGATTCAAGCTCTTCTACTTCATTACTTTGCAAAGAATGCAGCTCAAGCGGTAATGATAAGTCTTTATAAAATTGTATGAGGGATTCTATAATGGGTTTTTTATCTCCTACTCCCAATGGATAGAATACAAATGGATTTTGATGAGGATAGCGTGTCTGCACAATGAGATGTTCTTGTAAAAATGTATAGCTAATCTCGCGTGAATGTCGCCACATAAACATATTGCTAAAATTCATATCTGATAGCCATCGTCCTTTCTGATTTGTAAATGGTTCTAGAAGTGTTCTATCTTCAAGTTCTATTTTTTTAAACTCCATTATTTCTCCTTAGTTGCCTATATTGCATTTATTTTTTAATATCAGTAAAAATATAACTTCCAAGCCATTTTATTTCATCACTTCTCTTAGCAAAAAGTCGCTGTAATGGTTTATCAAGGTAATGCCCCTCACAATCAATAAAAAATCCTGTTTTAAAGCTCTCATTTGAGCGAATTGGACGCGAATCTATTTTTGTAAGATTAATACCCTCTTTTTCAAAATCACCCAATAAACGAAATAAAGTGCCTACTTGGTCATCATTTTTGAGATTCACAAAAAGAGAGGTTTTATCCTTTCCACTAGGTGCATTCGCAAAATCACTCACTATCACAAAACGAGTTTTATTATTTTGGGAATCCTCAATATGTTCAAACATCAATGGCAAATTATAAAGTTTTCCTGCAATTTTAGAGCCAATAGCCGCACTTTGCGGGTTACTAGCAGCAAGTTGCACAGCACGTGCTGTTGAATCTGTAGGAATCTGTTCAATATGATGAAGATTATGTGCGTGAAGAAATTTTTGACATTGCCCAAATGCAATATCTTTAGAAAAAATCTTTTTCACTTCGCTCAAATGCTCACAGCTACTCAAAAAACTATGATGAATAGGCAAAATGATTTCTGCAATAATTTTAAAATCATAATATGCTAAAAAGTCAATACTCTCACCTACCATACCATTTGTATTGTTCTCAAGTGGTATTACGCCATATTTTACACGTTTATAAGCAAGAGATTCAAAAACTGCACTGATAGTATTAAGTGGTATATATTCGCTCATTGCGCCAAATCGTTCTTCTGCCGCCTGATGCGTATAACTCCCTACAGGTCCTAAAAATGCCACTTTTTCAGGTAACTCCAAATTGCGCGAAATAGCAAAAATTTCTTGATAAATTGCCTCAATGGCACGTTCATTTAAATATTTACTTTCTCTTTGACTCAAACGTTCAATAATTTCCCTCTCTCGCTCTGGGCGATAAATTGCTCCGCCTTGCTTGGTCTTATGTGCTCCTACTTGTGCTACAAGCGCCATACGCTTTTGCAAAGCATCAAAAATCTCCGAATCAATGCTATCAATCTCATTACGGAGAGTTTGGAGTATCGTATCTTGTGGTATTTGAGGCATAATATGTCCTTATCTTGTTTTAGGGATTCTCTCCATCTTCTGATTGAAGAGGCATTTCTAAAGTATCTTCAAGCAATCTCTCCTCATCTTCTATCATTTTCTCAAAAGATTCTCTATGTTTAATAAGCCGTGCATTGCCTTGCATAAGAGCTACTTCTGCAGGACGAGGACGCGTATTATAATTACTTGCCATACTATAACCATACGCTCCAGCATTTTTAAGCACGAGCACATCTCCTGCCTGAAGTGGTGGAAGTTTAATATTTTTTGCCAAATAATCGCTGCTCTCACAAATAGGTCCTACAATATCGCATAGGCTAGACTCTAAAGAAGAATCTACTCTTTTATCTTTTAAAAAATATTCCACTTGATGCGTAGCACGATAAAGTGCAGGGCGCATTAAATCATTCATCGCTGCATCTACAATTACAAAACGTTTATGTCCATTATGCTTTTCATAGAGCACACGCGTAAGCAAAACGCCACTCTCCCCTACAAGAAATCGTCCGGGCTCACATATAATTGTTAAATCAAGCCCATACAATGCTTCCAAAATAGCTTGAGCATAATCATATGGATTAATAAGGGATTCATCAGTATAGCGAATCCCTATACCCCCACCAATATCAAAAAATTTCAAATCAATTTTAAGAGCAAGAAGAGAATGTGTAAGTTGTGCTATTTTTTGTGCAGATTGTTTAATTGGCTCTAAATCTGTAATTTGTGAGCCAATATGAAAATGAATCCCGATAGGCTCAAGAAATTGAGCATTTTTAGCAAAAATATACATAGATTTTGCCTGCTCTATATCTACGCCGAATTTATTTTCATTCAATCCTGTTGAGATATAAGGGTGAGTTTTAGCATCAATATTTGGATTAACACGCACTGATATTCTTGCTATTTTATCAAGTTTTTTTGCAATAGATTCTATACGCAATAATTCCTCTTCGCTCTCCACATTTAAAAATAGAATATCACTTTGAAGTGCTTCTTCAATTTCATTATCTTGTTTTCCTACACCACTAAAAATAATTTTATATTTAGGAATCCCGGCTCTTAAAGCGCGTCTTACTTCACCGATAGATACACAATCCGCTCCACTCCCAAGTTGAGCTAGGTGATGAATAATAGAGAGATTAGAATTTGCCTTAAGTGCATAACAAATGAGCGATTTACGCGCTTTAAAAGCGTCTTTTATCGCACAAAATGCTTGAGTAATGCGCTCCAAATCATATACATAAAGTGGTGTTTGATAAGTATCTGCAAGGGCAAAATAATGTGTTTGCTCCATAATTACTCCGAATTTATCATTTCAATTACTTTTATAAATGATAATTTTAGCCACAATAGCATAATATTATGTTAAAATCTAATATGTAATAACAATTTTCTCTATCAAGGATTGCTATGGCGTTATCTCCAGATGGTGTCTTTATGCTCATAAGCATATTTTTTGTGGCTTTATTCGTGCTTATTTCTTTGTTATATATTTTTGGTCCAGCACCCAAAAAACCTGAATATCAATTTAAAGAAGAAGAGCGAAAAATAAGTATTGAAGATATTATGAAAATCCTTGATTCTCCTAAAAGCGATTTGCCCACGCTTAAAAAAGCAGCTGATATGTTTTTTGACAATTATGACAAACTTACCTTAAACGATTATCGCAAAAAGAGTTTCCTCTTTGCAATTACTACACACGCGCGCACCTCAACTGAACTCATTATGAATACAGAAAAACGTTTAAGGGAGCTTAATCCCGGTTTAGAAAAAGATCTTAATAAAACACTCCATCGTGCTCTTGATGCACGAGATATAATGGCTACTTGAATGTATAAAATTATCAATTATGTGCCTTTACTTTGCTTATTGGTATGTTTTGGTGCGTGTAGTCAAGAGAATGAAGATGTTATCACAGAGCCAACATCAAAAACTCCTGCAAAACACCATTTTGCACCCTTAAGCGAATTTGAAAAAGTGAAATTATCTCAATATCTCAATGATAGTGTTTCCACAAGAGGTTTATATGAGAAATCTTGTAAAAATGGTAATAAAGAATCTTGTGATGTGTTCAAATGGACTTATGCACCTTTGTATAAGATTTGGGGAGCAAATGCCCATAAAGCAAGCGAGCAGAAACAAGCTCAAAAAGCCTATATGAACCAACTCATAGATGAATATCGTGCAACCTGTGGCGATGATAGAGATATACTTACACTTATCACAAAGAATTCTTTTACTTCTGAATCCGCCCACCACATCGCACTTAATTGGAAAGACACCAATTATTCGCAATCTTGCATATCTCTTGCTCATCAACTCAATGCAGTGGCACATTATGATTTTAGATTCAAAAATCCTCCCTCTTATGCTATAAAAGAGGCGGCGTTAAGCAATTTGAGTGCGTGTTTAAAGCACAATAATATTACCTCTTGCCTTTTTGCACAAAATTTAAGCTTTGCTGGAGGTCCTGATACACTTGCATTCCTCCCACCACTAAATTTAAATATTGCATATTTAGCAAGTGAGCAGGGCAAAATCTTAAGTTTGGAAAGATTAGAGCAAATAGCAGCTCTGCAATCTTTAGATTCGGACACAATCCAAGAGAAACAATATTTTCTATTTAACTTAGCACTTTTATACAAAAATGATTTAAGAAATCTTGAGAGAGCATTTTATAAATCAACAAGAGAGTATCGCGAAGAATGTCTGGAAATTGAATACAAAGCACAAGATGAAGTAATGGCACAAACAACACAAGATTTCATACATATAAGCTGTGAAAAGGGTGAAGAGTGCAGAAATGAGAGTGTATATAGCAGATGGTCTAAACGACATTTTAAGTGCCATTACTATAATGATAATGGAGTAAAATATCCACTTGAGGACAAGTGTGCTGCTATTTTAGAGCGTACAGAACCACAAGTAAGAGAACTCATAACTTCAACTCTTCCAAAGATAAATGCTGCGTATAAATCATACCAGTTAGCTCTTGAAACAAGTAAGGAATACTTTGCCAAAGCTTGTGAAGCAGGTATGCAGGATCTTTATTGTGAGCGTTTAGAATATCTAAATATAGGCGAGCCCTATTGGGAACTCCCAGAAGAGGGTGTGTGCCCACCAATAAAGCTCCTAGACAAAACTCTACAACCCAATTAATGTTTATGCTGTGTAGGCTGAATATCTTTATTGTCAGCAAGATTTTGCGATGAGACTTTTTCCAAAAAGTTTAGAATCTTTGCAGCGGCTTGCATATATGCCTTTGCACTTTGAGAATCTGGCTCAAAAAATGCAATAGGCTTACCACTATCACCACCCTCACGCACTTTTGGTTCAAGCGGCACTTGAGCAAGTATATGCGTAGAATATTCATTTGCTAGCACTTCGCTTGTGCCTTTACCAAAAATATCATATTCTTTACCACAATCTGGGCAAATAAAACCACTCATATTTTCAATAATCCCCGCAATTGGCACTTTAAGCTTATCAAACATATCTAAACTTCTCGCGCTATCATCAAGGCTTACTTTTTGTGGAGTTGTTACGATAACACCCGCACTCACAGGCACACTTTGAGCAAGAGTAAGCTGTGCATCGCCTGTGCCCGGTGGCATATCAATCACAAGCACATCAAGATTACTCCAAATCACATCTGTAAGCATTTGCTCAATCGCGCGCATAATCATAGGACCCCGCCAAATGAGGCTTTGCCCCTCATCATAAAGCACACCCATACTCATCATTTCAACACCAAAAGCTTTGAGTGGAATAAGCTTTTTTTGACTTTCATCTACTTGAGCCTTATTGGCATTAAGCCCGAGCATTCGCGGAATATTAGGACCATAAATATCTGCATCAAGCAAGCCTACTTTTTTGCCCTGCTGTGCAAGAGCAATTGCAAGATTCACGCTTGAAGTAGATTTTCCCACACCACCTTTACCAGAGCTTACCATTACAAAATGTTTAATATGTGGAGCAAGATTCTTAGTTTTTGGTTGAGGCTGTGGTGCAGGTTTAGGAGAATTGATTTCAAGATGTAAAGTCGCTCCTTGCAATACACTTTCAAGTTTTTGACTTATCTCTTGTCTTAATTTTTCAATTATTTCTTGTGAGCTTGAAGGTATATCTATACGAACTCTTACCTCATTATCGCCTACTTTCACTTCTTTAAGAAAACCAAAACTCACGATGTCTTTTGAAAAATTAGGATAAATCACACTTGATAAAATTTCTGTGATTTGTTTTTGATTTTGTGGCATATTCTATCCTTTATGTAAAGTATCTGAATGCTTGCTAAAACTCCTGTTTAACAATACATTTATATCTCAAAGATTTAAGAAATTATAACAATTAATATTTAACCCTTGACTTTGATTGTATCTTCCCTAGAGTTATAAAATATTTGTATAAATAATATGTAATCTATTTAAAATATGTTAAAATTCGCATAAACCCACTTGAATTGGATAGAATTTATGCTTCTTGCGATTTATAGCGTATGTGTATTTATTTTTATCGGTTACATTGCAAAACTTTTGCGGCTTGTAGGAAATAAGCAAAGCGGTATTTTGCTTGGCTTTTTGCTCAATTTTGCACTGCCAGCACAAATCTTTAATGGCACTTATCACGCTGATATTGATAGTGTATTTTTTTCTGTATGTTTGGTAAGCTTTCTTTGCTCTATAAGCGGCGGTTTGGCACTTTTTGTGATTGGCAAAGCTTTAAAATTCAATCGAGATTCTATTATCACAATGAGCTTTATGGGAGCATTTGGCAACACACTTTTTTTAGGACTACCCATTGTTAATGGCGCACTTGGCGAAGCATATGCAAATAAAGTGATTATTTATGACCAAATTGTTACAGGTATTCCTATCGCTTTCCTTGCACCACTTATTCTAAGTCTTGGAGGCAAAGGAAGTTTTCGCCCCAAAGCGATTGCTTTGAGGCTTTTTCAAAGTCCTCTTTTCCTTGCTTTACTCTGTGGCTTAGCACTCAAATTTTTACCTATAAAAATCCCCGATGAACTCTTTCTCCCGCTTAAAAGCCTCGCTCAAACTGCTACTCCCGTGGCACTTTTTGCTATCGGGGTGCAAATGAGTCTTCAATCTATTAAAGAGGAATGGAAGCCAACTTCAATTTTGCTCTTTGGCAAAATGTTTATTGCACCTTTGTTACTTTTTAGTGCCGTAAAGATTGGTTTTAACGAATTTAATGATTTATGGCGTATGGCACTTATTGAAGTTGCTATGCCCCCAGTAGTAAGCGCTGGAGCAATTGTCATTAGAGCAGGATTAAATGCAAGACTTGCTGTAAGCGCTATCGCTTTTGGTATTTTACTTAGTTTTGTGAGTGTGCCCCTATGGCTTACTCTCACATAATCTTACATTGAAAGGTGGAACAATGTTTCAAAAATATCTTATCCCTCTGTGTATCGTTACAATCATCTATCTTGTCTCTACGAGTGAGGCTCTTACAAGCGTTACTGCTGGACTTGCAATTTTGCTCTTTGGTATGCTTAGCCTTGGTAATGGCTTTAGAGTGTTTAATGGAGGCTTTTTAGAGAATCTTCTCACTTCATCAACGAATACCTCTATTAAAAGTGTAAGTTTTGGAGCAATAGCTACAGCAATTATGCAAAGTTCCTCTCTTGTTTCTGTGCTTTCTATATCTTTTGTTTCAGCTGCACTCCTTAATCTTTCTCAAGGTATTGGCGTAATGTTTGGGGCAAATCTCGGTAATAGTGCCGGTTCGTGGCTTATTGCAGGAGTAAGCGGTATGAAAATTTCAGCCCTTGCGTTGCCACTCGTTGTAGGCGGTGTATTATTCAATTTTCAAAATAATAAAACTGCAAAAGGCGTAGGACAAATTTTTATTGGCATTGGATTCTTTTTCTTGGGTGTCTCTTACATTAAAGAAGGCTTTGAAGAATACAAAGAAATCATTGACTTCTCACAATATTCCATAGAAGGCTTAAGAGGAGTGCTCTTTTTCGTAGGACTTGGTGCATTAATGACAGCTATCGTGCAAAGCTCACACGCCACACTCACTATTATCATTGCTGCATTTGCTGCAGGAAGCTTGACTTATGAAAATGCCCTAGCAGCCACACTTGGCACAAGCGTTGGTGGTGTAGTAACTGCAGCAGTAGCCTCACTTAGCACAAATATAGATGGTAAGCGCCTAGCTGCAGCAAATTGTATTTTTAACTTCGGTATTGCCCTACTTGTAATTGCAACATTTGATTATTTTGTATGGGTTAATAGCACATTTGCTTCGCTTCTTGGTTTGGGTGAAGAAAGTGTGTTACGCATTGCTTTGTTTCACACACTCTTTAATCTTGTGGCAGTCGTTATTTTGCTTCCATTAATACCTAAAATAGCTGCCATACTTGAAAAATCTATGACACAAAAAGATACTCAAGTAGATAAACCCCTTTATATTAACAGCACAATCGTGCGTTACCCAGATACTGCTTTTATTGCCCTTACTAAAGAAATTGAACATCTCTACCAAAATGCTTTTGAGCTTATTGCGCACTCTTTGGGTTTTTCACGTGCAGATATTACCAGTGATAAAAATATGAGTGAGGTATTAAAAAAAGATGTATGGAAAAAAGAGGATATTGATATTGAAATTTTTTATATCAAAAAAATCAAAGTGCTTTTTAATGCCATACTTGATTTTTCTACACAAGTGCAAGCTCACACGCAAGATGCAGCTTATATTTCCAAATTTGCGCTTCTTACCTCATCTTCGCGGCATATTGTTGAGGCTATAAAAAGTATGGAACTTTTACAACCCAATCTCAAAAAAAATAGTGTATCTAAAAATTCAATTCTCTCAAGCGAATATAATAATCTAAGATTGCATCTTGCTGAACTTTTGCGCAGTATCCAAGAAATAGGATTCGATAGACAAATTCACCCTGAAGAAGCTATTATTAAGCTTAAAGCGCAAAAAAAGACATTCAAAAAAATAGACAAAGATTCTATTGTGCATATAGAATCTATGCTAAGCAAAAAAGAAATTAGTGTCTCTAATAGCACTTCGCTTCTCAATGCAATAGGTTTTAGCCACAATATTGCCAAAGAACTTGCGAATGCAATCATTCAAATCCAAAAAACATATATAGAAAAAGATGAAGTGCCAAATGATATTATAGGAGGCAATGATAATGAATCAAGAGAAGGTCTTGCTGAAAAATAAACGATTTATTCTAAGTTTTATATTTATCGCTATATGCACTATTGTAGGCATTATAGCTTATGTATTCCTGCATCAAAAATACTCTAATCCGCCAAGTTTAGAATCTATTGTGGCTAAATATGACCACCTTAGCCCTACACAATGGGGCGAGAAACTAGAAGGCATTACTTCACTTTTGCCTGATAAAAGTAAGCCTGTTGCATATCTCACATTTGATGCTTGTGGTGGGGCGTATGATAAGGCATTGATTGATTATTTAATAGCTCATAATATTCAAGCCACCTTATTTATTAATGCACGTTGGATTCATAAACACACAGATGATTTTATAAAACTCGCTCAAAATCCGCTTTTTTCTATCCAAAATCACGGCACAAAGCACCTTCCTCTTAGCGTAAATGGCAAATCAATTTATCATATCAAAGGCACAGATTCTGTGAGCGGAGTATATAAAGAGATTATGGATAATGATGAGCTTATTTTTAAACTCACAGGTAAAAAGCCACATTATTTTCGCTCTGGCACAGCATATTATGATGAAATAGCAGTATCCATACTCAAAGATTTGGGTTATAAAATTGGTGGATTTGATGTATTGGGCGATGGTGGAGCAACTTTTTCTAAGCAAAAGATTATCAAACAAGCGCAAAAAGCACGTAATGGTTCAATTCTTATTTATCATTTCAATAAACCTCAAAGCGATACATTTGCAGGAATTAAAGAAGTGGTGCCTATGCTTTTGGAGAAAGGTTTTTATTTTGGAAAGCTTGAAGAGTAAAAAGTAAACCCCTCCCTTAGATAAGGGAAAAGGCTAAAGGCAAGACTTAGTTACCTTTTACGATTGTTGTTGAAGTTGTGTAAAGTCCAAGAATACTCCATATTTTAGTATCTACACTTTTAATTTGTGAGATATTACCAGCTTTTGCTGCTGCATCAACAGAACAATTACCAACACTAACTAAACCAAGAATGTTTGAGCATTTTGCTTGTCCTTGTTTAGAATCTCCACCTGTTGAAGTTGCTGCCACAGGACCTGTCATATCAGAATACAACACACCTGAAGTAAGTCCTGCGGTGCTACCTATTGCACAACCACTAAAAAGTGCTACTGCACCACCAAAACCTAGAGCTAAAACTAGCTTTTTCATATAAACTCCTTAAAGAAAAATGACGCATTTGGATTAAATCCTTAATGCTGGAATTTGATTATACAAAAAAAAAAAAAAACAAAAGTCAAGGGTAAATCAATCCTTTTACGCTCAAGGTAAAATTAATAATTTTCTCTCTTTGCTATATACACGCCAAAAATAATAATTACAATGCCACATATTTCATATATACCAAGATGCTCTCCTAAGAACAAAAAGCCCATAAAAGCAGCAACCACAGGAGTAAAAAGCAGTAAAAATGAGGAAGTTTGAGTATTGACTTTGCCCATAATATAATTAAAGAATCCTTGCCCTATTACTTGTCCGCAAAGAGCAATAAGCACCACTATACCCCAATCTTTGGTATCCTTTGGCACTTCAAAACCTTCAAAAATAAGCACTAAAGCTAAAAGCACGATGCTTGAACCCACACAGGCAAAAAGCATAATCTCAAATGTGCCATATTTGCGCCGTAGTGAGTAAATCACACCCAAAAAACAGCTATAACACAACACACTCAAAAATGCCATAAAATCTCCATAAGGTGTTGCCACACTTAGTGCTCCTTTACCACCCATAAGCACAAATACACCAATAATTGCCACAAACCCGCCAAAGAAAAAGCTCTTTTTAATTTTCTCTTTAAAAAAAATAATGCCAATAGGTATAAGAATAAAACACGCAAGAGAAGCAAAAAGATTAACATTTGCTACACTTGTATGCCGCAAAGCAAGGTTGAAAAAAAGCAAATCAAAAGCAAAAAATACGCCCGCCACAAACATTAAAGAAATATCTTTCAACGGAATACTAAATATATTATGTTTTAAATGAGCCATAAACCAAAAAATAGGCAAGGCAAGAATGATTCTATAAAATGCCAAATTAAGCGGCGACATATCTGTGAGTTTGACAAGCACACTTGCATAAATAATAAAACATTCTGCCATAAGAGCCACAGCAATAAAAAAAGGTGTATTTTTAGATGGAGACATCATCTATCCTTAAGAGAGGGTTAAGGGCTATATTATAGCACAAACACCCATACAAATTTATGCTATAATATATTGTTTAAATTGGAAAGGGGTTTATATGGCTTATTCATTTTCAAATTCACATCAACATTTCATATTTTTAATTATTCGCACTTGTCTTTTAACATTTGCACTCTTGCTTCTTTGCACACTAGCTCGTGGTATTATGGTGGCACATTTTTTACCACAAAGTATGTGGGAATCACACTTGAGCGATTTTGGTGCAATGTGGTTTATGGGATTTAAGCTTGATATGCGCAGTATTGGCATTGCTATGCTTGGATTCCTAGCATTAACTTATATTGTAGAAGCGATATATGCTCTTATTGCGCGTATGAGAAATAATTTAACGGGGGGGGGGCATATAATCTTTGTGATAAAATCCGCCTGATAATCCCACAAATATATGCCTTTTTACTTGGTTTTATCTTTATGGTGGCTGCTATTGTTAATTTTTATTATTTTCGCACTTATGGAAATAAAATTGATGTTTTTATTTTTGGGTTAAAAGATGATGACACACTTGCCATTCTTCAAATTATGTGGCAAGATTATCCCGTCTTGCTTGGTATATGTAGTGCTTTTATTTTCGGATTCTTTACTCTTTATCTCTATAAGATTCCAAGCAAATTTTCATTTCTTAACACAATTGCAATTCCCATAACCAAACTTCGCGTTTTTTATCATTTTTTCGCTCACCTTTTACTTATTGTGCTGCTTCTCATTGCTGCGCGTGGCTCACTTGGAACTTTTCCTCTTACAGCAAATAATTACACTATCTCTACATTGCCCATTTTTAATCATCTTGCTACAAATCCACTTCTTGCACTTGATTGGGCATATAAACATTATAAAGCAGATTCTCATTTTGCTCCACCATCACCTCAAAAGGGTGAAGAATTACAAAAAGCACTTTTTCCATTGTTTCATCAAAGTGCAGATTCTGTATTTTTAAAAAATAATCCTCCTCATATCGTGCTTAATCTTATGGAAAGTTTTGGAAGCAATATGCTTGCTTATGATGAAATCCCACATAATGACTTACTTGGAGCTTTACGCAAACATTTTGAAGAAGATTTTGTATTCTATAAATTCCTTTCAAGTACAGATGGCACACTTGGCTCATTTATCGCACTCTTTTTAAATAGCCCTTTTGGAAATATTTCACGCGGGGCTACCAAAAATACCCTCCTCCCCTATAATCCATTTTCTATCTATGCAAATGCAGGATATGAGGTTATTTATATTACTTCTGGCTATGCTTCGTGGCAAGATTTAGGAGATTATGTTAAGATTCAAGGTGCGCACCATATTTATGATGCCCTCTCGCTTATGGAGGTTTTTCCACAGAGCAAAATTGACAAAAACGCTTTTGGCATCCCTGATGAATATGCCTATAAGCTTGCATTTGAATTACTAGAAAATGCACAAAAGCCAACATTTATTGCCATACTTACCACCAGCAATCACCCACCCTATCATCTCCCTCGTCATTACACACCAAAACCTATCACACTTAATGAGAAACTCAAAGCAAAAGCGACAGATGAAGCAAGAAGAAAACTTGAAATTTCTGCTTCGCTCTATCAATATGCTAATGATACTTTCGGACACTTTATGGACAAGATTAAAGATTCTCATTTGGGGAAAAAGACGATTGTTGCCGCAAGCGGAGATCATCGTGTCAGGGATTTTACCAATAATCCAAGCACCGATAAAGCACTCAATCACGCTGTGCCGCTTTATATATATGTGCCACAGGATTATGCACACCATATACACTATGACCCAACTCGTGTAGGTTCACACAAAGACATACTACCAACTCTTTATGAATTAAGTCTTTCAAATACCCAATATATGAGCTTAGGCGGACGAAATATCCTCGCTAAACAAGACAATGAAAGATATGCTTTTGGCTATAATGCAGCTGTTTGGATTGATAAAGAGGGCATTTATCCAATTCCAAGTGATGTGGGCTATAAATGGGAAGATTCTAAAAATGCGTTTGGGTTGCTCTCTACTGATACGCAAATACATCTCACACCTTACAAAAAGGCTTTTAGCTCTACTTATAAAGAGCTTTTTGATTACTCAATAGCTTGGCGAATTTTTAATCCGCAACTTCACGATGATTCTCATTAGTTTCCTCAAAACAACGGATTCCAGCAAAACCAAGTAATCCTAACTCCTTAAGAAGCGGGATATGATAATTATTAATACCACCAAGTGCGATAATGCGCGAACGCAAAGATTTCGGAATCTGATAAAAGACTTCCATACCTAATGGTGTGCCTTTATTTGGCGTAGAAAATATTGGACTAAGTGTGCAATAATCTGCCCCACACGCCAAAGCATATGTTACCTCATCTATACTATGCGCGCTATATCCAATGATTTTTTTTTCACCTAAGGCAAGATAAGATTCTCTTAAGGGAGTAATCCAAGAAAGATATATTGACTTTAAATGCACACCTGCAAAGTCTTTTGATAATTGCAATATCTCTTCTGTGTTTTTAAAAGGAATATTGAGCAAAAGAGGTTTATGCAAGAATGATAAAGATTGTGTAAAAGATTCTATCCATTCACTATTTTGATGACGATACATAATCCAATCAACAGACAAAGATTGTATTTTAAGCTGAAGATTCTCAAGATATGCCCCATTAATATGAGGCGTAATAAGAAGTGTAATAAAATCAGTGTTCTTCATCCACGACCACTGCGCCGTGAATATACACATAAGTAAGTATCATAAACACAAAAGCCTGAAGTAATGCCATAAAAGTAAGAATTGCAAAAGGAGCAACAGGCACAATCCAAGGTGCAAGCATTAGCATTACAAGTAAAAACATATCATCGCCTTTAATATTACCAAAAAGACGAAAAGAAAGCGAAATAATGCGCGAAAAATGTGAAATAATTTCTACGGGAAACATAAGCGGAGCAAGCCACCATACAGGACCCATAAAATGCTTAAAATATTTCAATACACCTTGAGCACGGATACCCTCAAAATGATAATAAAAAAATACAACCAATGCTAACACAAGCGTAAAACTCCAGCTTGAAGTAGGAGCCTCAAATCCCGGTATAATCCCTATGGCATTGCCAAAAAATACTAAAAATGCAATGGTTGCAGCAAGCGGAAAATATTTGCGAGCAACTTGCTCACCTACAATATCTTTAGCAAATGAGATAATGCCAGAAATAATAAACTCAAATACATTTTGTATGCCACTTGGAACAACTTGCATTTTATGTGTTGCATATCGTGCAAGAATAAGTAGAATTACTGCTACAAGCAGTGTATGAAAGCCGATGATAAAGTCGTGATTGGGATTAATCAACCCTGCAAAAGTAAAAAGCCTCTCGTCCATAGCAATACCCCTTTATTTATGATGTATTGATTGTGCCCAGTTTTTGGTTAGTTTTACTTTAAACTTTAAAATTTTTATGAAAACTTTTGATTTAAATACCGAATATGCCACAAAAATACCACAAATAAAATCCCCATAGGAAGCAATAATCCTATTTCGGGATATATAAGTCCTGCAACACTTAATTGTGAGAGAGAAAAAAACAACCCCCACACTGCTAATGCGCCAATAATACATACAAAACTAATAAAAGTAAGATTTCCATAACGAGGCAATGAGGGAATATAATAAGAAATAATAGCAATACATAATGGCACAAAAAATGGAATCACAAGTAACGCATACAAAATACTACGTATTTTATCAGAACTTACATTTTGTTTGTGTGCAATTCTAAGTGAAGCAATTGCATCAATGACTGAAGCTGTGGGCTTATCTTGCGCAATGGTTTCAAGCACTTTTGAGCTAAAATCTTTGAGAATCTCAATCTCTCCACTTGTAGTTATTTTTAAAGCTTTTTCTCCAAGTGTAAGCGAAGAGGCAATCTCAAGGCTTTTAACATTTTTAAGAATCCAGACATTATTTTCAAAAAAAGCTTCCTGTGCCTCGTGATAATTTTTAAGCTTATGCTCACCATCAAGTGTAAAAACTTTAATTCCCTCTGCTCTTGCTTGCTCATTAAGTAAGGGATAAAGTTTGCGGATAAAAATATATTGATTGTCACTTTTTAAAAGGAGATTTTCACGCGCATTTTGGGTATTTTGTTGATAGATAATGGATTCTGCATATTCTTTTGCATAAGCAAAAGATGTTGTATTAAGCCCAATAAACCCTCCAATAAATACACTTGAAATAACAAGCAAAGGTGCAAGAATTTGCCGCTTAGAATATCCTAAAGCCATAAGTGCTGTTAATTGTGAACTTTTAAGAAATGCCATATAAAACAGAATTGAACACAACACAAGCGATATGGGCAAAGTATAAGTGAGCGCAAATATACCATTATAAAATAAAAACAAAATCAACAAATTTGCAGAATCTGGCAATTCATCAACATATTTGAGCATATCAATAGCAAGAAAGAAGCCTTCTAAGCCTAAAAAAATAATGAAAAAATATTTAAAATAATATACGCCTACAAAACGGAAAATCATTTTTATCCCTGCGTAAATCTTGTATGCTGCATTTGTGAGAATTGTGTAGCAAAGGATTCATTATTTTGAGTTTGCGATGGCGTAAGCTTAGGTATCTTGAGAGTAAAATGCTGCTGTAGATGAGTAAGAATGTGCTCTTTAGGATATTGTGCCATATTACAAAAACTCATAACTGCTTCCTTAGCGTGAGCTATTAATCCTTCAAGTTGCTCTCTTTCTTGTGCATTAAAATCACTTAAAACATACTCTACTACATTTTTATTCGCACTTCGTCCCACACCAAAACGTAATCTAAAATATGTATCTCCCATAAATGAATCAATAGATTTTAAGCCATTATGTCCGCCACTTGAACCACCATATTTAAAACGCATATCACCAAAACCGATATCAATATCATCGTGAATTACGAATGTATGTGTGATATCAAAATACCGCACAAAAGGATTAATTGCCTCCCCGGAGAGATTCATAAAAGTTTGTGGTTTAAGAAAAAAAACTTTGTGAGGACCGATATTTATAGCACCAACTTCTGCATTAAATTTTTTATCAAAAGAAAAATCAAAGTCTAATTCTTTTGATAAAAAATCAAGCACCATAAACCCAATATTGTGCCGAGTATTTTGATATTTGGCACTCGGATTACCAAGTCCTGCGACAAGGAGGCAAGGCATTATTTAGCTTTAATTACCCCAACTACTGCCACAGATGGACGATTTAACACATTTACATTATCAAATTGTGGCAAATCGCGAATAAGGATAGAATCTCCCACATCTAAATCACTTACATCAATCTCATAAGCATTGGGGAGATTTTCAGCAGCACATTTAACACTAATACGTTTTGTAGAAATAAAAAGCACACCTTTATTCTTAAGCCCTTTTGCATTTCCTTTGACAATTACAGGAACTTTATATTTATTTAAAATACCTTTTTGTGCTAAAAGCAAATCCACGTGGATAAGAGTGTTTGTTACAGGGTCTTTTTGATATTCTTGTATCACCACTTCCAAAGTCTTGCCCCCTACTTGCACGGGAAAAATCAAGGTAGTCTTTTGCTTCATTGCTTTAATAAAATCATTAAGCTTAAAGGCACAATGAATATTTTGCTGTCCCTTGCCATAAATATTTGCAATTAGATAACCATCATTCCTCAAAGCCTTTGCTTGAGATTTTGAAATACTCTCTCTAATTTGTCCTTCTAACATTGTATGTCCTTATGTGAAAATTAAGGGTTGCATTATAGCTAAAAACCCTTAAATACACTTGAGTTACTCACCTATATACACTTGTCGTGGTCGTGTGATTCTTGTAGTTGGATCTTTAACGTGCTCTAAAAGCTGCGCACACCAACCCGGCATACGCCCAATAACAAAAATTGGCGTGAAAAGAGAAACAGGAATTTTAAGTGCAGAAAGAATGATGCCGGAGTAAAAATCAACATTTGGATAAAGATTTCGCTCTACAAAGTAACTATCACTTAATGCTACTTCTTCAACCTTATGTGCCAAATCACTTAATCGCGTATTCATTTTAATACCTTTAGCATCAAGGTCATCTTTGAGTTTTTTCAGAATCTTTGCACGCGGGTCATAGTTTTTATACACACGATGTCCAAAACCCATAAGCCTAAATGGATCATTTTTATCTTTTGCCTTATTGATAAACTTATCAACATTTTTGGCATCGCCAATCTCATTGAGCATATCTAACACTTTTTCATTAGCTCCTCCGTGTGCTGCACCCCACAATGCATTAACACCAGCACTTAATGCTGCATAAGGGTGTGCTCCCGTAGAAGCAACATTGCGCACAGTAGTAGTAGAAGCATTTTGTCCGTGATCAGCGTGAAGCGTAAAAATCTTATCAAGAGCCTCTATTTCTAAAGGAGTGATTTCAACTTCACCCTTAATTGTATGTTTCATTTTACCGCCAGGATATGCACGCAACATATAAAGGAAATTTTCAACATATCCACGCGCAACATCAGGATAAATATATGGAATCCCTAAAGAATGTCTATACGAAAATGCTGCAAGTGTAGGGATTTTAGCAATTGCTCGCCGTGCCATCACTTGACGCTCTTCCTCATTACCCATATCCAAATGGCGGAAATGGAAAGTAGAAAGTGCAGAAAGCGAAGCAGAGAGATTTGCCATAGGGTGTGCGCTATCAGGAAATGCGTTAAAAATATTAATGAGTCCCTCATTCAAAAAACTACGATGCACAAGCTCAATTTCAAATTCCTTGGTTTCTGTCTCATTTTTAGGAACTTCACCTGTAATGAGTAGCTTGCACACATCAGTAAATTGGTATTTTTCTACAATTTTTTCTATTGGAAGCCCTTTATAAAGTAATTCTCCATTTTTGCCATTAATATAGCTAATGGTTGATTTACATCCTGCGGTTGAACCATAACCTGGGTCATAAGAAAAAATATTGGTGCGTTCAAAAAGCTTAGAAAAATCTACAGCCTTTGGTCCTCTTGTGCATTCAATAAGCTCAAACTCAAAACTCTCTTTTGTCTCATTGTTTGTTAAAGTAATGCTAGCCATGTATTCTCCTTTTTTAACAATTTTTAGAATCTATACACTTTTATTATGGCACAAACCTCTTTTAAAAGTCAAAAAAAAATTAAATTTTGTATAAAATTAGCACCAAAAGTGCCAAATCTTACATTTTATTTTCATAATATTTTCAAAAATACCATTTTCTTATTCATTTTTATGAAGTTTTGGTTTTTTGTATAACTTTGTTTTATATAATATCGTAATCTTATAGAAGCTTAAAATGAGGGAGAAAATATGTCAAAGCATAAAGTTGTTTTAACAGCACAGGATAGAAAAGAACTTACACCTTTGCTCCATATCACAAAAGCTGAACGAGAACTTATGCCTCAAGAGATTCTTGATAAACTTGAAATCCTTGCCAAAGAAAAAGAACAAGAAGAAAATGAATTTCAAGATTTAGAACAAATCATTGAAGAATCATTGCATATTGTAGAATCTCTTGCGCCAAATGCAGACATAACTCATAAAGCACTTAAAAAAAGACATATTAAAGATTATCTTTGGTGGCAGACAAATTATAGAATCTTCCTTGCTCAACGCAAAGCCCAGCGCGCACGCCGCAAATGCTACAAAAATAAATCAAATTAGCTCTTTAAGGCTATGTATCCTTGTTTGCTTGCTTATCTGTATCAAGCAAATCGCTTGTATCAATATCAAAATCAAAAAATTCAGATTCAAAATCTGTATTTGCAATTTTATCATAATGCTGTGTCGCAGCTTTCATATTTTTACCTTCTTGATAGAGCAATCCAAGCGCATATCGTGCCTCAAAATTAGTCGCGGATTCTATCTTTGAGAGTTGCAAGAGGGCCACCGCATTTTCGTGGTGACCTGCCCCCATAGCTGCAATCGCAGCATAAAAACGTGTTTGAGAATCATCTTCGTGCAAATCATCAAGCAATGAATTATAAAATGCGAAAGCTTTTTCAAAATCATTGCTGTAGATATTTGAAAGTGCTAATGCCTGCAAAATACCATTACTTGTGCGAGTTTCTACTACAAGCTTCGCCTCTAGCTCTTCTTGCACGGAACGCAAAGAACCTGTTACAAAGCCTACATAAACATACAATTCACGTGCAAGAGAGGGACCATAATAAATTGAACGCATATCAAGATTTTTTTCTTTATAAATGATATTCATTTGCAAGGCAAAATCTTTTAAATTGCTGCCAAATCGCTTGCCTAACTCATACATTGTATTTGCCACAACATCTTTTGTATAAATCTTTTTTATCCCCTCAAATGCACTCACAATTTGATTTGCATTCGCAGTATAAATACCATACACAGCATTAAGCGCGTAATAAATAGGCTTTCTATCCTGTAAAGCTTCGCTTTGCATATTATTAAGCCAAGATAGCGAATCTGAAGGAGAATTACCAGTATAACGAAAGAGTGAAAGTAAAAAATTATGTTCAATTTTGCTTGTATAATTAATCTCTGCTAAATCATTAGAAATTGAATTACTAAGACGCGAAGTATCTCTATAAGTGAGTTCTGCACACATTAATGCAAAAATGCCCGACATTGTATCATTACTATCAAGATGATAAGCACGAATAAAATGCAAATACGCATTGTCAAAATCGCTCATCTGTGCATAAAGTAAGCCCACATTATAATGCAAGATTGAATGATTTGGATAAGCTTTAAGCAAAGATTCCATTGATTTAATGGTTTCTCTAATATCTTGATTAAAGGCTAAAGTGCGCAAATCTTGTGCAATAGAACGATTAATTTGTGAGACTTTTTGTCCCTCTTGTAAGGTGCTTTTAGCGCTCTCAATATTGTTTGAGTAAGCATTAAGATTCCCATCTTCAATAATTGCTAAAGCATTTTTTGCATCAAAAACTCTAAAAGGCGCATAATAAAAGAGAATCTTGTAGCCAAGTATTTTATTATGCTCAAAGCGGCGATTCCAAAAATTTTCCTGTGCAAGATTAATATCAAACAAATCATCACGTAATTTGACTTTAATGGGGTAATCGTTAAAAACTTTTGCGTCTTCTTCTTTGGCATTAAGTCGCTCTAAAATGAGTGCGCTTTCTTTAAAATTTCCACTTTTGAGCTCAACAAGCTGTAATGCCATAAGTGCTTGTGCATCTCCTACGTGCGAACCAAGATATTCATATAAATACTGCTTTGCCTGTGTATATTCTCCAAGTCGTGCGTGCAAAAGTGCAATAGCAAAATTATCATCTTTAGTTGCTACCTGTTTGAGTTGGGCAAGCGCATTATATTCATCGCCAAAAACTAAAAATGCCTCTGCAGCCATTTTTTTGCTTTCTTTTGCATAGCTTGTTGAACTTGGATTTAAAAAAGGCGAAAGAGATTCAAAATAAAATCCTTTATAATATTGCAACAGACCATAGAGATAAGAATAAAGAGGCTGATTTGCTGTGTAATATAAATAACTTGAGCTAATACCCAAATAATACTCATAAAGATTCATATCTCCTAACATATATGCGCTATAAGCAGCATTAAAAGCGCTAACGCTAATATCTTCTCCTGCATTAATTGCTCCATCAAAAGAACTAATTGCTTTTTTATAATCGCCCTCTTTGACTTCAATAACGCCCAAATTATAATAGGCAATAGATTGGGAATACACAGCAATATTTTCAAATAAATTGAGAGCTTCCATCTTATCACCTTGTGTATAGAGAAGATTCGCTTTTTTTAACATATTTCCAAGCTCCGTATCATCAACTTCTGGACGCTTAGAGGCACCAAGAATTGGTGCTGGCTCAACAATCTTTCGCGAAATAGGTGCAGGTTCTGGCTTTTCTTGCGAAGTATTTTTACTAAGGAGTAGCACAATAATTAATATCAAAAATACCACAATAAGTGCAAAAATAACAATTACACCAATCATTAAGACTTTATTTTCTTTGAGCATTTGCAAAAAAGGCTGCAAACGCGATTCAAACGTCCCTATGATAGCCTTAATTTTATTTTGCCCAGCAGCAGATTCTATAGTTTCCTCACTTTGAGAATCTCCCTCATTTATACCATCTTTACCTTGTGAATCTGGGATTTCTAAGTTATCACCAACATTATTTTCTTGTTCTTCTGCCATAATATCTCACTTTTATAGATACTTTTGTAGCACTTCAGGAATCATTACACTCCCATCTGCTTGCTGATAATTTTCCATAATTGCAATAAGTGTGCGTCCTACTGCCAAAGATGAACCATTAAGTGTATGCACAAGGGCATTTTTACCATTTTCTTTGTAACGAATCTTCGCTCTACGAGCTTGAAAATCACGCGTATTTGATATAGAGCTAATCTCACGATAACAATTTTGTCCCGGAAGCCACACTTCAATATCAATGGTATTACTTGCACTAAAGCCCAAATCACCACCACATAACTGCATTAAACGATGTGGAAGCTTAAGCTCACTTAAAATCTCGCTTGCTGTTTGCACCATTTTCTCCTGCATTGCTGCACTTTGGGTTGGGTGAGTAATAGCCACAAGTTCAACTTTATCAAACTGATGTTGGCGTATCATACCCCGCGTATCTCGCCCTGCACTTCCTGCTTCTTTACGAAAACAAGGTGTTTGAGCTGTGAGCATAATAGGTAGTTCCTCACTTGGAATAATACTATCTTGATAGAGATTAGTAAGCGTAATTTCTGAAGTAGAGATAAGATACAAATCGTGCTCACTTTGTTCATCACAAAAATGAGAATCTACTTTAAACATATCTTCTTCAAACTTTGGAAGCTGTCCTGTGCCAAAAAGTGCTCGTGCATTAACAATTACGGGTGTTACGATAGATTCAAAACCTGCTTTTTCATTATAATCTAACATAAAATTAATAAGTGCGCGATTGAGTTTTGCTCCCATTCCACGCAACACACTAAAACGACTTTTAGCAAGTTTTACTCCTGCTTCAAAATCAATCCAACCATTTGCAATACCAAGCTCCCAATGCTCTTTAGGAACAAAATCAAAATGTGGAGGAGAGAGCACTTTTTTAATTTCAACATTATCATTCTCATCTTCACCCTCTGGTGTGGCATCATCAGGTAGATTCGGTATCCCATAAGCAAGTGTTTCTAAATGTGATTCTATCTCTTTTAGCGTGGATTCTAAAGTGCTCATCTTAACTTTATTCTCATCAAGCGCCACTTTAAGTGCTGTAATATCTTTTTGCTCTCTTTTATATTCGCCAAAAAGTTTTGAAGTTTTATTTTGAAAAGCTTGTAACTCTTCAAGCTCCTGTTTGCAGGATTTATATTTAAGAGCCATATCTTTAAGAGCACTCAATGTTTCTTCACTTACTTTTTTAATTGCAAGTCGCGATTTTATTTCATCAAATTGATTTATCAATGCCTTTGTATCAATCATTACTGCTCCACTTTATCTCTAAATAAACTCTAATTTTAACCAAAAAAAGCATTTTTTATTCCTAAAAGGGCAAGCAAGAAACTTGTAAAATTACTAAGTTATTATAAAATGCTATTGTCATTATGCAAGTAGATTCAATAGAGTGAGAACGAGGTAAGTATGTTTGGTGTTGGTATTTTTGAAGTATTAGTTATTTTGATTGTAGCAGTTATTGCACTTGGTCCCAACAAACTCCCGCAAACTATTGTTGATATTGTTAAATTTTTCCGCGCCGTAAAAAAAACTATGGCAGAAGCAAAAGAGACTTTTGATAAAGAAATTCAACTCTCTGAAATCAAGCAAGAAGCGCTCAAATATAAAGATACCCTTGAAAGTGAAGTTAATAAACTCACAAAAGATATAAGGCTTGATGAGCTACGCGAAATAAGTGTGGATTCTCTCACTAAACCATTGCAAGAGACAAAAGAGGTTCTCTCGGAAGAGGCAAAAAATTTACAATCCACTCTTGAATCTCTTAATAGCGATATAAGCTATGAAAGTTCAGCAGCAGCACAAACACCTACTATCCAAGAATCAATTCCTACAGATGCCACAAGGGAGATTGCATACGCCACACAAAAGCCTCAAAATTCCATAGATTCTATTAATTCTAAGGAAACTAGTGTAGATTCTCTGCATTCTCCCTCTATAGTAGAATCTACACAATCTTCATCATCAAAGGATTCATAGCTATGCTTGAAGACCTCAAACCACACATACAAGACTTGCGCAAAAGACTTATTATTAGTATTTCTGTATTATTCGCCGCCTTTGTTGTATGCTTTGGTTTTTGGGAAGAAATATTTCATATTATTAAACTCCCTCTTGTTGAAGTTTTAGGAAGCGAAATAAGGGGTAAATTCATTGCTTCAGGTATGATAGAGGGGATTTTTATCGCAATGAAATCTGCACTTTTTGCTGCTCTTGTTATCTCTACGCCTGTAATTTTTTGGCAGATATGGATTTTTGTCGCTCCAGGCTTATATAAGAACGAAAAAAAAGTAGTGATTCCCTTTGTATTCTTTGGGACAACTATGTTTGCCATCGGTGTAGTATTTTCTTATCTTGGCGTGCTTCCTTTTATTATTAAAAATGTTTTGCTCTTTGGTAATGACCAATTTGAAGCCTATATCACCGCAGAAAATTATTTTACATTTTTTACACGACTTGTTATTGGCTTTGGTATTGCATTTGAATTGCCTGTATTATGCTTTTTTTTGGGAAAAGTAGGTTTAATCACCGATGAAAGCCTAAAGAATTTTTTTAAATATGCGGTGGTTCTTATTTTTATCATTGCTGCCCTTATTGCCCCTCCAGATGTAATTTCACAAGTTCTTTTAGCCATTCCTCTTATGGGACTTTATGGAATCTCTATTATTGTGCTTAAGTTTGTTAATCCAGCACAACCTCAAGATGAGGAAGAAGATGAAGAAGACATTGCTCAAACAGAATTACAAGAAAAACAAGAGGGTAAAGAGAGTTCTTTATGACATATTTTGATCCAAAAATTCAAGAAAGCGACTTTGCTCTCTCTAGTTATGATTATACCTTACCTTTTTCAGCCATAGCCCAAAATCCTGCCAATCCTCGCGAGAGGGCAAAATTACTTATCTATCAAAGAGATAGTGGGCGTATTATCCATAGTGATTTTTATCATTTTTGTGATTTTGTGCCAAAAGACACGCTTCTTGTATTTAATGATACTCGCGTGATTAAAGCGAGAATCTACGCCCACAAACTTGATTGCAGCACACAAAAACTAAGTGATAAAACTTTTGAAATTTTTTATCATAAACCCCTGCAATCAACATCTTCTGCGATACCACTTTTTCTTGTGCAAATCAAAGGACGTGTAAAATGTGGCGATAAACTTCTCATAAATACAGATTCTACAAACCCATTTCTTATAGCCCAAGTCGAAGAATGCCTTGATAATGGACTACGTGTGGTAAGTTTTATGCAAAATGAACACGCACTTGAATATATACAAGTGCTTGATATGCTTGAAAAATATGGACATACCCCTCTTCCACCTTATATTAAACGCGAAGATTCTTGCCAAGATGCCCATTTTTACCAAAGTGTCTTTAGCAAACAACTTGGCTCAATCGCTGCCCCAACTGCTTCATTGCATTTTAGCAAAGAGAGTATAGAGTCTATAAAGGCGCAGTTTGAGACTTGTTTTCTCACATTACATATCGGAGCAGGGACATTTATGAACGTAGAAAGTGCCGATATACGACATCACCTTATACATAAGGAATTTTTCTCTCTCTCACCTCAAAGTGCTGCTGCTATACAAAATGCTCACAAGGTGCTTTGTATTGGCACAACTAGTGCAAGATGTGTAGAATATTATGCAAGATATAAAATTTTACAAGGAGAGTGCGATATTTTCTTATACCCAAGTAAAAGTTTTAAACGCGTGGATTATTTGCTCACAAACTTTCATCTTCCCAAAAGCACTTTAATGATGCTTGTAAGTGCAATGGTAGGGCGAGAGAAATGCCTTGAACTTTATAAACTTGCTTTGGAAAAAGGATATAGATTTTATTCCTATGGAGATGGGATGCTAATACTATGATAGATTTACAAGAGAGACTTCAAAGACACCACATTATGTTGCCTGAAGTGTGCTATAAGCATTTTACTACCTTTGGCGATGAACTGCTGAAATGGAATAAGATTCACAATCTCACAGGCGCGAGCAGCATAGAATCTGTGATGGAAAATATTTTTGATTCACTCTATCCATTAAGATTTATTGATGATTTTACAAGTTGTATGGATATAGGATCAGGTGGAGGATTCCCAGCAATTCCTCTTGCTATCGCTAAACCACAATCGCATTTTATCCTCATTGAGCCGCGTAACAAGCGTTCTTGCTTTTTGCAAAATATCATTATACAATTAGAGCTTAATAATGTGCAAGTGCGTCCTATTCGTATTCAAGATGTGCCAATTGCTGAAGTCAATAATCTTGACCTCATCACTTCGCGTGCGCTTATGGACGCTAAAGAGCTTATTTCACTCTCACGCAAATTTCTTAAAAGTGAGGGATATTTTCTTCTCTATAAAGGCACAAGATTCCGTCAAGAAACACCAAGTATGAGCATAGAGGAATGTTTTACGCGAGAAAATCGTATTTACTACTATAAACACAGCCGTGATTTATAAATTTTGTATTTAAATAAAAAGGAGAGAGTATGAAATTTTTACTTATTATCATCACTCTTGCATTACTTGTGTATATACTTATTCGCCCGATTCTTAAAAATAACAAACCTCGCAAAAAACCTAAAGATGAAAGCATTGAGGAAATGCAAGAATGTGCATATTGTGGTGTATATACATCTGCAAATGAAGCATTTTTATCCCAAGGGAAATATTATTGCTCCAAAGAATGTATGCAAAAGGATACGCAATGATTATTATCGGACACCCAGCTATTCCTCACCAACATTTTGTTAAGATTACGAATATAGCAGATATACAAAACACCCATTCTTCTAATATAGTATGGTTTGATACAAGCAAACTCAAAAAAGAGCAAGGCTTTATACTTGGGAAATATTGCTATGAGCATAAGGTAAATTATGCAGTGATGATTTGCTCTATTGATGAACTACTCATTTATGCCAATTTAACACCACAATATCTCATTTTGCATAAAAGCCTACACAACCAAGCTAAAATGTATCAATCTCTTATAGAACATTATTTGCTTGATTGTAAGCTTTTATGCGTGATTAAAACAGATTCACAACTTACAAAAATCGCTCAACTTGGCATTGATGGGGTGATTTTTAAGCAAGTTTTGGATAACATTCACTCCTCATAGAGAGGTGTCCGAGTGGTTGAAGGAGCACGCCTGGAACGCGTGTAAAGTGCAAGCTTTCGAGGGTTCGAATCCCTTCCTCTCTGCCACGATTACTTTCCTTTTATTTCTTTTTGTTTTCAAAAACTACACAAATAGCACTATTTTTAGCTTTTATTTTTTCATTTGAATATGGTTTAATATCAGTTGATTTCTTTTTATTTGGGAACTTTTAAGGGAACTTGTTTATACTATCTCAAAAGTTTTATTTAAGAGAGGTAAGTAATGAGCCGCATAGCCAAAACAATCCTTTTTGATAAGGATATAAGAGAATTGAAACCAAAAGAAAAGAAATATCGTGTAGTTGTAGGCAATCCTAGTGAGCTCATCTTGTTTGTGTATCCAAGTGGCACAAAAACCTTTGCACTGCGTTTGAGAAATGGTAATAAGGAAAAAAATATCCCACTCAAACGATTTAGGCAAGGTATTTATAGTGTAGCAGAAGCAAGAAAGGAAGCAACAGAAAAGCTTAGAATTATTGAAAGTGGTGGTGAGTTAGATACAGACAAGTATCTCTTTAAGAATCTTTACAAGGATTTCATCGCACAAAAGCGTAAAAAAGGACAAACTCAAAGAACAATTAGAGTTGTAGAAAATTTATGTAATAGGCATTTATTGCCTCATTTTGGACATTTGGACGCAAGAGAGATTAAGTATTCAAATATTCTATCAGTCTTTAATACGATATTTGATTCTAACAATCCACGCTTACCTAGACTAGAGACAATTAAAAGAGCAAAGACTGCCTTGCGAAATATCCTAGCCCCTGCACTAAAAGACCGCTATATAGAGTATGACCCAACACTAGGGCTAGAAAAAGAATTTCCAAGCATTAAGAGGTATTACATAGACAATGATATTGACCCACGCCTTGCAGCATTGACTAAAGAGAATGATTTGCGTGAGTTTTTGCAAGATTTAAGTGCAGCACATATAGAAAAACAAATTAAGAGGGCATTATATTTGCAGATTCTATGTGTAAATCGCCCAGCAAATACTGCAGGTAGCAAATGGCAACACATAGATTTAGAAACTAAAGTGTGGAGCATACCTGCCAAAGAAATGAAAATGCGAGAGCCTTTTACTATTGCTCTTAGCAAAGAGGGACATATTCATAGAGACACACTAAGCAAGGCTTTAAGACGACTAAATAAAGGCAAATGGCAAGGCAAGGTTACTACTCACGGATTTAGAGCCACATTTAGAACTATATGCACTTTACATAAAGCTGAATTATTACAAATGGGTATTAGTGATGAAGTGATTGAGGTTTGTTTGGCACATAAAGAGACAAATAGTATTAAATATGCATATGAGCGAGAAAAAAGCACACTGCAACAGCAGAGGATTCTAATGCAATGGTATGGGGATTATTTGAATGCTTTGTGTGATTTTAAGCTCTAAGCACATTTTAATTGCCCTGCCCTATTTTACGCGTATTTATGACACAATTTATAAAAAACAAAAGGTGCAAAATTACCTATATAGCAGTATTTATAGGGTGTAAAAATCTACACTTTTTATATATATGTGTGTAAGGTAGTAATAATTTTAAAGCCTAAAAGTGCCTATTTATTGATGTTTTAAGCATATAAAAGTATTAAATTGTGATATTAATTTTTTGTGGAAATAATGTTTATCTATTCTTTTTTTTGCTATAAATCCTGCTTTTGAGGGGATTTTAGCACTTTTTACATTGACACAACAATCTTTTGTTTTATTATCCCTAGAATCTCTACTTTATCAATGTCATTACCACTTAATTTAATTTCTATGCCATTGTTACCTTTTAATAACACTTCATCAAGCCCAGATATAAAATATTGAAAAATGATATAGCTTCGCTTGAAACAAACAATAACAAAGTCTCCATTGACAGCCGCTGTATCTTTTAGCACAATTAAAATATCTCCATTACTTGCAAATGGCTCATTGGTGGTATTATTTAGTCTTATGAAATGATAGCTAGACTTGTAGTTTAGCCTAAAAAGTAGCTCAAAAAAATGTAATTTTAGATTATTTTTTTCTATGGAAGTATTTTTAGCATAATTTTCAATGCCATCATAGACAAAGCAGTTTGTCTCACCAAAATCACCTAGCATATCAATATCGCTAGGTTTTATATGATATTTCTCTACTGCTTCTTGTAGGGTCATATCAGTTTCAAAATATTCTCGCCCTATCCCCATAGTTTTATTAATCTTTTCAATTAAGATAGGTGGCACAGGATTGACTTTTCGCTCATAGGCATTTAGTGTTTCTCTTGTATAACCAAGCTTTTTACCAAACTCTTTTTGTGAGATTCCAAAAAATAAGCGTAGATTACGCAACTTTTCAGCTTTATTGATTTGTTCTGTCTGCTTTGTTTCCATAATTTCCTCTTGCGTATTTTTAACATAATTATATCTTAACAAATTAATTTGTTAATTTTCTTTAGGTATAGTTAAAATAATATCATTTAATATCTTAATAGCAGATATAAAAAGGAGATAATATGTTGGTAAGAACGAGGAGAGAGCCTAACAACCCAGCTGTGCTAAGTCCAAAACAATTTGAGATAGAATTTGGTATCAGCGTGGCTACACAATCCAAACTAAGAACACGTAAAAGCAAGAAAAACGATGGAGACTACGCAATACCATTCTTCAAGGTAGGAAACAAGGTTTGCTATCAGCGCGAGGCAATTATGGATTGGTTTTCTAAATTGCAAGAAAGGGAAACAAATCAAACTAATGTTGTAGAATGAAGGCAAGAAAAGGGAAATACAAAATGAAACCTATCCTTGATGTATGCTGTGGTGGCAAGATGTTTTATGCAGATAAACAAAATCCTAATGTGTTATTTTGTGATAAGCGTGAATTTGAAAC
>NZ_JRMS02000039.1:0-562 GCF_000762925.2 Helicobacter sp. MIT 03-1614
TTTATTTAATATGATGCTTTTTAGCATACCATTCTATTTTATCACGTAATTCTTGTGGGAAAGATTCTCTATATATAGCTGGGATAGTGGGATTGAGCAATTTATCAAGCTTACCTGCTTCATAGAGTTCATCTAAATACTCTGGGATATAGTAAGTAGGTGCATTAGGATAGCCTTGTGGGGGAGTAACTGCCATAATCTTAGCTTCTAAAAGCATAGAATCTATATACAAATCTACCTTTTTTTGTGTCCAGTCATTTGGAAAATCTAAATGGTATCTTCTAAGATGAGGAATAGATTTTATTCTTTTGCGAAATTCTAATCGTGTTTGCTTTGTGGATTTAGGATCTCTTGGGTCTAGGAGTTTGCCTTCATCTATCTCCTTAATATATGCTTCTATATTATATCCATCTCCATCTATGGCATACCCATATAACATATTCAAATCCATTACCCAATCTACTCCCATTATCTCATCTATGTATGGGAGCATACCAAATCTATCAGGCTTTATGCTCTTAGCTAGGGCTGTGAGCTGTTGTTGGCGTAAGGGGTTTTTACG
>NZ_JRMS02000040.1:0-525 GCF_000762925.2 Helicobacter sp. MIT 03-1614
TGTCTAACACATCTACATTTGCTCCTGCTTTGGTAACCGCAATTTCAATTGATTTATAATCATTACGCCTAGCCCACCAATGCATACAAGTCCAGCCATAACCATCATCTCCTCTTTTCTCACAAGTTAAGCCCTTATCTAAAAGATATTTGATGACTACTTCATCCTCGCCACCTTTTTCAATGTATGATGTCAAGGCATTCCTTCCATATCCATTGTGGTGGTAATCAATCCTTAAGCCCCATTCTTGTAAAAACTCTATCATTGCAGGGTCTTTATATTTCTCATACGCCATTGCTGCTTTGGCAAGGACATATTCTACTTGAAATAAAAAAAGCTTGTATTTGCCGTCTTTAATATTTGCCTCATAAAAACTCTCTTGTAAGGGATATTCTTGTAAAAATGCCTTTACCCTTTCTATATCATTTGTTTCAATGAGTGCATATAACTCTTCTTGAAGAGCATTTCTTTGCTTTCTATCCATAGCCTTAATTTCTTCTAGTGTTTTCATTGTGTCTCCTTTTT